>UQRU01000011.1 GCA_900543475.1 uncultured Eubacteriales bacterium
GGCGGCGGGGCCGCCCGGGGGGGGGGCCGGCGCTCCCACTCCCACACCCCCGCCCTGTATATCTTTTTATCCTGCCCCAAAAACCCCCCGGCCCCCATCCCGTGGGGGTCGGCGCCCCTTCTCCTATCTTCTACCCCTAAGACCCTGCCGGCATGGGAACCGGCTCCTGGGGTGGGTTGCTACCTGCGGCCAGCGTCAGCCACAAAATGAACAGGAGATACAAGGCGGTGACGGCGCATACCGCCCATAGCAACCCCTTTACGCCGGCAGACAACCGTTTGCGGCAAAGGCACAGCGCCAGCAGGCTGCCGAAAAACAACAGCCCCGCCCCGGCCAGCGTCCAGTAATTGAGCAACAGTTCCAGCATACAGGCTCCTTTCTTCTAAGCCGATGGGTTTTTCTTAGTATAGCATATCCGCTTCGTTTTCGCATCCCCCTTGGGGGCGGGGGGGCGGCGGCGTTTGGAGGCGGGCCAGGGGCCCCGCCTCCAAACTGGGCCGGCGCCGGGCAGGGCCCGGCGCCGGCCGGGCGCATTTCATGCGCCCGCCGCCGCCCCCCCGGGCCGGACGACCGCCATCGCCGGGCCCGGGCGCAACCAAAAAAGCAAGGACGGGCATATACCCGTCCCTGCTCCATACCCGCCGCCTTTCCGGCAGCGTGCTTGGGGTTTGTTTTTAGCCGTCGTGGCGCTTGGCCGCCCGTGCCTCCAGCTCCTGGAGCTTGGCCACGGGGTCCTTCACCTTGGCCAGGAAGATCATGGCTGCGATGATGTAGGGCTTGTAGGAGGCCTCCTTGTACAGGGGATCCCGATAGCGGTCGAACACGCTGGCCGCCACCTCGCCCGCCTCGCAGGAAACGTCGGTGATGTCCGCAGGCAGGCAGTGGAGATACATGGCCTTGCCATCCTTGGTAAGCTTCATCATCTCCTCGGTGCACTCCCAGTCCTTATGCTGGGCGTTCTGGGCCAGAAGCCGCTTCTCCAGGGCCTTGATGCCCTCCATATCCCCCTTGCCGTAGAGCTCCGTGCGCTCTTCCATGGCCTTGAAGGGAGCCCAGCTCTTGGGGTAGACCACGTCCGCATCCTGGAAGGCTTCCGCCATGGAGTTGGTGATCTCGAATTTGCCGCCCTGCTCGGCAGCGTTCTTCTTGGCCACCTCCACCACGTCCTCCATGACCTCGTAGCCCTCGGGATAGGCCAGCGTCACATCCATGCCAAGGCGGGTCATCAGGCCGATGACGCCCTGGGGCACGGACAGGGGCTTGCCGTAGCTGGGGCTATAGGCCCAGGTCATGGCCAGCTTCTTGCCCTTGAGGTTTTCGACGCCGCCAAAGAGGTTGATCAGGTGCAGGGCGTCCGCCATGACCTGGGTGGGGTGGTCGATATCGCACTGGAGGTTTACCAGGGTGGGCTTTTGCTCCAATACCCCGTCCTTGTTGCCGGCGGTAACCGCGTCAACCACCTCGTGCATGTAGGTGTTGCCCTTGCCGATGTACATATCGTCCCGGATGCCGATCACGTCCGCCATGAAGGAGATCATGTTGGCGGTCTCCCGCACGGTTTCCCCATGGGCGATCTGGCTCTTGCCCTCGTCCAGGTCCTGCACTTCCAGGCCCAGCAGGTTGCAGGCGGAAGCGAAGGAGAAGCGGGTGCGGGTGGAATTGTCCCGGAACAGGCTGATGCCCAGCCCGCTATCGAAGATCTTGGTGGAGATGTTGTTCTCCCGCAGGTGCCGCAGCGCATCGGCAACGGTGAATACCGCCTCCAGCTCTTCCCGGCTCTTTTCCCAGGTGAGGAAAAAGTCGCCTTCGTACATATCCTGGAAGTTCAGCTTCTGCAGTTTGTCGGTGTACTGTTTTACGTTGCTCATGGTTTTAATTTCCCCTCTCCTGCTATGTTCTAATTTTTTTGATGTCGTTGTTGGTCTTGCCGGCCCGGAACTGGCACACGTCCTCTTCCCCTTTGCCCTTGTAAAGGCCGGGGATGGCGGCGTATACTGCGGCGCAGGTGACCAGGTCCTGCTTCCAGGTGATCTCGTTGGGGGCATGGGCCTGGGACTCGGCGCCGGGACCGAAGCCCACGCAGGGGATGCCATAGCGGCCCTGGATGGATACGCCGTTGGTGGAGAAGGTCCACTTATCCGTCAAGGGGCGGTTGCGCAGGTGCATGGAAGCCGGGTCGCCCACCCGCTTATCGCCGTAAAGGGCCTTGTGGGCGTCCACCACCGCCTGGACGTGGGGGGCGGTCTCCTTATTGATCCAAGTGGGGAAGTAGCACTCCGTCTCATAGACCAGGCCGGTCCAGGCGGGACGGTCGTACATATACATGGAAACCTTGGCGCCGTGCTTTTTCACGGAGGGCAGGGCTTCGATCTCCCGGATGCAGGAATCCCAGGTTTCGCCGGCGGTCATGCGGCGGTCCAGGGAAACGGAGCAGGAATCCGCCACCGCGCAGCGGCTGGGGGAGGTATAAAAGATCTGGCTGGTGGTGATGGTGCCCCGGCCCAGGAAGCGGGCGTCTTCATAATGCTCGGGATTGAATTCCGGCTCCAGCATCTTCACCAGGCCCTTGATCTGGTCCTCGGGGCCGCAGCCGTTTTCGTTGAGGGCTTCCACTTCCTTGAGGATATCCGCCATCTTGTAGATGGCGTTTTCGCCCCGCTCCGGCGCGGAACCGTGGCAGGAGACGCCCTGCACGTCCACCCGGATCTCCATGCGGCCCCGGTGGCCCCGGTAAATGCCGCCGTCGGTGGGCTCGGTGGACACCACGAACTCAGGGGTAAGGCCGTCTTCGTTGTGGATGTATTGCCAGCACAGGCCGTCGCAATCCTCCTCCTGGACGGTGGCCGCCACCAGCACGGTCACGTCCGCGGGGATCAGGCCCAGGTCCTTCATGATCTTGGCGCCGTATACGGCGGAGACGATGCCGCCCTCCTGGTCGGAACCGCCCCGGCCGCCGATCTCGGTTTCGGTCTCAAAGCCTTCATAGGGGTCGAACTTCCAATTGTCCCGGTTGCCGACGCCCACGGTGTCGATGTGGCCGTCAAAGGCGATCAAACGGGGGCCGTTGCCCATGTAACCCAGGGCGTTGCCCTGGGGGTCGATCTCGGCCCGGTCAAAGCCCAGCTTGTTCATTTCTTCGATGGTGCGGCGGATGACGCCCTCCTCCTCGCAGCTCTCGCTGGGGATGGCGATCAGATCCCGCAGGAACTTGGTCATGTCGGGCAAATAGTTTTGGGCGGCTTGCTTGATCTTTTCAAAATCCACGGTTCTGTCCTCCTGTTTGATTTGCTAAATGGGGTGTATGGGGTGTTTTCATTTGGCGTCCGAGCTGCTGTCCAGATAGGCGTACAGGCTGTATTTGCTGATGCCGAAGTATTTGGCGATCTTGTCGCCGCTCTTGGTGATGAGCAATGCTCCCGCCTCGTTTAGGAAGGCGATGGCCCGCACCTTGTCGTCCTTGTTCATCATGGCCACCGGCTTGCCTACCAGCTGCACGCTTTTTTCCAGCAGGTCGTCCAGCAATTCGTTCACGTTGGTGGGGATCCGCTCGGGCTCCTTGCCCGGGCCGCCCCGCTGCACGAAGTTGTTGATGACGGACTGGGCCATCATCAGGTCGGTCAGGTCGTAATTGATGCAAAAGATTCCAGTGGCTTTTCCGGATTCGTCTTTGATGTAAACTGAGCTGGATCGAAGGATCCTTCCATCGTTGGTCTTGGTCAGGTAGTTGTAATGGTCCGGCAGATCCCGCCGGCCTTCCCGCATGGCGTCTAATACGATGCGGCTGGGGCCAGCCTTGGCGTCCCGCTTGGACACGTGGCCGTTTTCAATGCAGGCGATGGTATTCTCCGGGTCGTCTCCGGTCAGGTCGTGGATCACCACCTCGCAATTGGTGCCAAACTGCAGCGCCAATGCGTTTGCGATCCGCTTGAGCAGCTCCAGCACATCCCGTTGCATATCCGTCCTCCTTTTTCCCGCCCAAAAGGCCCGTCTTGGCCCTGGTCACCCCGATTCGGTCGATTGCTCTCTTAGTTTCCATGATACCATATCCGGCGTGGAAATCAATAGAAACCCGAAAAAGTTTTTTTGCTATCTAAAAATTTTTTGTCTGGCCTGGCATAGGTATTGAAAGCGCCCTGGTTGTGTGGTAAAATAAAGGCAATTCAAGGGAATTTCCGCTTTTTTCATTCTGTTAAGCTGTAAGGGAGTGCTGCGCGCACGGGCTGACGAAGGTTCTTTCGTCCTCGTGCGTTTTTCTTCCATATCCATCCCCCGCTATGGCGGCTTGCTACCCGCTTGTCCGCGATTCTCCAGGGGGGCCATTATGCCCTACAATTTATGCAAACCGGGCCGCCCCATCCCATAGGGCAAGGCTTACGCACCCTACCAGAACACCTATCCCATTTTTAGCATCGTCAAGGAGGTTTCGGCTTATGTATCTGATCGCAAACGGAAAACTCATCACCCGGGACAGCGCCATGCCCTACCTGGAAAACGGCGGCGTAGCTGTGGAGGGCGCCAAGATCCTGGAAGTCGGGGAAACCGCCGCCCTCAAGGCCAAATACCCCCAGGCGGAATTTATCGACGCCAAGGGTATGGTCATCATGCCGGCTTTCATCAACGCCCATTCCCACATCTACAGCGGCCTGGCCAGGGGCCTTTCCATCAAGGGCCACAACCCCACCAACTTCTTCGAGGTGCTGGACGGCATGTGGTGGAACATCGACCGGCACCTGACCCTGGAGGATACCCGCCGCAGCGCCTATACCACCTACATCGATTCCATCAAAACCGGCTGCACCACCGTATTCGACCACCACGCCAGCTATTGCGAGATCGAGGGGAGCCTGTTCGCCATCGAGGAGGTGGCCAAGGAGCTGGGGGTGCGCACCTGCCTGTGCTACGAGGTGTCCGACCGGGACGGGGAGGCCAAGTGCGACGCAGCCATCCAGGAGAACGCCGACTTTATCGCCCACTGTGAAAAGGAGCAGGACCCCATGGTCAAGGCCATGTTCGGCGGCCACGCCCTCTTCACCATTTCGGACCGAACCTTTGAGAAGATGGTCAAGGCCAACGACGGCCGCACCGGCTTCCACATCCACGTGGCCGAGGGCATGAACGACGTATACGATTCCCTGCAAAAATACGGCACCCGCAGCGTGAACCGGCTGCTGAACCAGGGCATCCTGGGGCCCAAGACCCTATTGGGCCACTGCATCCACGTAAACCCGGCGGAAATGGACATTATAAAGGAAACCGGCACCATGGTGGTGAACAACCCGGAATCCAACATGGGCAACGCGGTGGGCTGCTCCCCGGTGCTTCAGATGATCCATAAGGGCATCCTGGTGGGCATGGGTACCGACGCCTATACCTTCGACATGCTGGAGAGCCTGAAGGTGGCCCTGATCATCCAGCGGCACCACGCCTGCCTGCCCAACGTGGCCTGGTGCGAGGTGACGGATATGCTCTTTAAGAACAACCGGGAGATCTGCGCCAAATACTTCCCCGACCCCCTGGGTATCCTCAAGGCCGGGGCTGCGGCGGACGTGATCGTGATGGATTACAAGCCCTTCACCCCCTTTAGCGGGGACAACATCGACGGCCATATGATTTTCGGCATGACAGGCCGTCAATGCGAGACCACCATGTGCAACGGCCGGCTGCTCATGAAGGACCGGCAGCTGATCGGCATCGACGAGGAAGCCGTCAACGCCCGGACCCTGGAGGTATCCAAGAAGCTCTGGGGCCGGCTGAACCACTGCGAATATTAAGCCACCAAGGAGGTAGATCCCATGTCCGAACGCATGACCCCCATCCCCTTTGAAAAGCTGATGGCCTGGCTCCTTGCGGAGCATAAAGCCACAGGCGCGGCCTTTGGCGTGCCTGCCCCCTATGTAAAAAAGGACACCGCCAAGGTGCTGCCCCTGTTTGGGGAAAAGCTGGAGACCCCCTTCGGCCCGGCGGCAGGCCCTAACACCCAGCTGGCCCAGAACCTGATCGCCTCCTATTACGCCGGCGCCCGCTTCTTCGAGCTCAAGACCGTCCAAAAGATGGACGGCGAAGAGCTGGCCGCCTGCATCGCCCGGCCTTGTATCCTGGCTGCGGACGAGGGCTATAACTGCGAATGGTCCACCGAGCTCACCGTGCCCCAGGCCATGGAGGAATACATCAAGGCCTGGTTCGCCCTGCGGTTCATGGCCCATGCCTGGGGCCTGGGCGCCCCGGATGGGTTCATGTTCAACATCAGCGTGGGCTACGACCTGGCGGGCATCCAAACCCCCAAGCTCCAAGCCTTCATCGACGGCATGAAGGACGCCTCCCGCACCGCCATCTTCCAGGAATGCGTGGAGGTCATGTGCCGCCTGTTCCCCGAGGACGCGGATTTTTACCGCAATACCCCCGCCCGCATCGTTACCGGGGTCACTGTATCCACCCTCCACGGCTGCCCGCCAGGGGAGATCGAAGCCATCGCCTCCTATCTCATCACGGAAAAGGGTCTCAATACCTTTGTCAAGTGCAACCCCACCATCCTGGGCTACGAATGGGCCCGCAAGCGCATGGACGATATGGGCTACGACTACGTATCCTTTACGGACCTGCACTTTAGGGAGGACCTCCAATGGGAGGACGCGGTGCCCATGTTCCGCCGGCTCCAGAAGCTGGCCAAGGAACATGGACTAGAATTCGGCCTGAAGCTGTCCAATACCTTCCCCGTGGACGTGAAGGCTGGGGAGCTGCCCAGCCAGGAAATGTATATGAGCGGCCGGGCGGAATTCCCCCTCACCGTGGAAATGGCCCGCCGCTTTGCCACGGAATTCCAGGGCAGCCTTCGCCTCTCCTATTCCGGCGGGGCGGACTATTTCAACATCGCCCAGCTCTATGACGCGGGGATCTGGCCCATCACCATGGCCACCACCCTGCTAAAGCCCGGCGGCTATAGCCGATTCCGGGATATGGGGCTGCTGTTCGATGAAAAGCCCTTCCAGCCCTTCACCGGGGTGGACTTCCTGGCCCTGGGCCGCCTGAGCGACAGCGTATACGGAGACCCCCATTACCAAAAGCCCGTCAAGCCCCTGCCCTCCCGGAAGCTGGGTGAACAGGTGCCCCTGCTGGATTGCTTTACCGCCCCTTGTAAGGACGGCTGCCCCATCGGCCAGGATATCCCGGAATATATCCAGCTGTGCGGCCAAGGGAAATACCGGGAAGCCCTGGCGCTCATCACGGAAAAGAACCCCTTGCCCTTTATCACCGGCACCATCTGCGCCCACCGGTGCATGGATAAATGTACCCGCCACTTCTACGAGGAACCGGTGCAGATCCGGGCCGCCAAACTCCAGGCCGCCCAGGGCGGTTACGACGCCCTGCTGGCCGGCCTAACGGCCCCGGAAAAGAAACAGGGTCCCAAGTGCGCCGTTATCGGCGGGGGCCCCGGGGGCATCGCGGCAGGCTATTTCCTGGCCCGGGCCGGCTTGCCGGTGACGGTGTTTGAAAAGGAAGCCCAGCCTGGCGGCGTGGTGCGGTATGTGATCCCCCCCTTCCGCATTGGCCTGGACGCCATCGAAAAGGACGTGGCCCTGGCCAAAGCCATGGGCGCGGAATTCGTCTGCGGCAAGCCCGCCCCCTCCCGGGCGGAGCTGGAAGCCCAGGGCTACGAATACATCCTGCTGGCCGTGGGCGCGGAAAAGCCCAGCCGCCTGGCCATCCCCGGCCGGGTGTACAACGCCGTCGAATTCCTGCGGGCCTATAAGCAGGCGCCTGATAGCCTGGCCCTGGGCAAAGCCGTAGCCGTGGTGGGCGGCGGCAATACCGCCATGGACGCGGCCCGGGCCGCCAAAGCCGCCCCCGGTGTGGAGCGGGTGACCCTGGTATACCGCCGCACCAAGAAGTACATGCCCGCCGACGCGGAGGAGCTGGAGCTGGCCATCCGGGACGGGGTGGAATTTGCGGAGCTGCTTTCCCCCGAAAAGCAGGAAGCCGGGGCCCTCACCTGCCGGCGCATGGTGCTGGGAGATCCGGATGAGAGCGGCCGCCGCCGGCCGGTGGAGACCGAGGAGCGGGTACAGATCCCTGCGGATTCGGTCATCGCCGCCCTGGGCGAAGGGGTGGACGCCGACCTGCTGGCAGAATATGGGGTAGCCGTGGACGCCAAGGGCCGGGCCCCCTTCCGGAACGGCAACGTATTCGTGGCCGGAGACGCCCACCGGGGCCCCGCCACGGTGGTGGAGGCCATCGCGGACGCCAAGGCCTTTGCCGAGGTGGTGCTGGGCGAAGCCCATGCCTATGGCATCCCCGCGGAAGCCCAGGTGCCCTATGCCGACTGCCTGGCGCGCAAGGGCCATCTCCAATACGCCCGGAACGCCGGCTGCGAGGCCGAACGCTGCCTCAATTGCCATACCGTGTGCGAGGCCTGCGTCACCGTGTGCCCCAACCGGGCCAACGTGGCCATCCAGGTGCCGGGGCACGCCATGCGGCAGATCCTGCACGTGGATTACCTGTGCAACGAGTGCGGCAACTGCGCTGCCTTCTGCCCCTATGACAGCGCCCCCTATAAGGATAAATTCACCTATTTTGCCAACGAAGCCGACTTTAACGACAGCGAAAACCAGGGCTTTATGGTGGTATGCCCCAAGTGCCCGGTGGTGAAAGTACGCCTTGGGGGCAAGGTGGAGGAATACGACCTGAGCAAGCCGGATAACGGCCTCTACAAGGAGCTGGAAGTGCTTATCCTCACCGTGCTCAAGGATTACGCCTATCTGCTTTGATCCCCCCCTTTTGCGCCCAGGCCGCCGGCCTGGGCGCCTGCCGGCATATAGACCCCTTCCGGTTTTGGGCCCCGCCCTTGCCGGGTATGATTGAATGACGAAAGGATTCTCAAACCATGGCAACCTTCACCGTAAACGGTCAGACCGTGACCGTGGAACAAAATCAAAAACTCATGCGCTATCTGCGGGACACCCTGCACCTGACCTCTGTGAAGGACGGTTGCAGCGAAGGCGCTTGCGGCACCTGCACCATCCTCATCGACGGCAAGGCCGTCAAATGTTGCGTTCAGCAGACCGACCGCATGGAGGGCAAGACCATCCTGACGGTGGAAGGCCTTTCGGACTTTGAAAAGGACGCGTACACCTATGCCTTTGGCGAGGCGGGGGCCGTGCAGTGCGGTTTCTGCATCCCAGGCATGGTCATGTGCGCCAAGGCCCTGCTGGATCAAAACCCTAGCCCTACCCGGCAGGAGATCGCCCACGCCCTGCGCAATAACATCTGCCGCTGCACCGGCTATGTGAAAATCATGGACGCGGTGGAGCTGGCCGCCAAGATTTTGCGGGAAGGCAAGATCCCCCAAGCACCCCAGGAATGGAAGGTGGGCGCCCGGGTACACCGGCTGGATGTGCGGGAAAAGGTGCTGGGCTATGGGGAATATACCGACGACCTGTACCTGCCCGGCATGGTCCATGCCAGCGCCGTGCGCTCCGCCTATCCCCGGGCTCGGGTGTTGGCCATCCATAAGGAAGAAGCCCTGGCCCTGCCCGGGGTATTGGGGGTATTTACCGCCGACGATATCCCCGGCCTGGTAAAGGTGGGCCACCTGAAGCGGGACTGGTTCGCCCTGGTGCCCGTAGGGGAGATCACCCATTACCTGGGGGACGCCATCTGTTTGGTGGTGGCGGAGACCCCGGAGATCCTCCAGCAGGCCAAGGCATTGGTGAAGGTGGATTACGAGGCGCTCGTACCCGTCACCTGCCCGGCGGAAGCCATGGCGGACGACGCCCCCCAGCTGCATCCCGGCGGCAACCTGCTGGCCCATAAGCAGGTGCACCGGGGAGACGCCCGCAAGGCCATCGCCAATTCCCGCTATGTGGTGGGAGGCACATTCCATACCCCCTTTACGGAGCACGCCTTCCTGGAGCCGGAATGCGCGGTCGCCCTGCCCAAGGGGGACGGGGTGCTGATCTACACCTCGGACCAGGGCACCTACGACACCCAACACGAAACCGCCCCCATGTTGGCCATGGGCAAGGAGCAGGTGATGGTGGAAAACAAGCTGGTAGGCGGCGGCTTTGGCGGCAAAGAGGACGTAACAGTGCAGCACCACGCCGCCCTATGCGCCCTGTTGACCGGCCGGCCGGTGAAGTGCAAGCTCACCCGCCAGGAAAGCATCCTGGTCCATCCCAAACGCCACCCCATGGATATGGAATTCACCCTGGGCTGCGATGAAAACGGCATCATCCAGGGGGTAAAGGCCAAGGTGGTGGCGGATACCGGCGCCTACGCCAGCCTGGGCGGCCCGGTACTGGAGCGGGCCTGCACCCATGCGGCCGGCCCCTACAACTATCAAAACTTCGAGATCGACGGCTATGCCTGGTACACCAACAATCCGCCCGCTGGGGCTTTCCGAGGCTTTGGTGTGACCCAGACCTGCTTTGCCATCGAGACCCTGCTCAACGAAATGGCGGAAAAGGTGGGCATATCCCCCTGGGAGATCCGCTACCGCAACGCCATCCGCCCCGGCCAGACCCTCCCCAACGGCCAGATCGTAGACGACTCCACCGGCTTGGTGGAGACCCTGGAGGCGGTAAAGGAGCAATTCGAAAGCGCCAAATACGCCGGCCTTGCCTGCGCCATGAAAAATGCCGGCGTAGGCGTGGGCATTCCGGATACCGGCCGGGTGCGGCTCTATGTGAAGGACGGCAAGCTGGAGATCCACGCAGGGGCCAGCTGCATCGGCCAGGGCCTGGGCACGGTGCTGGTGCAGATCGTATGCGAGGCTACGGGGCTTCCCCGGGAACAGGTGGTCTATATGCCCGCCAACACCTACGATTCCCCGGACAGCGGCACCACTTCCGGTTCCCGCCAGACCCTCATCACCGGCGAGGCGGCCCGCCGGGCCTGCCTGTTGTTCAACGACGCCCGGTACGACCGCTCCCTTTCGGAGATGGACGGGGAGGAATATTACGGCCATTATCTAGCCCGTACCGATCCCCTGGGCAGCGATAAGCCCAATCCTGTCAGCCATGTGGCCTACGGCTACGCCACCCAGGTGGCCATCCTGGGGGAGGACGGCAAGCTGCAAAAGCTCATCGCCGCCCACGACGTGGGCAAGGCGGTCAATCCCCTGTCCGTGGAAGGCCAGATCGAAGGGGGCGTGGTGATGAGCATGGGCTTTGCCCTTACGGAAGCCTATCCCCTGGAAAACTGCAAGCCCACGGCCAAATACGGCACCCTGGGCCTGTTCCGGGCGGATATGATCCCGGAGGTCCAGGCCATTATCGTGGAAAAGCCTGGCATCCGCCAAGCCTATGGCGCCATCGGTCTGGGCGAGATCACCTCCATCCCCACCGCCCCCGCCATTGCGGAAGCCTACTACCAATTCGACGGCAAGCGGCGCCATTCCCTCCCCCTGGCGGACACCCCCTACGAGCGGAAGAAGAAGTAACAGCCGGCCCCTCTGCTTCCCCCGGCCTTCCCCCGGGGGGGGGCGGCGGAAGGGCGAAGCCCTTCTTGGCCCCGGCAGCCATGGCTGCCGGGGCCTTCGTTTCGGCCCGCCTCAGGCGGGCCGAAACCGCCGCCCCCCCCGCTTGGCCGGGGAGACCCACCGCCCCTGGGCGCCCGCCGCCAGGGGCCGAGGGGCTGGGCGCTAGAGCGGGGGCCCATATCCCCGGCCCGGCCCCGCCGGCCCTTCCCAGGGGGTAGCTGCTCATCCCAGCCCAACGGGGGGGGCGGCGGGCGCGCGCAGCGCGCACAAGGGCGGGAGCCAGAGGCTCCCGCCCTTGGTATGGCCGGCCGCAGGCCGGCCATACGCCGCCCCCCCGTACGCCCCTTCGCTTACCATCCGGGGGATGCGTCAAGCGCCCATCCAAAACGCAACGGCGGGCAAGCGCCAAATGCTTGCCCGCCTTACCATACACACCAGCCAATGCGCCGGTATTCCCGTCCTATTTTTTGTTTGGCTTTCTTTTTATGTTTAGCAGCCGGATAAAATCATCAAATAAAGACGTATCCGTCGGCGTAAACATCAGCCATTTCCCATCATGATAGGTTTGCGCCGCATCGTATTGCCTTTGCACTTCCTTTGCGTAGCTCGCCCTATCGTTTTCAAATTTCAACCGTTCATCTTTCCCCAAGATCAGCATAAACCCCATGCATTTTTCCCTTGCGTATAGGCCGCATAGGGTTTTGCCGCCGCGGCGGTATTTATATTCATAGGTCCACGCTTTCCCGCCGCTTCCCCACAAGCGCTCCATATCATATTTTTCGTCGATGATCGCGCATAATTCCTTCCAAACCGCATACAAGGGTTCCCCTAGCAAGGCGGTCATTTGTCCTTCGTCGGGTACAGCAGCAAGCATGATTGCCTCCTCCATAAGCCTACATGGGCCGCGATTGGGTTTTTATCAGCATACCATAAGGCTATGCAAATATCTATGGGCCCATAAAAAAGCCGGCCCGCGAAAAAAGGGGGCCGGCAAAACGGTAGGTTATTCGTTGCGGATGGCCGTCAAGGGGCTCAGCCGCATGGCCCGCAAGGCGGGATACAGGCCGGAGATCATGGCCACCAGCACAGAGAAGCCCAGAGCGCCCACCGCCAGGTAAAGGGGGATCACGCTCTTGAACCCGCTGGCGCCCACAAACATATTGATCACGCCGGACAGGGCGTAGCTGATGCCCAGGCCCAGGGTGCCGCCAAAGAAGCCGATATACGCCGCCTCGCACAGGAACAAGCCCGCGATGTTGCTCATCCTGCAACCCAGCACCTTGATGATGCCGATCTCACGGGTGCGCTCATAGATGCTCATCATCATGGTATTCATAATGCCGATGGCCGCCACCAGCAGGGATACCCCGCCGATAGCCCCCAACAGATACTGGATCTGCTGCATCTGCTTTTCCGCCTGCTCCACCGCGTCCTGCAAGGAGCTGGTGCCAAAGCCCATCTCGTCGATGGCCGCCTTGACGGAAGACACGGCCTTGGTATCCACACATTTTACCATGACCTGCTGGTATACGGAGGTATCCAGGTTCATATCCGGGTTTTCCTTGGCCAGCTTTTTGAGGGCTTCCAAATCCATCAAGCAATACCAGGAAAACTCATTGTTGTTGGGGGATACCATGCCCACCGGGTCCAGCCGGTACATCTTGCCAAGGGGCTGTTCCCCTTCCCCTACCGTATTCCCCATGTTTTGGTAAATGTTCCGGTGGTCAAAGGTCAGCTGGAATCGGGAATCCATGTCGATCTTGGAAGTACCGTCTTGGTTGGTGGCCTGCTTGCCGGTATTGGGGTCGTAAAACCAGTTGAGCACGTCCTGGCTCATGACGATCTCATAGGTGCTGCTGCCCCGCTTATAGGCGGGATACCGGCCTTCGGACAGCTCGATGCCAAATTGGGCGGCCACGTCTTTGTCGATGCCCAAGATGGAGCAATCCGATACCCATTTCCCGCTTTTCAGCGAGCCCCAGGTCTCGATCCGGGGCATGACCGCCACCACGCCGGGAATGGTCTTAAAGGTTTCCACGCTTTTTTTATCCAGCTTTTTTTCCGTGCTGGTGCCGCCCATGCCGTCCGGGCTTTCCACCCACCGCCAGGAGCTGACGGTGATGTTGGTAAGGCTGCCCATGCTGGCATAGCTTTCCACGATGGAGCTGCGGATTCCGATCCCCAGGCTCACCATCACCACGATGGAGCTGGTGCCGATCACCATGCCCAGCACCGTCAGGATCGCCCGCAGCTTACGGCGCCATAGGTTCATGAACGCCGTGCCGAGCATATCCTTTAGCTTCATACATCCTCCAAATGCCGGGCCCGCTTCTTGCGGTAGATCATCAGGCCGCCTACACCCAGGGCAACCACTCCCAGGCCGCACAGCACCCAGCCCCACCAGGGCATACCGCCGCCGGATTCCTCCATGCCCGGGCCATAGACCTCCATACCGTCCATGCCCTCCATGCCCATCATGGGATCGTCAAAGGTGACTTCCTCGTTGACCATCAGGGTGAAGGGCAAGCGTTCTTCGCTGGGCTCGCCATAAACGTCCTCGTAGGTGATAACCACTTCCCCATGAATCTCCCCGGCCACGGAGGGGATCACGGAGAAATCCGCCGACATGGTGCTGCCGCTGCTGATGTTGCCGCCGAAATAGGTTTCTTCCATCTCCAGGCCTTCCCCCTCCACCTCGATCATGCAATTGTAAAGGGAGGATTTACCCATGTTATACATGCGCACATACATGCCGCAGCTCTGGCCTACCCAGGCTTCGGAATCATAGATGGTGGGGTCGTCAAACTTCACCCGGATCTTCTGCAAAATGGGGATGGCAATGGTCTCCCCGGCAGTATAGGCTTTGTTGTCCGATGCGCCTTCGTAGCTGAAATCCAGGCCCAGGGTATAGGCCTTGGCCTCGGTATCCGGGGCGGTCTGCAGGGATATCACCTCGGTGACGCTGTCCCCTTTGGCGATCTTCTTGATATACAGGGTATTGCTGCCGCCGCTGGCTGGCACCAGCTTGGCCACCTCCTGAGTATCTTTGAAACCGATCTGCAGGTTTTGGATATCCTCACTGGAGGAGGTATTCCGCAGGGTAACGGTCACGTCAAAGGTCTCGCCGGCATAGATCTTATCCGAGCTGATGGAATAGCTCTCCACAATCAGCTTGGGAGTGGAACCGGCGCCCTCCCCATCCCCGGTGGAAGGAGCCAATCCCTTCTTCACATTGACAAAGATGCTGATGGTGGCGGTCTCCAGCTTGCCCGCGTTGGCGCCGCCGCTCCAGGTATCCCCGCCGGTGCGGTAGCTCAGGTTGAAATCCACCTGCTTGACCCCGGTGGTGGCCTTTTTGCTCAGGCGGAAATTATAGGTGAACTCCACAATATTCCCCGGCTGCAAGCTGTTGGGGTAGGTGAGCATATAGTCCACCGCCTCGATGTCAAAGGGGAATTTCTCTATGTCGTTGGAAAGCGCCGGCGTGATCTTTAGATCGTAAACGCTGCTGCGCTGGCACAATAAGGGGATCCGCACGGAGATGGCCTCCCCATAATCCCCCTCCGGCGCAGGCACCAATAGCCCATTGGCGTCCACCGGGCTCAACCGCAGCTTCGCCTCCGGGTCTGGGGTGGATTCGGGGGTTTGCTCACCGGTCCCCTCGCTCTCGGGGCTTTGCTTGACAATGGTAAAGCCGTTGCATGCTTGGCTGCCGGTCGTATTATTGCCCAGAGAATAGTTGAAGATAATGCTTTGCCCGCCATACGCTTTGGGGGCGATATTGTTTTTTACGGTGCCGGTCAAAGCCACCCAAGCACTCCCATTGGGAGGAATGCTGATGCCGGTTTCACCTGTGGATAGATCCGCAGAAGCCAGGATACTATCTGACGCCGGGATCGCGCTATTGAGCGTAATCCCATATGCAGAATTAGTATTGGAAACTTGAAGATAGATGTTTACTTTCCCGCCGATTTCGGTAAAAATCTTGTCCTCTGTGGCGATGGTTAAATCTGCTGCTTGCGCAACGCTGCACATCCCCAAAATCATGACTAAAACGATGACAAAGGCTAATGCCCGGCTCATTTTATTCATTGGAATTCCCCCCATTGCTTTCTACAGGTTTATTGTTGTACTGGATGTCAATGATTTTCCCATCCAGGATGTTGATGATCTTATCCGCAAACTCGGCCATATTGGGGTCGTGGGTGACCATAATGAGGGTCTTGCCCTTTTCCCGCACGGTTTTGCAGATGGCGTGCATCACTTCATCGCTGGTATTGGAATCCAGGTTGCCGGTGGGCTCGTCGGCAAAGATGATCTCCGGATCCGTGACCAGTGCCCGGGCGATGCCCACCCGCTGCTGCTGGCCGCCGCTCATCTGGGAGGGCTTATGCTTCATATGGGACTCCAGGCCCACGGTTTTCAAAGCCTCCTTGGCCCGGCGCAGCCGCACCGCCTTTGGCACCCCCCGAAAGGACAGGGGAAACGCCACGTTTTCCAGCGCCGTATAATAAGGCATCAGGTTAAAGGATTGAAAGATAAACCCCACATGTTTCTGGCGAAATAGGATCAATTCGCTTTGGTTCATCCGCTCCAAATGCTTGTTGGCGATGATGATCTCCCCGCTGGTGGCGGGTTCCAAACCGGCCAGCAAGTTCAGCAGGGTGCTTTTACCGCTGCCGCTGCGCCCAATGATGCAGCACAGCTCCCCCGGCGCAACGGTAAGGTCTACCCCGCGAAGCGCATGCACGTCCACGCTTCCAACATGGTAGACCTTGGTCACATCCCGCAGGGTTATGATGGGTTTTTGCTCCATCCCTTCCTCCATTGGTTTCATATTATTCCCACTGCCAGTGTACTACGCCGGCCTGTAAACTGCAAATGAACATTGCATGAATATTTTTTGTCCGCCATATCCGCCCAGTTTCTACCAATATTGGTCAACTTTCCCCCAAGGGCAAACGATCGCTTCCATCATAATCGAATCAAGTTGCGTGATTTTAAGGAATGCGCATGGCCTGGCGGATAAAATGCCCCCCTGCCCGCCCGAGAATCGGGAAAAGGTCCAGGGGCGGCGGCTCTCCATCCCTGGGGATACGGTATCCCCGGGGATGGAGAAGGCCGCTGCGGCCCCGGGGGCGGCGGCGTTTGGCGGCCGGGGGGCCTTCGGCCCCCCGGCCTGCCAAACAAAAAGCTGAGGCCGGTGGCAAAGCCTCCGGCCTCAGCTTTTCAGGGCGCTTCGCGCCCCGCCGCCGCCCCCCCTAGGAAACCGCGACGCGATTCCCTTAGCGCCGGAAACGTGGCAGATGCGCCAAGAAAAAGGGGAGGTGTCCGCTAAGACGCTTCCCCCGGTGATGGCAGTAAGCCCGATATCCCCCCGCTAATGCGTATTTAGCCCAGCACATCCAGCAGGAAGCCCTCCATGCCGTCCCGGTCGGAGACCCGCAGCTCGCCCAGGCCCATGTGCTTCATCAGGTAGACTAGGATCAGCGCGCCGGGCAGGATGGTATGCTCCCGGCCTTTGAGCAGGGGCTGGGCCGCGCGGCCCGCGCTGCCCAGGTCGTAGAGCCATTCCACCAGCTCGTCCAGGGCGGTATGGCAGATGGGCATGGCGGCCACCTTGGCGCCGTCGTAGGCCTTGAGGCCCAACATCAAGGCCGCCACCGTGGTGATGGTGCCGCCTACCCCCACATAATCTTCGCTTTTTTCCGGGGGAAACCGGAACAGCTCCTTGCACTTGGCGAACACCCGCCGCTTCATCTCCTCCAGGGAGTAGGCGCTGTCGCACAGTTCCCGGGCCTTTACGCAGCCCAAAGGGGCGCTGTGGAGAAAGCCGGGCCGTAGGATCTCCGTACTGCCCCCGCCGATGTCCAGCAGGCCGCCCTGGCCGCCGGTGGCCCCCAAGAGGGCCAGGCGGGCTTCTTCCGCCGGCTCCAGCACCTGGATCTGGACCCCTAAGGCCGCTGCCCGCTGGCAAAAATCAGCCCGGTTTTCGCTATCCCGCACGGCGCTGGTGGCATAGGCGTAAACTGGTACGCCCCGCTCCGCCGCATCCCGCGCAAAGGCCTCGATGGCCCATAGGGCCCGCATCATGGGTACTTCCCCCAGCCGGCCGGTCTTGCTGACGCCTTCGGCCAGGTGGGTGCTTTCCAGTCGTTTGGGTTCCATGCGAGCCTGTCCGTCCTGCACCCTGCCTACGGCATACCGGATGGAATGGCTCCCCACATCGATGATGGCGGCTTGTTTCAAAGCTCCCTCCTTGGTCCAGGCGGCGTCATGCTGCCTTGATTTGGAAAAAGTGGCGGATGACGCCACTTTTTGCTTTTATGGGTCGGCTTGTCCAACGCATTGCCTATTCCACGCTGAACTGGATATCGTCCGGCTTGACAAAGCCCAGCTTTTCCCGGGCATATTGCAGGATGTATTCCTCGCTCTGGGCGTATTCGATCATGTATTCGATCCGCTGTTTCTCCAATTCCAGGGCCTCATATTCCTGGCTGAGGGATTGCTGTTCCTCCTCTATGGCGGCCAGCTTGTTCTCCTGGCCGACGAACACCATCACAAAGGCTGCCGCGCAAAACAGCCCCACCAGCAAGCCCAGCGGCTTCTTTTTATGCTTTTTTTTCTCCGCTTTGGCCATCGCATTCTACTCCTACATATATAATTTAATCCATTCCATCTTTTGGCGCAAGCCTTTTTTTATGGGCGGACCAAAGCTTTACAAAATACCCGTGTACCAGGCGGGCATACCCATAAGCTCCCGCCCCCATGGCCAGCAGCAAATATCCCCGGGGCTTGCCTCCGTTGATAAACAGCAGGGTGGCGCAGGCGATCAAAAGGGCGGCAAAATAAAACAGGATATCCATTACCCCGTTCCAGATCCGGTTCCGCCACAGGCAACGCAAGGGCAGCAACAGGTCATAGCACAGGCCGATGGCCATCCCCCCATACAGGGCGGCGCAAAGGGCGGGCACTTCTTCCATAGGCCGCTTACCGGAATAGCCGGGACATGAGGGAACCCTGGGGCTGCACCTCATCCACATATTCCAGGGCGATGATCTCCCCTTCCAGGATCACCTGCCCCGCGTCTAAATCCAGCTTGGTCATGTGCAGGCCCATCCCCTCGATCCGCAGGGCCCCCGCCTCGGTCAACAGCTGTACCTCTTGTTCGTTAAAACTATCCACATCCTTTACGCCGCTCACCCGCATCAGTTGCCGTTCGTCGATATGGATAGAGTGCGCGCGGATCCGTCCGCCCTCCATGGCTTTTTGGTCGATCATGGCAGCCCGTCCTTTCGTTTGCTTTGACATATATATGTGGCGCCTTGGCCTTCTATTCCAGGTTGCAATAAGGATTGATTATATTTCCGCACCCCTTTGCCATTTATTTTGTCAACTTTCCTCGCCGGTTGTAAATCTTTGGTGAAGTCGTAGGACTTTCCCTTGACTTTTTTGAATAATACGCTTACTATTAACATAGATGTAAGCAGGTATCTTCTTTTATCCTGTTGTGCAGCGCCTAGCTTCATGAATTCAAATGGTGTACAACAACATAAAATCCGGTTTGGATTGCCATTGCTTGGGTATACTCTTTGTTGTATCCCCGTTCCTATGTTGCGGCTACACCGTCTGATAAACTATTCATTATTTTTATGGAAGCGATTTGTGGTTTCGGCCCATCGGCCTGAAGCAGCCCCATCGCATATTGAAAGGAGTAATTTGTGACCAGAGAAATGTTACAGGAAAAAAGCCTGAACGACCTGCGGGAGATCGCCAGGCTACAGGGCGTCAAAGCCTTAACCAAATATCGCAAAAGCGAATTGGTAGATATTATCATGAACGGGGGGAAATCCGCTCCCGCAGAGGAAGCGGAGGCGGCGCCTCAACGGGAGGCGGTAGAGCCCCCGGCTGCGCCGCAAGCAGCCGCCACCGGTTCCGAGCCTGTTGAGGCTGCGCCCGTGCGCCAGCCCGGGGAGGAAAGCGGCTATCAGCCCCGCTATACTGCCCCGTCCTATCAGCAGCGGCCTGCTTATCCGCAAAATTCCTATAATAATCGCCGGCAATATCCCCAGCGCCAGTACAACGCCTATAACAACCGGGGCGGTTACCAAGGCTATCAGGGGGGGTACCAGCAGGGATATTCCCAGCAGGGATACAATGGCGGGTACAATCGGGATTATGGCCAGCAAGGATATCCCCAGCAGCAGGGCTATGTGCCCGGCGGCTATGCCCAGGCCTACCATAACGCTTACGAGCAGGACGACGGCTACCGCCGCAACGAGCGGGGCGAGCGTACGGAAGGCTATTACAATAAAGAATACGGCACCAGCAATCCCGCCGTGCCGGAGCTGCTGGAAGGCGGCGAGTGCGGCGAGTGCGAAGGCGTGCTGGAGGTGCTGCCGGATGGCTACGGGTTCCTGCGCAGCGAAAACTACCTGCCCGGCAACCATGACGTATACGTTTCCATCGCCCAGATCCGGCGCTTCGGCCTGCGCACCGGGGACTTGGTCACCGGCAAGACCCGGCCTGGCAAGGACGGCGAGCGGTTCCTGGCCCTGCTATACATCACCGCCATCAATGGGGAAGATCCGGAAACCGCGCCCCGGCGTAAGCATTTCGAGGAGCTGGTGCCCATCTATCCCAACGAACGGCTCACCCTGGAGCGGCCGGATACGGAGCAGGATCAAAGCCGGGCCATCCGCCTCATCGACCTGATCGCCCCCATCGGCAAGGGCCAGCGGGGCCTCATCGTCAGCCAGCCCAAGAGCGGCAAGACCACCCTGCTTAAAAACATCGCCAACGGCATCGCGGCCAATTATCCCGACGTGACCCTGATCGTGCTGCTCATCGACGAGCGGCCGGAGGAAGTGACGGATATGCAGCGTTCCATCAAGGGCGAGGTGCTCTATTCCACCTTTGACGAGCTGCCGGAGCATCATACCCGGGTGGCTGAAATGTGCCAGGAGCGGGCCATGCGCCTGGTGGAGCAGGGCAAGGACGTGGTGGTGCTGATCGATTCCATCACCCGTTTGACCCGGGCCTATAACCTAACCATCCCCGCCACCGGCAAAACCCTGTCCGGCGGCATGGACCCCGGCGCCCTCCACAAGCCCAAGCGGTTCTTCGGCGCAGCCCGCAACATCGAAAACGGCGGCAGCCTTACCATCATCGCCACCGCCCTCATCGAGACCGGCAGCCGGATGGACGATATCGTATACGAGGAATTCAAGGGCACCGGCAACATGGAGATCCACCTGGACCGCAAGATGAGCGAAAAGCGCATCTTCCCGGCCATCGACATCTATAAGAGCGGCACCCGGCGGGAGGAATTGCTCCTGTCCCCGGATGAGCGGGAAGCCGTATTCGCCATGCGGCGGAACCTGAGCGCCGGCAATCCGGCGGAGGTGACCGAGCAGCTGATCAGCATGCTGGAAAAAACCGCCACCAACGAGGAATTCGTGGCCCGGCTCAAAGGCTGGATGAACGTGTACGAAAAGGATGGCTACACCACCGGCAAGAGCTTCATGAAGTAGTCCCAGGCCCCGGCTTTCGAGCCCCTAAACCATCGAGAAAAAAACCGTATTGTGACGGGAATTCCCCTTGCAATACGGTTTTCTTTAGGGTATAATATCTCTGTTTGACACGTGCTGTGTGCCAAATGCAGCAGGAGGGCGGCTAATCGCCCTGCGCCAAGCAAATTTGAATGGAGGACAGCGAGATGAAGAACGACATCCATCCCAATTATGGTGAATGCATCGTGCGTTGCGCTTGTGGCGAAACCTTCAAGAGCGGTTCCGTCAAGGGCGAGCTCAAGGTGGAAATCTGCTCCAAGTGCCATCCCTTCTTCACCGGCCGGCAGAAGCTGGTGGATACGGGCGGACGCGTGGATCGCTTCAAGAAGCGTTACGGCATGAACTAAGGCTGGCTTCCCCAGCCCGGGCCCACTACCCCATGGAACCCAAAAGGCTGTATTTGCTGGAACGGCACGGTTTCGTTCCCTGCGAATGCAGCCTTTTCCATCATACGGCCTGGATCTCAGGCCATGTACCACAACCAGTTAGAAAGGAGCAGGGTTTATGCACATCCTAGTCATCACCGGCAGCCCCCATAAGCGGGGCACCTCCGCCCTCCTGGTGGATGCCTTCTTGGAAGGCGCCACTGCCGCCGGCCATCAGGTGGAACGCTTTGATAGCGCCTTTGCGGCCGTGGCCCCCTGTAAGGCCTGCGATTTTTGCCGCAGCCACGGGGAGCAATGCACCCAAAAAGACGATATGGAGGCCCTGTGGCCCAAGTTGCTGCAAGCGGATCTGGTGGTCTTGGCCACGCCCCTCTATTATTTTGGCTTCAGCGCCCAGCTTAAAGCCGTCCTGGACCGGTTCTATGCCAAAAACGCCTCCCTGCGCCAGCATCCCAAGGGGGTCTGCCTCCTGGCCACCTGCGGGGATTCCGAAACCTGGGCCATGGACGGGTTGCGGGCCCACTACGCTTGCTTCTGTAAATACATGGGCTGGGAGGACCGAGGCCAGGTCCTGGCCTTTGGGGTAAGCGTCCCCAAGGACATAGAGGCCACCGATTACCCGGCCCAGGCCCGGGCGTTAGGGGCAAGCCTATAGACGGCGCTGACAAGCGGCATTATGCCGCTTGTTTGGCTGTCGAAAAAGTGGCTTGCGCCACTTTTTCGAGGTTTTCATAGCTCCCTTGCGCCTACGGCGCGGCCAGGGAGCTATGCAGAGAAACCCTTGCTACGCAAGGCTTTTTGCGGATTTGCCGTACACGCCGCCAAATCCGATTATAGCCTCCGGGGGCTGCGGCCCCCGAACCCCCAAGGGTTTTTCGACAGGCTGAGAAGCCCTTGAAAAGGGCTTCTTTTCCTTTGCAGCAGGCCTATTCGATGGCCAATAGCTTCACGCTGCTGGTGCCCTTGAGCGCAGAGAACCGCTGGGCCAGGTCATGGGGGGTCAACGACATGCTGGAGGTATCCAGGGTCAGCAGCACGCTGGCATTGCCGCTGATGGGCAGGCTCTGGGTGATGGTTAGGATATTGCCGCCCAACTCCGCAATGGTGTTGATCAGCTGGCTGAGCACCCCTGGTTCATGGGTGAGGATCAGGGAAAAGACCGCCTTGCGGCATTCGGTGGCTTCGTTGGGGGCATAGAGATAGTCCTTGTATTTATAATAGGTACTTCTGGATATGCCGGCCTGGCGGGCCGCCTCGCTGACTTCTTTGACAGCGCCGGTGCGAAGCATCTCCTGGGCTGCGAGTACTTTTTCATAATAGTCCGGTAGGATACGCTTATCTACGATCAGATAATTGTTCCGTTTGTTTTGGCTCATGGATCACCCTCCTTTTATCCATTAGGGAAGTTCCAGCACATAGTCTTCCATTTTGTCACGGGAGATCACGTCCCGGTGTAACACAGGCAGCTGGCGTAACCCCGCCAGGTTGGGGGGAATGGGGACGCCGGTGCGGGCCTGCAATTGTTCCATCTGGGCAAAATCATCCTGATCCAGGGGCTCGCCCAAAGCCTCCAACACCGATGCGCAGAATTTATAAGGCGAAGCAGTGGACAAAATCACGGTTTTGTTGGATAGGGGCACCTGGTCGGCAACGTCCCAGGCCACTGCCGTATGGGTGTCCATCAGGTAACCATATTGATTATATACCCGCTGAATGGCCGCCTTGGTCTGCCCGTCGTCTGCGCAGCCGGCCAGGAAATCCTCTTGGATGATGTTCCGCGCCCGGTCCGAAAGGGTATACCGGCCCTCTTTGGAAAGTTGGTCCATGTAACCTGCAACCTGGCTGCAATCCCCGTCGCAGGCTAAGTATACCAGCCGCTCTAAATTGCTGGAGATAAGGATATCCATGCTGGGGGATATGGTTTTATGGAAAGGGCGGTTCCGGTCATAGGCGCCGGTGATGAGGAAATCCGTCAGCACCTTGTTGGAATTGGAGGCGCAAAGGAATTTGCCCACGGGCAACCCCATTTTTTTTGCCAGATACCCGGCCAGGATGTTGCCGAAATTACCGGTAGGCACCACAAAATCTACGGCTTCCCCCATCTGGATCGCACCGGCGCGCAACAGGTCCCCATAGGCCTTGAAGTAATACATCACCTGGGGCGCCAGGCGGCCGATGTTGATGGAATTGGCGCTGGAAAGCATGGCCTTCCCAGATAAGGCGTTGGCTGCCCGGGCGGAGGTGAAAATGGCTTTTACCCCGGATTGGGCGTCGTCAAAATTCCCCTCAATGGCGCAGACCCGCACGTTGCCGCCCACCTGGGTGACCATCTGGGCCTGCTGGATGCGGCTCACGCCCCCATAGGGATAGAACACCACGATCCGGGTACCGGGCACGTCGTGGAAACCCTCCAATGCCGCCTTGCCCGTATCCCCGCTGGTGGCGGTTAAGATGAGAATATCCTCCTTTACCCGCAGCTTGGCCTTGGCTATAGAGATCAAGTGGGGAAGAACGGAAAGGGCCATATCCTTAAAGGCGCTGGTAGGCCCCCGGAACAATTCCAGGATATAGCGATCCCCAACCGGCACCAAAGGCACCAAGTCTTCGGTTTCAAATTTATGGGTATAAGCTGCGGTCACGATGGCATGCAGTTCTTCCCTTGTAAAGCCCGGCAGCAATAGGCCCAACACCCTTTCGGAAATTTCCATTGCGGACATATGGACCAACTCCGCCATGGGAAAAGACAGGGCGCCAGGATCTGATAGCATATACAGGCCGCCATCGGGGGCGATACCCTGTAAAATCGCTTGGGCCGCAGAGGCGGTATGCCGGCTATCCCGGGTGCTTTGGTATTGCATGGATTGCTTCCTCCAATCTGGTTTTGCTGGGAAAGGGAAGGGCGGGATAAAATATTGCAAATTGCCCCTTGCGTTTCCGTTGTGAATATGATACATTGTTTCTCAGCGAAAAACAAGTGTTTTTTGAGAAAAGACAGGAGGAAGTATTATCGCTATGAAGATCGCACTGCTGGGCTTTGGAGTTGTAGGGAGCGGCGCATATGAAATCATCGCCAGCCAGCCGGAATGCGGCATCACGGTGAAACGGGCGCTGGTCCAGACTATGCGGCCCGGCCCAGTGGATGGCCTGCTGACAACGGATATGGCGGACATCTTAGACGATCCGGAAATCGAATTGGTTGCAGAGGCTATGGGCGGCTTGGAGCCTGCTTATCGCTATGTATTGGCGGCGCTGCGGGCTGGCAAGCATGTGGTGACCGCCAACAAGCTGCTGGTATGCCAGCGGTTTCGGGAGCTGAACCAGGCCGCGGCTGAAAGCGGGGTACAGTTCCGCTACACCGCCAGCGCGGGAGGCGGCATCCCCTGGCTGTTCAATCTATTGCGGGCGAAACGGCTGGATGAGATCCAGGAGATCTCCGGCTGCATCAACGGCACTTCCAACTTCATTCTGGGGAACATGCATAAATACCGGGCGTCCTTTGAGCGGGTATTGTCAGAGGCGCAAAGGATGGGTTATGCGGAAGCGGACCCTTCTGCGGATATCGATGGCCTGGACCTGCAGCGTAAATGCGCCATTTCCGCCTCCCTGGCCTTTTCTATGGTGGTGGAAGAGCAGGATGTATTGACTGCGGGCATCCGGCATATTACAAAAGAGGACATCGAGTGGGCGGAGGCCCATGGGATGATCTGCAAGCAGATGATGCACTGCAAAAAGGTCCCAGATGGGATCAGCGCCTATGTGGAGCCCACCTTTTTGCCCAATACCCTGCCGGAAGCCAATTTGCCTGTGCGTTCCAGCATCGCCAGCCTCTATGGGAAATACGTGGGCCGGCTCACCTTCTTTGGGGCCGGGGCGGGCACCCTGCCCACGGGTATGAACATGATGCAGGACGTAATGGACGTGATGGCGGGCGTAGGCAAGCTTCATGTATACACCCAGCCGGCCAGAATCTTCAACCAGGAAGAAAGCCATCCCTATTATGTACGTTGCCCAGGGCCGTTGCCCAAGGTACAGGAGCAAGGGGACGGTTGGGCGGTGATCGGCCCCATGCCTGTGGAGGAAATGCACCAGCTGGCAAAGGAAAAGGAAGCGGCAGGTATTCCGGTGTTTTTTGCGGGGCTTGCCCAGGAGGCATAGGAGGTAGAAAATGTTAAAGGTAACCAAGTTTGGTGGTAGCTCCCTGGCAGATGCCCGTCAGTTCCAAAAGGTGAAGGATATCGTACAGGCGGACGGCAGAAGGGTCGTGGTAGTGGTCTCCGCCCCCGGCAAGCGGTTCCCGGAGGATAACAAGATCACGGACCTATTGTATCTGTGCCATGCCCACTTGAAATATGGGGTCTCCTATGACGGCATCTTTTCCATGATCGAGGACCGGTTCCTGGAGATCCAAAATGAATTGGGGCTGGATGTGGATCTAAAAGGGGAATTTGCCAAGATCCGGGCCAATATGCATAAAAACATGTCCATCGACTATCTGGTCTCCCGGGGGGAATACCTGACGGGAAAGCTGATGGCCGCCTATTTGGGCTATGATTTTGTGGACGCCACAGAATGGGTAGCCTTTGGCTACGACGGCAAGCTGGATATGGAGAAGAGCCAGGCCAATCTGGCGGCCATGTTTGGGGAAAAGTCTAAGGTGGTGTTGCCTGGCTTCTATGGGGCGCTGCCGGACGGTAAGGTGCGGGTCATGAGCCGGGGGGGAAGCGACATCACCGGCGCCCTGGCCGCTGCTGCCATTGACGCAGGCGTTTATGAAAACTGGACAGATGTTTCCGGCATCCTGATGGCAGATCCCCGGATCGTAGACAATCCACGGCCGATTGCCCATATTACGTACAGCGAATTGCGGGAATTATCCTATATGGGAGCCAACGTGCTCCATGAGGAGACCATTTTCCCAGTGCGTATCAAGGACATTCCCATCAACATCCGCAATACCAACGATCCCCAAGCCCCCGGCACCCTGATCCAGGAGAGCTTTTCCAAGGAGACCCGGGAGGAACGCAAACGGTTCATTACGGGAATATCCGGCCGCAAGGATTTTTCTATCCTCACCCTGCGCAAGGGCCATTTGGCCGCGGATACCGGCACCATTCGTGGGGTATTGGCTATTTTTGAAAAATACAACGTGCCCATCGAACATTTCCCCAGCGGCATTGATAGCTTTTCCCTGGTGGTCTCTACGGAAAAGATTAAATCTTGTATTTATGATATAATAGGGGAGATCAAGGACCTGTTCCAACCGGATTCCATCACCGTAACGGACAACATCGCCCTGATCGCCACGGTGGGCCGGAAAATGGCCTTTATCCCCGGCGTCAGCGGCAAGGTGTTCGGTACCCTAGGGGCCAACGATATCAACATCCGCATGATTGCCCAGGGCCCCGATGAGATCAACATCATCGTAGGGGTGGAAAACCAGGACTTTGAAAAGACTATTCGCGTTTTGTACGATAGCTTTATTGTAGGAGGGAAAGAGGAATGAAACTGTATAATGTAGCCGTTTTAGGCGCCACAGGCGCAGTAGGCCGGGAGATGCTGAAGATCCTGGAGGAGCACGACTTCCCCGTAGGCGAGCTGCGGCCCCTGGCCAGCAGCCGCAGCGCAGGCAGCGCCATTCCCTTTAAGGGCAAGGACGTGATTGTGCAGGAAGCCCGGGAGGACGCTTTTTCCGGCATCGATATCGTATTAGGCGCGGCGGAAAACGACATCGCCAAGCGGTTTGCCCCGGCTATCAAGGCAGCGGGCGCTGTATTCGTAGATAATTCCAGCGCGTTTCGTTTGGACCCAGATGTGCCCCTGGTGATCCCAGAGATCAACCCCGAGGATGTGAAGTGGCACAAGGGCATCATCTCCAATCCCAATTGCACCACCATCGTGACCTTGGTGGCCATCAACGCCCTGGCAAAGCTTTCCCCCATTAAGACCATGATCGCCTCCTCCTACCAGGCGGTATCCGGCGCAGGCGCAGGAGGCCCCCTGGAATTGATGGAACAGGTGGAAGCCATTTCCCGGGGCGAAAAGCCGGAGCCTAAGGTATTCCAATACCAAATCGCCTATAACGTCATCCCACAGATCGGCGGCTTTGGCGAAAACGGCTATACCAGCGAGGAAATGAAGATGCAGAACGAAGGCCGCAAGATCCTGCATTTGCCGGAGCTGCTGGTAAACTGCACCTGCGTACGGGTACCGGTGGTGCGCAGCCACTCCGTATCCGTCACCCTGGTGACCGAGCGGCCCATCTCCGTGGAGGAGGCAAAGGCTGCCATCGCCGCCGCCCCCGGCTGCCGGCTGGTGGACGATCCCGCCAACAAGCGGTATCCCATGCCCCTGGAGACCAGCGACCAGGATATCGTGTTCGTGGGCCGTATCCGCCGGGATCTTACCAATCCCAACGGCTTGACCCTCTGGTGCTGCGGCGACCAGGTGCGCAAAGGCGCCGCCACCAATACCGTGCAGATCGCCGAGCTTCTCCTGGAAAAGTAGCCTTTGGCAAACGACAACGTATTTGGGGCCGCCCAACAGGGCGGCCCCTCCGTTTGTCGAAAAGGTGGCTTATGCTACGTTCCCGAAATTTCCATAGCTCCCTTGCGGCTAAAGGGCGGCAGGATGGCTTCGTTTGCCCTTAAAGGCAATTTTACCTTATGTCATCCAGTTTGCTTCGCGTCGGAGCCCTCCTGTGGGACCCCTTTGGTTTGCTGAGGCGCGGGCCCCCCGGAGGGCGGGGCGCGCGGGTGTTTGGGGGGTAGGCCCCCGCGGGGGGGGGGGGCGGGGGGGGGGGGTTGGGGGGGGGGGGGGGGGGCCCCCCCCCCCGGGGGGGGGGGGGGGGGGGCCCCCGCCCCCCCCGCCGCCGCCCCCCGGCGGGATCCGGCTAGGCATCGGACGGCATGTGGCCCCGCAGGTAGCGCATGGGGGTAAAGCGTATACCGTCCGCTATCTGTTCCACATCCATATCCACAAATCCCAGCTTATGATAAACCGGCACAGCATACGGGGAGGAATGCACTGTAAATTCCCCATGGACGCTGTTGGCCAAAAGGAACTCCCATAATTTCCTGCCGATCCCCTGCCGGTGGAAACGGGCGTCCACGAAAAAGCAGCATATGTGCCGCCGATGGGCGTTGGTGGCAAGAACGCCTCTTAATTGGCCGTTTTCGTATGCGCCAAAGAATTCCAGCGACGCCACAATCTCACGGTTTTCAATAAAAGATCGAAAGGCCCGTACCCCTTCGTTGGAATAATCAGGTGCCTCAAACTGTAAAAAGGTGTCCCATATGAGCTGGATGGCCGGAGCAATCTCCCCGGCGCCGATCTGTCTGACGATCATATAATACCTCTCTGGTTTTCTTCCTCCGTCCATGGCCAAAATAGGCCGGTTGAAGTGGCGAACGCACCTCGTGGGGGAAAGAAGCGGAAAGGGTCCTTGGACTTGGGGGCCCTATTAAGCGCCGCCGGGGACATGTAGCCGGTTTAGGGGTGCGGCAGGGGAAACGCGCCCCCCACTAGGGCCTATCCGGTTTCGGAATAAAGGCCGGGGCTCCATTTTTCGGGGCGGCAACACGGGGACGGCGCGAAACCGGCCGGATCAAACCATGGGCGTACAGCGTTTCGAAGGTGTTGACAGCGCCGCCGTGCTCCACAATCTTCCCCTGGGCCACCCGATCGATATTGATGCCGGTGAAGGAAAGCCGTTTGTGGGAAGGCTGTATCCCCAGGAATTCCCCCTCATGCAGGCCCTCCATGACAAAGACGGAGATCACATATTCGCCCTCCCCATACTGGCGAAGGATCTGCATGGAATAGGCGGGATAGGTGCTGCGCACCGCCAATAAATGCTGCCGCATTCCATCTACCCCCAGGGGAGAACAGTGCGCCCCGTCGATGGATAAGCAGGCCTGGGAAACATATTCCGGAAGCTGCTCCAGCAGGTTTTTTGAAACGATGTCTTCATAGAAGTGTTTGATCAAAGCTTTGGGATCCAAGTCGAAGCGCCTCCTTTTGTTGGTATTGCCTTGGACGTCAGGGCCGCAACGCCGTTTAATTTCCAACGACCTCTTCCGCCAGGGCGGCAAGGCGGGCCTGGGCCAGCTGAAGCAAAGGCTGGGATTCGGGGGTAGGGGCGTCCAATAGGGCCTGGACCGCCTCCTGGACTTCCTGTAAAATGCCCACGTCGCCCGCCAGGCTGGCGGCGGTAAAGGCGGAGAGCCCATGCTGCCGGGTGCCCAGAAAATCCCCGGGGCCCCGCTGGGCCAGATCTGCCTCTGAGATGGCAAAGCCATCCTGGGTGGAGGTCAGCATGTGGAGCCGGGCGATAGCGGTATCCCCGGGGTCTGGGCTGCAAAGCAGGAAGCAATAGGCCGCATACTCCCCCCGGCCCACGCGGCCCCGCAGCTGATGAAGTTGGGCAAGGCCAAAGCGGTCGGCATGTTCGATGGCCATCACGGTGGCGTTGGGAACATCTACCCCCACTTCGATCACGGTGGTGGACACCAGGACCTGGATCTGGCCGGCGCGGAAGGCGGCGGCAGCGGCCTCTTTTTCCTTGGGGGATTGTTGGCCGTGGAGCAGGCCAAAGGCAACGTCTGGGAAGGCTTTTTGCAGCCGTCTGTATAGCTGGACCGCCCCAGGCACCCCTGGCAAATCTTCATTTTCCTCCACCAGAGGGCATACGATATAGGCCTGCCTGCCTTGCTGGGCTTGGGCCTGAATAAAGGCGTACATGTCCTTGGCCTTGGAGGGCGGGACCAACTTGGTCTGGACAGGCTTACGTCCAGGGGGCAGCTGATCGATCCGGGAAACCTCCAGATCCCCGTACAGGAGCAGGGCCAGGGTGCGGGGGATGGGGGTGGCGCTCATGACCAGCACATGGACGCCGGTATCGCCCTTGTTTTGGATGGCTGCCCGTTGGCTGACTCCAAAGCGGTGCTGTTCGTCGGTGACGATAAGTTGGAGGTTGGAAAACATACCCTCCTGCCGCAATAAAGCGTGGGTCCCTACGGCAATGCCGGCCTGACCGGAGGATAGCTCCTCCCAAGCCTGGGTGCGTGCGCTGGCCTTCATGCCTCCCAATAGCAAGCGCACCCGTTCCGGCCCAAACAAGGCGACCAGCTTTTCATAATGCTGCCGGGCAAGGATTTCCGTAGGGGCCATGAGGGCTGCCTGGCCGCCGCCCTCTATCACCGCGTACATGGCATAAAAAGCCACGGCGGTCTTACCGCTGCCCACGTCCCCTTGGATGAGCCGGTTCATAGCCTTGCCTGCGCACAGGTCTTTGCTGATTTCTCCCATTGCGCGATATTGCGCCTGGGTAGGGGTAAAGGGCAGCAAGGTTAAGAAAGTAGCAAGCGCCTCATCGCCATGCAAAGGGGGAGCGGCGGCTTTGCGTTTGTTTCCCATAGACGCCAGCATCAGCCGGAACAGGAGTAGGTCTTCAAAGGCTAACCGGCGGCGGGCATGGCCCAGGCTGGCGAGATCCTTTGGGAAATGCAGGGAAGCCAGGGCCTGGGGCAGGGGCATAAGGTCATACCGTGCCAAAAGGCTGGGGGGAAGCAGCTCCGGCATGTCTTGGGAGGCCGCTTCCAACCCAGCCCGGACAGCATCCCGCAATAAGGATTGGGACAAGCCGCGGGTCATGGGATAGATGGGCAAGATGCCGGGCAAGGCGGGATAAAGGGTGGGGTTCACCAGCCTGGCGCCCCGGCTTCGATCCACCCGGCCACAGGCGATCACCTGCTGGCCTTCCTTGAGCTGGGTTTGGCGATAGGGTTGATTAAACCAGGTAAGCGTCAGCTTACCCGAGGCGTCCTGGCCAGAAATTGTCAGGATATTCAGCCGGCCCCGGCCGGGAATGCGGGCCAGGCGAGGCTGGCTGCATAGGGTGAGGGCAAAGGCCCCGTCTTGGCCATGGGGGGCCTCGCCCGCCAGGAGCACATGGCGATAGTCCCGATAATCCCGGGGGGCAAAACGCAAAAGATCCCCCACAGAAAAAAGGCCCAGCTTGCCCAGCGTTTCCGCTCGGCGCGGGCCTATGCCTTTCAGGCTAGTTAAGGGTGCATCGGGTCTCATTCCACCGCGATGTAGTAATAATACAGGGGCTGGCCGCCGCTCTGGCAGACAAACTCTGCATCTGGATACTTTTCTTCCATGAGTTCCAACAACGCCTGGGCATTTTCATCGTCCACACCCTCCCCATAGAACAGGGTGATGACGCTGTCTTCCGGAGCGTTTTCCATCATTTTATCCAGCAAAGCCAGGGAGGCTTCGTCCACGTTATTGCCAACGGAAACGATGTTGCCGCCCATCAGGCCGATGATGTTGCCTTTTTCGATCTTGGTGCCGTTAAAGGAGGTATCCCGCACCGCATAGGTCACGGAGCCAGAGATTACCCGCTCTGCCGCAGCCCGCATCCGGGCTTCATTATCCGCCACAGGCTCGCCATCCAAGTAAGCGGTGGCAGCGCTGATACCCTGGACAATGGTCTTGGTAGGCAGGACGATCACATTGCGATCGCTCAACTCCGCTGCCTGCTGGGCAGCCAGGATAATATTGGAGTTATTGGGCAGGATAAACACATTGCGGGCATTCACCCGGCGAATGGCCTTAGAGATGGTGTCAATGCTGGGATTCATGGTCTGGCCACCCTGGATCAGCCCTTCCACGCCCAACTCTGTGAACACCGCATCAATGCCAGCCCCGGTACTGACCGCTACCATGGCGCATTCCTTTTCCGTCTCCTTGAGTTTGGCTTGGATCTCCCGGTTTTGCTCCCGCATGTTTTCGATTTTGAGCTTATCCAGCTCGCCCAGCCTGAGGGCCAGTTGCAGGATCTTGCCGGGGGCATTGGAGTGGACATGTACCTTTACAAAGCCCGTATCATGGGCCACCACCACGCTGTCGCCGATCTTCATCAGCTTTTCCCGGAACTTGTCCAAGTCCGCCTCGGAGAAGTTTTCGGCCAGGTGGATGATGAAGAACTCCGTGCAGTAGCCATAGGTAATGTCGTTGACATCGTCCAGGGTGAGGTTATCTTCGCTGCTAGAGGACTCCAATTCCTCGGTGGGTAGGTCATCCACCTCTTCCCCATCTAGGGCCATCTTGAAGCCCCGGAATATGGTAAGCAAACCCTTGCCGCCGCTATCTACCACGCCGGCTTCCTTCAAAACGGGAAGTAGGTCCGGGGTGATCTTTAGGGCAGCTTCCCCCTCTTCGATGATGATATCCACCAGTTTATATACGTTGGCGCCCTCGGCGCTGGCTTGCCCGACTCTCTCGCTGATCATGCGGGAAACGGTAAGCATGGTGCCTTCCTTGGGCTTCATCACCGCCTTATAGGCGGCTTCTGTGCCGGTTTTAAGGGCGACGGCCAGCATGGCGGCATCCATTTCATCCTTGCCGTCCAGTGCCCGGGCAAACCCCCGGAAGATCTGGGAAAGGATAACGCCGCTGTTGCCCCGGGCGCCTTTCAGGGAACCTAGGGAAGCCGCTGCCGCCACCTCGCCCACAGTGTCGCAGGCGCTGGATTTGATCTCCCGCACAGCGCTCTGCATGGTCATGGACATGTTGGTGCCAGTATCGCCGTCCGGGACGGGAAAAACGTTTAAGGAATCGATAAGCGCTTTATTTTTTTCTAATAACGCAGCACCGGTAAGGAACATTTCTTTGAGCAATGCTCCGTTTATCGTCATTTCTTTCAAATTATGAATCCTCCCAAAGGGCGCGCCAAATAGACGCGCGGTAATCGGCCAGCTTGGATCAAAGGGATCAAGCGGTGATGTTTTCTACGTGGATGTTCACGCTGTTGACCTTAATGCCGGTCATTTCCTCTACCCGATAGCGTACATTGTCGATGGTATTTTTTGCCACCACCTGTAAGGAAACGCCATAGACCATGGTGACAAACAGATCTACATCCGCCTCGCTACCGTCTCCCAGGAAGGTGATTTTAACGCCTCGTTTGCGGTTGGTATCGTTGCCTACAAGCTGCAAAAACGTATCGGTAGCCGTCCGGGGCTTCATGCCCACAACGCCGTAGTTTTCCGTTGCGGCATAACCGGCGATATTCGCCAGAATATCCTCGTCTATGGTGATACGTCCAAGCTCGGTAATGATCGTGCCTGCCATATGCAAACCTCCTTTAAAAAGTAATCGCCTATCATAAAGCATATTATTACGTTTGTATTTTACCCCAAAAATGTATGACTGGCAAGGAATAACATGTGTCAGGACAGCCATTGCCTCCAATTTTGCGAAAGAAACATAAAAAAATCAAAAAAACGACCGCAATTTGCACACACATGTTTGCGTTTTAAACACAAGAAAAATTCCGGGCGATTTGTTGGGGAGGAAATCTTAAAAAATGAAAAAGATCCACCAATGAGCACATATATTACCATTCATATTTTTGCGGCAACGAAGCAAATTAAAGCTACATCACCGAGCAAAGGAGGTGAAACCACAGTGGCACGAAACAGTGTATTGATCCCCGAGTCCAGACAGGCCATGGAGAACTTCAAGATGGAAGTGGCCAACTCCCTGAACGTGAATCTGAAGCAGGGTTATAACGGCGATCTGACCTCCCGGGAGGCCGGCTCCATCGGCGGCGAAATGGTAAAGCGCATGATCGCTTACGCCGAATCCAACATGAAAAAGTAAGTGCGCCAGCGCACAATATAAATGAAAAGAAAGGAGAAAAAACATGACGAACAATAGCAGCAACAGCACCAGCAGCAACAAGGCCAAGCTTCAGTCCCTGAAGACCGAGGTGGCTAGCTCCCTGAACGTAAACCTGAAGCAGGGTTACAATGGGGATATCACCGCCCGGGAAGCCGGTTCTATCGGCGGCGAAATGGTGAAGCGCATGATCGCCTATGCGGAAAGCAACATGGGCGGCAACATGATGAAATAACCTGTCCCTTTCACGAAAACCATAGTGCTGCAAGCCGTCCCTCGGGACGGCTTGTGCCATATTAAATAGGTAGGCGTTGGCTTCGGAAACAGGGAGCGGGCCGCCTAGCCAACAAAAGCCGGCGGGAGCCGCGGCTTTGGCTGGGGGAGGGATAGGCTGGCTAAAAATGGAAAAGCTCAGGAAAGTCGGTTACCTGTAGGCGCGCCAGGGTCCCATCTATACAACAAGGCGTAGCCCCAGCCGGAGCGGGTTGCAGGCTGGAAAGCATAGCCGTTTAAAGCCCTAGGCAGGGCCGGCTGCGCCATAGGGCGGATCCTTCCAAGGGCTAGACCCAGCTGGCAAAAGCCTCAAAACGGAAGGTATTCTTGGCGAAATTGTGATATTTTCCGTCTTTGGTTGACTATATAATTTTTCCCCGCTATCATAATAAAGGATGAAATCCAGAGGACGGATTTGTCCAGCGGATACCTAGCAGCCGGCAGGAGCCTATGCCGGTGCTTTTCAATTGAAAGAAAGCGGCGATGGATGGTAAGCATAGGGATATCCAGGCTTGCATCCAATTGGTTGCCGCTACTTTTTATTATTGCAAGAACTAGGCCGGCAAGTTGACAGACCACTGCCCTTAATATGGGCAGTATTCTATCCATGCGAAACGATTCAGGCTGTCGAAAAAGTGGCTTGCGCCACTTTTTCGAGGTGTTCATAGCTCCCTTGCGCCTACGGCGCGGCCAGG
>UQRU01000012.1 GCA_900543475.1 uncultured Eubacteriales bacterium
TTGCCCCGGGCGGGGCGGGGGGGGGGGGCTTCCCCCGGGCCCCGGCCTTCCGGGCGCGGAGCGCCCTGCCGCCGCCCCCCCGGCTGGCCCCGGCTCCCCTGCCGCAGAGGCTCCCAAGGGCGGCTGGCAGCGGTGGGACCCTTGCTCCCGTTAGCCGGGGTTTCTGGATAGGTCCTCCTGGCCGGCGGCCTGGGGATGGAGCCGGTAGAGCTGGATGGCGGTCTCCAGGGCAAAGCGCTCCTGGGCCACCCGGGGATCCAGGCTGGTGAGCTCTTTGACCCGCTTGAGCCGGTAGACCAGGGTGTTGTAGTGGGTGAAGGTGAGCTCAGAGAGCTTCTTCAGATTGCCGCCGCATTGGAAATAGGCTTCCAGCACCGGGATAAACTCCACGTTCCGGGTCTCCTTAGGGTCCAACAAGGGGCCGATGGTCTCCTGGATGTATGCCTGGATCTCCGCGTCCGGGTCGTCGGCGTAGATCAGCCGGAACAGGCCGATCTGATGAAAGCCTAGGATACAGCTGGTTTCGTCCTGGGAGCTGGCGCATAGCCGCAGGGCGGTTTGCGCTTGCTTGGCGCTTTGCAGCAGTCCCTCGAAGCCAGGCCGCGGGTTGCCATAGCCTGCCTGGAACCGCAGGTCTGGGGCGTGGCGCTGTAGGCCCGCCATGATCCGCTCTAATAGCTGGGCCACCTCGCCTAGACGGTTTTTGCCTTTCGGCGCGTTTAAGAGCAGCAGATGTTCCGTCCCATCCTGGACATGGAGGCAGTTTACATCCAGGGCCCGGAACATATCTTCCACCTCTTCAAAGTGCAAGGCCCGTTCTGGAGGCCTGCTGTGGGCGTCGCCGATCTCGGAGATGCGAATGCGCACCACCATATGGACATGGTCTAAAACCAGCCAGGGACTGGGACTGCGATGGGCCTCCTTGGCAGGTTCCACCGGGGCGGTGCGAAGGAGCCGGGCAAAATAATCGTCCAGGGCTTTGGCGGAATCCCGGTTGTTACGGGTCTGGGCGATCTCTAGGGAAACGGAGCGGGCGATCAACTCCACGGTTTCTAGGTGGGCCTGGGTGATGGGGGAGTCGGTAGGGTAGACGAAGATCTGGCCATAGACCTCATCCCCCACATGGATGGGCCGGTGGGTGGGCTGGGGCAGGGATTCCTTCCCCCGGAGGCTGGCAATGGATTGGCCCCGCTTGGTAAGGAAGCGGGCGTTGCGGCCGTTGATGGTGTCGCAGATCAGCACGGAATTCCCCACCAGCTGGGACAGCATCCGGGCAATGCCCACCAGGTCCGCCCCCCCTGCCAGCAAGGAGAGCACCACCTCGTCCAAGGCCTGGGCCTGGGCAAGATAGGCGGCCTGCTTCTCCAAGAGGGCGTCGGAAACCCCTTTGAGCACCCCGGCGAGGGTGATGCCCCGGGCCAGCTGGATCACCGGCAGGCGGAGCTGGTCGGCCTCCCGAAGAAAATCCGGGGAAAAATCCGGCAGGCTCACCGCAGGGCGTAGGCAAATGCCCGAAATGCCCAATTGACGAAGCCGGTAGATAAAGTCCGAGGAAAGGGCGGGGGGCGCTTCGATCCAGGTCCAGTCCACCAGGAACAGCTCGCCGGGATGGGCCGGGGCCACAATATCCGGGGCGCCGGCCAGGGTGGCGCCGGTGACCAGATTGGATAGGCCTTGGCTGCCGGCAAGGACTTTGGAATTTTGCAAAATGGGCAAATGCAATAAATCCTGCAAAGATATGCCCAAAGGAAGGAGATTGGGACGTGATTCTTGGAGCAAATAGAAGGCCCTCCTTCAAATTGGTATCTTTCAACAAAAGAATACCATTAGATTTGTATAAAGTCAACATAGACAACTGGCATAAGATGGCCGATAATAGTTACATAACAAAATTGTCTTGACAAAACATCAGCGCTGATCATCCAAACACAAACAACCGACCAACCAGAACCAATCCAGACCAGACAGGAACCAATTTTTTGTAGCGGCACACAAAGGCTGTGTGGGTGTGCTAAATTTTCCTTTCTACATGTGCAACTCAATTATGCATCAAGGAGGCGAACGCAATGGCAACGATCGACAAAATGGAACAACAACTCAGGCCGCCGACCATCGGACTAAAGCCCTATGAACCCAAGGTAATTCCCCTGATCACCGGCGAAGATATGTTGGTGCGGGAAATCACCCGGGATGAGGTCCCGCTCATTTTGGAAACCATCGAGCCCCTCATGAAGCAGCCCAAGGACTTCTACGACATCGTGGCGGCCCGTATTTATGCCGAGCTGCTGGGCATGTACCGCTATCGGGTACAGGATGAATATTTCTTCGTAGGCGCCATCGACGGCGAGATCGCAGGTGTTGTCAACGGCCGCCTGGTCAATAAAAAGATCGGCATGAGTTACCATACCATGACCCTGCGCCGGGGCCTTCGGGTAGGCGCCCAGCTGTTTGCTGCCAAGATGGAATACCACTTCGACTTCATGGATCAGGACGAGGTTTGGATCGTGGCGGAGAGCCCCAACGGCTTCAAGCGTTGGATGATCGAGTACGAGCTGGAATCCCGGCCCGAGTGCCCCCATGAGCTGGGTGGCGTGCCCACCTACGTACTCACCAGGGCCCTATGGGAGAAGCATAAGGCAAACAAGAACGTGGGCATCCGTCCCGCATTCGAAGATGTCATCAAGGCAAACGAGGTTCTGCGCAAGCCCGCGAAAATCAGCGTCTAAGCGCTGGAGAAAGGAAGTGGAAACATGCGTCAGGTAGGAATAGTTGGCGTAGGGCATACCAAATTTGGCAAGCATAACGGCACCTTCTTGGAAATGATCAGCGAAGCCGCCCTGCAGGCCATGGACGATGCCGGCGCCAAGACCGGCGAAAATAACGTCATCGATCAGGTGTTCGTAGCCAGCATGGGCGCGGGCATGATCAACCGGATCAGCGGCTCCGCCTCCGCACTGGTAGATACCTTGGACATCCGTCCTGCTATGGCCGAGTGCATTGAGAACGGTCCTGCGTCCGGCGCATCGGGCATCAAGCTGGGCTATATGGCCATCGCCTCCGGCATGTGCGACTGCGTGCTGGTGGTAGGCGGCGAGCAGATGCGGGTGGTAAGCGGCTGGGAAGCCACGGACTTTGTAGCCACCATGCTCCATCCGGAAGCAGAATATAAATACGGCGCCACGCTGCCCTCCTTCGCGGGCATGTTCACCCGGCTTTGCATGGAGAAATATGGCGTTGAAAGCAGAGACTTGGCTATCATCTCCGTAAAGAACCATGAAAACGCCATGCACAATCCCTGCGCCCATATCCACCGCAGGGCGGTGCTGGAGCGCATCACCAACCCGGCTTACATCAACGCCACCAACCCCATCGTGGCGGACCCCCTGCGCCAGTTCGATATGTGCCCGGTGAGCGACGGCGCCGCCGCGGTGCTGCTGGTGGCCAAGGATAAGCAGGAAGAGCTGGGCTTTGGCGACAAGAAGTTCATCCGGATCGCCGGTATTTCCAGCGCGACCGATACCCACGTGGTGGCTAACCGCGCGGTACCCACGGACCTGTTGGCTGTGCGCACCGCTGCCCAAAAGGCCTACAAGATGGCGGGTATGGGCCCCGAGGATATCGACGTGGCGGAGCTGCATGACGCCTTCCTGATCCTGGAGATCGTGGAGAGCGAAGAAGTGGGCTTCTTCAAGCGGGGCGAAGGCCATATCGCCGCCCGCAACGGCGAAACCCGCATCGGCGGCAAAATGCCCATCAACCCCTCCGGCGGCTTGAAGGCCAAGGGCCATCCCCTGGGCGCCACGGGCGTATCCCAGGTGGTGGAGCTGGTCCGGCAGCTGCGGGGCGAGGCGGATGGCCGCCAGGTGGAAGGCGCCAAGACGGGCCTGGCTGTCAACTTCGGCGGCTTTGGCAACAACGTGGTCGCCACCATTGTGACGACGGACTAAGGAGGCAAGGATATGGAACAACTCTACGCATATAAATGCAATAAGTGCGGCAAGCTGCACCATCCCCATTACATTGTCTGCCAGAATCCGGCGTGCGAAAGCAGGGAGTTTACCCCCGAAGTGCTGGAGGGCAAGTGCAAGCTCCTTACCTGGACCCGGGTTTACAACCTGCCCGAAGGCTATATGAAGCCCTGGCTGAATTTCGGCATCGTGCAGTTTGAAAACGGCGTGACCGCCATGGGTCAGATCGGCTTTGACGATATCGAAAACGGCATGGAGCTGGTCTCCACCGTGGATGTGGTCAAAGAGGGCGTGGGCCAGGATCAATACGGTTTCGTGTTCGTCAAACCATAAGGCGTGGAAGGGATACCCGCCTGGCAGGCGCCGGGCGGGGATTCTGCAAGGGCGGGGCTGAAAACCGCCCCCGCAGTCCAAAGCGGGCGGCCCGATCCGGCCGCCCCACCATACTGGAGGGATTTGTTTGATAAAACTTGAAGTTCGAAAAAATGCGTATTACGATTCCGTGACCCTGATGCTCATCTCCAAGGACGTGAAGAAGCTGGAAGGCATCGAAGAAGCCCTGGTGGGCATGGGAACGGAATTGAATCGGGAAATCGCGGCCAATCTGGGCCTGGACGCCCCGGGGTTCGAGGCGGTGGGGCCCAATGACTTTTTTGTGGCCGTCCGCTGCGGGGACGAGGCGGCGTTTACCAACGCCATAGAAACCGTGGATACCCTCATCAATAAAAAGGCGGACAGCGAGGCCGCGGCCTACACCCCCCCCACCCTGGAGGGAGCGTTGAAGATGGACCCCAATCTGAACATGGCGGTCATCTCCGTGCCGGGCAAGTTCGCGGCAGGGGTCGCCCAGGAGTGCCTGGATAAGAACATCCACGTGATGCTCTTTAGCGACAACGTGACCGTGGACGAAGAACGGGAACTGAAAACCTTTGCGGCGGAACGTGGTTTGCTGGTCATGGGCCCGGATTGCGGCACGGCCATCATCAACCACGTGCCTTTGGCGTTTGCCAACGTGGTAAAGCCGGGGGGCATCGGCATCGTGGCGGCTTCCGGCACGGGCACCCAGGAGGTATCCTCCCTGGTGGACCAGCTGGGGGGCGGCGTATCCCAGGTGATCGGCACCGGCGGCCGGGACCTGAAGAAAGAGATCGGCGGCATCATGATGACCATGGGCCTGGAGTCCCTCATCGACGACGAGGCCACCAAGGTGATCGTGTTGATCTCCAAGCCCCCGGCCAAGGAGATCGCCACCCAGATCCTTACGCTGGCCACCAAGACGGATAAGCCCGTGGTGGTGTGCTTCATCGGCGGCGACCCGGCGGAGATCCGTTCCTTTGGCCTACATGCGGCCCTGTCCCTGGAGGATGCGGCCTATAAGGCGGTGGCCCTATTGAAGGGCGAGGAGGTCAAGGACTTCGTGGGCTTCACCATGGGCCAGGCGGAGGCCGAGGCCCTGGCCAAGGAGGAGGCCGGCAAAATGGCCCCCAGCCAGCGGTATGTGCGGGGCCTGTTCACCGGCGGTACCCTTTGCGACGAGGCGATGAAGCTCCTGAAGGAAGGCCTGGGCCATATTTATTCCAACATCCCCTTGGACCCCGCGGATCTCATCGAGGAGGCCCGTACCGCCAAGAGCCGGGAGAACACCTTCCTGGATTTCGGCGACGACGCCTTTACCGTGGGCCGGCCCCATCCCATGATCGATCCCTCCCTGCGGGCTGAGCGGGTGATCACCGAAGGGGACGATCCCGAGACGGCCGTCATCTTTACGGATTGCGTCATCGGCTATGGCTCCCATCCGGACCCGGCTGAAGACCTGTCCGAGGCCATCCGCAAGGCAAAGGCCAACGCCCAGCAGGCGGGACGGCACATTACGGCGGTGGTCTCCGTGTGCGGCACGGAAGGCGATCCCCAGGGGCTCACAGCCACCCGGGAAAAGCTGCGGGCAGCCGGCGCGCTGGTATTCCCCTCCAATGCCCAGGCAACCCGTTTCGTGCAGCTGCTGCTGGGGAATCTTGCGTAGGAGGGAATTATGGCGAAATTGAACGAATTATACCAAAAAGAGCTCCATGTCGTAAACTTTGGCGTGGAAGCCTTCTATCAGGACCTCCTATCCCAGAACAAAAAGGCGGTACATGTCAACTGGAAGCCCGCCGCGGGAGGCGATCCCCGGCTGGCGGCCATGCTGCGCAAGCTCCACAGCGGGGAGCTGGGTGAAAAGATCGCCGCGGCCAACGCCGAGGCCCTCACCCGGATCCTCAACGCCCAGCCTACCCTGATCGGCCTGGGCACCGCAGGGGAGCTGCTGCCCGGCATGACCAAGAAAACCATCCTCCATGCGGGCCCGCCCATTACCTGGGACAGGATGAGCGGCCCGGTGCGGGGCGCCGTCATGGGCGGCCTGATCTACGAGGGATTGGCCAAGGACCTGAAAGAAGCGGAAGAGTTGGCGGCCTCCGGGGAGATCACCTTCGACCCCTGCCACCATCATAACGCGGTAGGCCCCATGGCGGGCGTGGTGACCTATTCCATGCCTGTATGGCGGATGAAGAACAAGGCCTTTGGCAACGAAGCCTATTGTACCTTTAACGAGGGCTTGGGCAAGGTGCTGCGCTTCGGCGCCTGCGACCAGGAGGTCATCGACCGGCTGAACTGGCTGGCTTCCGGCCTGTATCCGGTGCTGCGGGCAGCCATGGAGCAGATCGGGGAGATCGACATCAAGACCATGATCGCCCAGATCCTCCAGATGGGCGACGAGGGCCACAACCGGAATAAGGCGGGCACTTCCCTGCTGTTCCGGGAGCTGACCTTGGGCGTGCTGGAGACGGACTTCTCCAACCAGGAGAAGGAGGCGGCCCTGCGCTTCCTCAACAACAACGACCACACCTTCCTGAACATCTCCATGCCGGCCTGTAAGTGCACCATGGACGCCATCCAGGGGATCCCCTATTCCACGGTGGTGTCCACCATGTGCCGCAACGGCACGGACTTCGGCATCCGGATCGCGGGCCTTGGGGAAAAGCAGTGGTTCACTGCCCCGGCAGAGGCGGTGGACGGCCTTTACTTCCCGGGCTACACCGAAGCGGACGCCAACCCGGACCTGGGAGACAGCTGCATCACAGAGACCACCGGCATCGGCGGCTTCTGCATGGCGGCGGCCCCGGCCATCGTCCAGTTTGTGGGCGGCAAGGTCCAGGACGCCATCAATTACTCCCTGGAGATGTACGAGATCACCACCGGCGAAGGCTCCGCATACCGGATCCCCGCCCTGGACTTCCGGGGCAGCGCCACGGGCATCGACCTGCTGAAGGTGATCGAGACCGGCATCCGGCCCATTATCAATACGGGCATCGCCCACAAGGACTATGGCGTGGGCCAGATCGGCGCCGGCTTGGTGCGGCCCCCGGCCGCCTGCTTCACCCAGGCCCTGGAGGCCTGCGCAAAGGCCTGGCTGGAATAGCCGCGCTTTGAAGGGATTCCTTTTCTCCCGCCCAGCCCTGGGGGCTGGGTGGGGTTTCGGGCGGTTCGCCCCGTTATCATCCTTGCCGCAGGTTTATTGCGGCTGCAAATTACCGTAAGGAGGTTTCGCAAATGAGCAAATGGTCTGATATTAAAATGTACGAACTCTCCATCCCCATTGGCATCAATACGCCCCCCTGGCCCACCTATGAGCCCTTGCAGATGAAATTCTTCAAGCGGCTGGCGCCCAACGGGGCCAACGGCCAGCTGATGACCCACTCCAACCACGTGGGCACCCACTTGGACGGCCCCCTGCATTTTGACACCGCAGGCCGGGATATGGCCTCCCTGGAGCTGACCAAGCTGTGCGCCCCCGGCGTGGTGGTAGACCTTTCCGACCAGGCTATGGACTGGGGCATTTATACCCCGGAAGATATTGAAAAGCGGGTAGAGGTGAAGGAAGGCGATATCCTGATCATCAACACCGGCTACCATAAGTATGGCTGGGATAGCCCCGAGGCGGATGAGCGCCGCTACATGCTCCGCCACCCCGGCCCCTGCCTGGACTTCGTCCGCTGGGTGCGGGAAAAGAAGCTGCGCTGGATCGGCGTGGACTGCGGCTCCGCAGACCACCCCATGAACACCAAGATCCGCGACTGGGAACCCATGGAGGCCGAAAAGTGCGACGCCGTGTTCAAAGAGCGCTATGGTAAGGGCCTCAACGACATCTATCCCTGGCCGGACCATTACCAGGCCATGCATATCGAGCTGTTCTGCAAGCCCTATGAAGCCATCCATGCCGAGTGCTTGGGCGGCCAGATCGACGAGCTCTCCAATAAGCGGGTCGTTATCGGCTGCTTCCCCTGGAAGCTGGTAGAAGGCGAAAGCTGTATCTCCAGAATCGTGGCCTTCGACGGCTTTGAAGACGTGTAATTTTATGGGACGGCGTTTGCCGTCCCTCGCTATTTTCCAATAAATATCACGATATCATAACACGACTTACCGACTTGTAACGAGGTGGCAGGTGCGCAATATGAGATCCAAGCGTTATAAGCAGCATACGATCCCATATCCCTAAGGGACGGCGCACTGCCGCCCCTCGTTATTTTTTTACAAGAATCACGGGCTGTAGTGCCCGGGGGAACGAGAGAGGTAGAGCAGGTGGAAGCATTATCCTACGTCATTATCCTGGCCATTATCGCAGCGTTGCTGCTCATCTATGAAAAGGGATTGCGGCCGATAAAAAAGCCTGCGACGGGTTTGCCCTGGCCTATCTCGCCCTGTACCAGGAGACGGTAGGCGGTACTGTCCCATCGGGAATACGATATATCCAGGCTGGGGAGGAAGACGGGATCCGCTTGTTGCCTATGGAAGAGCAGGACGCGGCGGTGGCCCAGGCGCTGGAACGGGCGGCCGGGCAAAAAGCCCAAGCCCATCTAGACCAGATGCGGCAGGCATTGGAACGGTGTTTTGACGCCATCGGCAGCAGCGAACGATATCGGAATATGTATTTCCAGCCGTTAAATGAAATTTACGCCTTGGCCCATTATTTTATCTTGGCGGGGCGAGAACCAGAACAAATTGTGAAGCATGCGGAGCTGGCAGACGCGGAAGGGTTTATGCATAAACATCAGCAGGTTTGCCAGCAGTTGGCCCGGCGGCTGAGCCGGGACGGGCTAACAAAGTTTCAGGCGGCGTGCCGGCAGGGATAACCTGCGGCGCCTGACAGGACCCAGGACCGGGCGGGGCGCGGCGGCGCCGCCCCAGCCACAAATCAGGAGGAGGAGGACGTATGAGAGCATTTGAGTATTTTGCGCCTGGGACCGTAGGGGAGGCGGCTAAATTCCTTCGGGAAAACGAAGGAAAGGCCGTGGTCCTCAACGGCGGTACGGATGTGGTGATCCAGCTGCGGGACCGGCTGATCAACCCGGCATACGTGGTGGACATCAAACGCATCCCAGGATTGAACGAACTGCGTTTTTCCAAGGAAGAGGGCCTGCATATCGGTGCATGCGTGAATATGAATCGCCTAGGCGGGGATGAGAACGTACGCACATATTACCCCTTCCTGGCGGAAGCCGCCCTATCGGTGGGCTCCAAGCAGGTGCGCAACCGGGCGACCTGCGCCGGCAACCTGATCAACGCTTCCCCCTTGGCGGACACCTCTACGCCCCTGCTGTGCCTGGACGCGGTGTTGGAAGTGGAAGGCCCGGACGGCAAGCGGGAGATCCCCATCAATGAGTTTTTCGTATTCGTCCGCAAGACCACCTTGCAAAAGGATGAGATCGTCACGGGGATCCGGGTCCCCTATTATGAGGGTGTCCAGGGTATTTTCACCAAGGTATCCCGGCGCAATAAGGTGGACCTATCCACCGTGTGCAGCACGGTGATGAAGCATGAAGGCAAATACCGGGCGGCCTTTGGCTCTGTGGCGCCGACCCCCCGGCGGCTGCCCCAAACGGAAGCCTGCCTGAACGAAGGGCCGTTGGATGAAGCGCGGATCGACCGGGCGGTGGAGCTGGCCCTCAGCGAGGTATCCCCCATCGACGACGTGCGGGCAAGCAAGCAGTACAGGCTGGACGTGGTGGCTATGGCCCTGCGCCGGAGCCTGGAAAGCCTGGGCTAAGGAGGGACGCGAGATGAAATATCATGTTCATTTTTACGTAAATGGCGATGCCTATGATTTGGATGTGCCCGCCAACAAAACCATGCTGGATGTGTTGCGGGACGAATTGTGCCTTACCGGTACCAAGGAGGGCTGCGGCGCCGGTGAGTGCGGCGCGTGCACGGTGATCGTGGACGATGTGCCCCTCAACGCTTGCCTGGTGCTGGCGCCGGAGCTGGACGGGGTGCATATCACCACGGTGGAAGGCCTGTCCGACGGGCCGAAGCTCTCGCCGCTGCAGCAGAGCTTCATCAAGCATGGCGCCCTGCAGTGCGGGTTCTGCACGCCTGGCTTCCTCATGTCCGCCACGGCGCTGCTCAATGAAAATCCCCATCCCACCCGGGAGGAGATCATCGATAGCATCAGCGGGAACCTGTGCCGTTGTACGGGCTATAAGCGGATCGTAGAAGCCATTGAGGAGATCGCAGCCCGCGGCCAGGCGGCCGATACACAGGAATAGAAAGGAGGCGCCCCGTATGAAATATGTAGGCCAAAGCATAGAGCGTGTGGACGCGATCCGCAAGGTAACCGGGCAGGCGCAGTATGTGGGCGACTTCCATATGCCCCGCATGCTATACGCCCAGGTGAAGCGGAGCCCGTACCCCCATGCGAAGATCATCAGCATCGACGTATCCAAAGCCGAGAAGCTTCCCGGCGTGCGGGCCGTGATCACCGGCGAATGGTATACCAAGCGTTGCGGCCTGTACCTGGAGGATAAAAACTTCCTGGCCAACAAAACGGTGAAGTATCAGGGCGAAGCCGTGGCGGCAGTTGCCGCAGAAACCGCCGAAATCGCCCAGGAAGCCTGCGATTTGATCGAGGTGGTCTATGAGGAGCTGCCGGCGGTTACCAACGCCATAGACGGCATGAAGCCGGATGCGCCCTTGATCCATCCCGACCTGCATACCTACAAAGTCGCACCGATTTTCTTCCCAAAACCCCACACAAATATCTCCCATCACTATAAATTACGCAAAGGAGATGTTGACAAAGCCTTCAAAGAGTGCGATTATGTAGCAGAGCACACGTATTACATTCCCCATGTACAACACGTCCCCTTGGAACCCCATGTAGCCATTGCGCAATATGAATACGACGGCAAGCTGACCGTTTGGGCCAGCACCCAGTCCCCCTACGCGGTGCGGCAAGCCCTGAGCGTAGCCTTTGAGATCCCCCTGAATAAGCTGCGGGTTATTTCCCCGTACGTGGGCGGCGGCTTCGGCTCAAAAGCAGGCACCACCATCGAGGGCATCATCATCCCCCTGGCCATGCGCTGCAAGGGCCGGCCGGTGAAGCTCCAGTACAGCCGGGAGGACGAATTCCAGAATTCCTACGTACGCCAGGGCCTCCATTGCAAGATCAAGACCGGCGTCAAGAAGGACGGCCGCATCCACGCGGTGAAGAACGAATTCGTCTGGGATGGCGGCGCCTATACAGAATATGGCGTCAACATCGTGAAGGCAGGCGGCTTCGCCTCCGCAGGCCCCTACAACATCGACAACGTGTGGACGGATAGCTACTGCGTCTACACCAACCATCCTGTGGGCGGCCCGTACCGGGGCTTCGGCATGTGCGAGATCCATTTCGCCATCGAGCAGAACATCGACATCGTGGCCAAGGAGATCGGCATGGATCCGGTGGAGATGCGCCGGATCAACGGCCTGCGGGTAGGGGATAAGACCTGCATGGGCGAGACCATGGTGGTATCCGGGTACCATGAGTGCCTGGAGGAAGTGGTCAAGGATATCGGCTACGGGGAGAAGAGCGAGAGCCCCAACCCCCGGAAGGTACGGGGCAAGGGCATCGCAGCCGGCTGGAAATCCCCTTCCATGCCCACCAACGCAGGCTCCGCGGCCATCATCCGGATGAACGAGGACGGTACCTTCTTCCTGATGACCAGCGGCCAGGAGATCGGCCAAGGTTCGGATACGGCCCTGACCCAGATCGCCGCCGAGACCCTGGATGTGGACCCCAAGCTGATCACCATCCGCACCGGCGACACGGACCATACCCCCTATGAATGGCAGACCGTGGCCAGCCGTACCACCTATTGCGCAGGCAACGCGGTGAAGCTGGCCTGCGAGGACCTGAAGAAGAAGATCCTGGAGCTGGCCCAGATCAAGCTGGGGGCCTATAAGCGGGATCTGGAATTCAAGGACGGGTATGTGGTGCACAAGATCTACACCGACCGGAAGGTTCCCCTGGCGGAATTCGCATTGGGCCTGGCGTTCCCGGACGGCTCCGGCGTAGGCGGCCCCGCCATTGGCGTAGGCACCTTCACCCTGGAGAACAACATCAACTACGACAAGGAAACCGGCATCGGCGAACATCCTGTGGCATTCTGGACCATCGGCGTGAACGGCGCGGAGGTAGAGGTGGATCTGGACACCGGCGAGGTGAAGGTGCTTCGGATGGTATCCTGCTTCGACGCAGGCAAGGTCATCAACCCGGAAACCTTCTGCGCCCAGTCCGAAGGCGCCATGGTGCAGGCCATGGGCACGGCCCTATTCGAGGAACTGATCCTCAAGAACGGCCACATCCTCAATAAGAACTTCGTAGACTATAAGATCCCCACGGCGGACGATATGCCAGAGTTGACCGTTAAATACATAGAGCATGCGGAGCCCACCGGCCCATACGGGGCACGGGGCGTGGGCGAGCCGCTTATGGTACCCGGCGCGCCGGCTATTGCAAACGCCATTTACGACGCCATCGGCGTGCGATTCAACCGTATGCCAATTACAGCTGAGGAGGTATTGAAGGCTCTAAAAGAAAAGGCGACTGAATAACGCCGTATCCGCGGCCGCAATGGCCTAAGGATTTAAAGCAGTCACCGAAGCACTTAGGGAAGCATACTTACAAATTGGAAGTAGGTGCTACTTTTGAGCAAGGAAAAGATCGATTATGGCTAAGGCATTTATGATGCACCAGGACAATTAGGTTGGGGTAGAACGGTTGTTCTGGGCATCTAGCACGTATTTGCCATGTTTGGCGCAACGGTGCTGGTCCCCATCCTCACAGGTCTAAGTATCTCCGTGACCCTACTTTGCGCAGGCGTGGGCACATTGCTCTTCCACTTCCTGGCAAAGGGAAAGTACCTGCATTCCTGGGATCTTCTTTCGCATTCCTTGGCGGATTTGCGGTGGTAGCCCCCATGGTGGACGGCATGCCCAATACGGAAATGCTGCCCTATGCATGCGGCGGTATCGTGATTGCCGGTTTGCTGTACGTGGTGGTAGCGGCGCTGATCAAGGTGTTTGGTATCAAACGGGTCATGCGCTTGTTCCCGCCGGTGGTTACCGGTCCTATCATCATCCTGATCGGCTTGATCCTGGCGCCCAGCGCCATCACCAACTGCCAGGCCAACTGGCTGCTGGCGGTCATCACCATGCTGCTGATCATCGGCTGCAACATCTGGGGCAAGGGCATGATCAAGATCATCCCCATCCTGATCGGTATCGTAGGCGCCTACATCATCGCCTTGATCGTCGGCTGGGTAGACTATAGCGGCCTGGCAACTGCAGCCGCCGTAGGCATCCCGCCCTTCACCATTGCCAAATTCAGCGGCAGCGCGATCCTCACCATGGCGCCCATCGCCTTGGCTACCATGATGGAGCACGTGGGCGATATCTCCGCCATCAGCGCGACCTGTGGCAGGAACTTCATCGCCAACCCCGGCCTGCATCGCACCCTGTTGGGCGACGGCTTGGCCACCTCCCTGGCTGGCTTGGTGGGCGGCCCCGCCAACACCACCTACGGCGAGAACACCGGCGTGCTGGCCCTCTCCAAGGTATACGATCCCAAGGTCATCCAGATCGCGGCGGTCGTGGCCGTCATCCTCAGCTTCAGCCCCTGGTTTGACGCCCTGGTGAACACCATCCCCACCGCCATCATCGGCGGCGCATCCTTCGTGCTCTACGGCATGATCTCCGTCATCGGCGTACGGAACGTGGTAGAAAATCAGGTAGACCTGACCAAGTCCCGTAACCTGATCATCGCGGCGGTCATCCTGGTATCCGGCTTGGGCTTCAACTCCGTAGGCGGCATCCAGATCGGCATCGTGAACCTGTCCGGCTTGGCCACCGCTGCCATCCTGGGCATCTTGCTCAATGCCATTCTGCCCGGCAAGGACTATGAGTTCCAGATGGAAGAGCCTGAGGACGCAAAGGCTTAATCTGTAGGAATCTTGCCGGGCCCCTCCGGCAAGATTCCCCACAAGTAAAAAGGGGATGCGCCGCGCCGGTTTGGGGCGGCGCATCTTAGTTCAAACTATGGGGGTAAGGGGCGCAGAATAGCGCCTGGGGGAGAGGAGGATAGGCATATGCCTAGTATCTGCATAGCAGGAACAGCCGCAGCCGCCATGCTGCAACAGGGACCCATGGAAGGACGGGTACATAGCGTGTTCCGCCGGGTGCTGAATGTGGAAATGCCGGCATTGGCAGGAGCGGTGGATAACCTATATAGTTTGGGAAGGCAGGATGTGCCGCCATCGCCTGCCATGCTGGTGACAGACCTACGGCGGGCATTTTTCGGGGTATCTCCCGGGGATGTGATCCGGATCCATCCCGACCGGATCGAGGTGGGGGAATATCGCATCGCCATCCCGGAAGCGTTACCCCAGTGGGGACAGAGCCCCCATGTATGCGGCGACCTGGCGGATCGGGAAACCCTAGAAGGCTATTTTTCCAATATTGCCGCCGTGCTGCTGCAACGGGTGCCATGGCCGCAACCCAGCGCATTGCTGCTTTTGGCAGGCCGGCAACCCCGGCGGGACGATCCCTATGGCAAGGCCTTTCAGGCCGGGGTAGAGGGATTGGAGGCATGGGGCGATAGAGCCTTGGAGGCTGCCTTGCCTGCGGCCCCGGTGCAGGAAACGGCACGGCTGTTGGGCTTGGGCGCAGGACTGACCCCCTCGGGCGACGATTATATTTCCGGGGTACTGATCGGCCTTGGGCAATTTCCCAAAGCGGCAGGTTTGCTGGCCAGCTTGATCCAGGCGGTGCAGGCCAATCTGGCCCGTACCAACCGCTTGAGCCAGCACTTTTTATCCTATGCCATGGCCGGCTATTGGGGCCGCCTGGAAGATCAGCTGGTCGCCGCATTGTGCGCGGCAGACCGGCCGGGTTATCTGGCTGCGGCGGAAGCTTTAGCCGCATACGGTTCCTCCTCCGGAATAGATGAAATGCTGGGCCTGCGCACCGGCCTGCGCCTGGGATTGATGGCTTCCAATGGGGAGAGGCTTTGCTAAGGCATTAGAAATGCTTATGGATCGATAGAATACCATTGGAAAACTTGTTGACAGCCCTAGGGTTTCATGGTATCCTTGGGTTAATAAAACGTATAGTCGGATGATTGGCTCGGGAGAGACCGGGAACCCGGCGCCGAAGGGGCAAGCAGAAACTCTCAGGCAAAAGGATCGAGCCAGGACGACACTCCGAAAAAGTACGGCAGGACGCTTTTCTTGCCATACGCCGAAGGTGCAACCGCCTCAGCCCGCCTGAAAAGGCGGCAGGGGTGTGGAATCTCTCAGGTGCAAAAACGGAGGCGCAAATTTCCAAGGGGAAGTTTGCGCCTTTTCTCGTACCCTAAAAACCAGCACATCCAACCCCTTGCAGAATCAACAATCTATCGGGAGGAGCAACAAAACAATGCAGGAATGCAAGCGCACACAACTTTACGATGTCCATGTGGCGGCAGGGGCCAGCATGGTGGACTTTGGCGGTTGGGAAATGCCCATTCAGTATCCCACCGGCATTGTGGCGGAACACCTGTATACCCGGCATGTATGCAGCTTATTCGACGTATCCCACATGGGCCGGCTGCTGATCCAGGGGCCGGAGCGGGTGGCCTTCTTACAGCATGTGCTCACCAGCAACGTGATGGCCCTGGACCTGAACAAGGCCCAGTATTGCATCATCCCCAACGAAAACGGCGGGGCTGTGGACGACGCCTATCTGTACAAATTCGAGGAGGATTGGTTCCTGCTGGTGGTGAACGCCGCCAATAAGGACAAGGACCTGGCCCATCTGGGGGCGCTGGTCAAGGATTTCGACTGCACCATCACGGATATTTCCCCGGACTATGCCTCCATCGCCATCCAAGGGCCAAAGAGCAAGGAATTGCTGCTGACCATGTCCGGCGGCCAGGCCATTACCGAGCCCATGAAGAACGCCCTGAATACCCTGGAGCTGGAGGGGAAAACCGTGCGGGTGGCCAAGACCGGCTATACCGGGGAACCGCTGGGGTATGAGCTGTTCATCGACAGCGCCAACGCCGTATGGCTGTGGGACCGGCTGCTGGAGCTGGGGGCCAAGCCTGCGGGCTTGGGCGCCCGGGATACCCTGCGGCTGGAGGCGGGGCTGCCCCTTTATGGCCATGAGATGGGCCTGGCCCCAGATGGCAGCGAGATCCCCATTTTCGCTGTGCCTCTGGCCAAGTTTGCCGTGAGCTTCTCGGAGCAAAAGGGCAATTATGTGGGCCGGGCGGCCCTGGAAAAGCAGGCGGAGGCCAACAAGGCCATCCTGAATCGGGATTTCCGGGACCTGTCCGTGCTGCCCAAGCGCATCCAGCCCATCACCCTGCTGGATCGGGGCGTGATGCGGGCCGGCATGGAGGTTTACAGAGGGGACGTGTGCATCGGCTGGGTCACCAGCGGCACCATGGTGCCCTATTACCAGGCGGAGGGCGAGGGCTTGGCCACGGTGATCCTAGAGGAGACCGCCAAGCGTTCCATCGGCCTGGCCTACATTGCCAGCGACGTGCTCACGGACGATATGGTAGAGATCGATGTGCGGGGCAAGCGGCTCAAGGCTGTGGTGCCTGCCTGCCATATGCGGGCGGATGCGCCGCCTTTTGCCCGGCCCATCCTGTACCGGCCGGAGGCGGCCCCCGCCCAGGCGGACGCCGCGCCCCGGTATGAAAAGGCCGTCAACCTGATCCGGGAGGCCACGGAAAACCACGACTGGCGGCAGAACCGGTGCATCAACCTGATCCCCTCGGAAAATAGCGCCAGCCGGGCCGTACAGCTGCTGTGCGCCTCGGACCCTGCCTTCCGCTATGCGGAGCATAAAAAGGTAAAATCCTTCTACGACGCGGATATCTTCTATTACCAGGGCACCAAGTTCATCGACCGGGTGGAGCAGCTGCTGGTGGAGCAGATGAAGGAATACTTCGGCTGCACCGAGGTGGAGACCCGGGTCATCAGCGGCCAGATGTCCAATATGGCCACCTTCTCCGCCCTGATGGATTGGAAGAACCGGCTGGATCGCAAGCACGATCCCAAGCGCCTGGGCTATGTGATGAACAACCACATCATCAAGGGCGGCCACCTTTCCGCCCAACCCATGGGCGCCCTGCGGGACTATATCGCCATCGACCCGGTGACCGAACGCCATGCCATCGTGAACTTCCCGGTGTGCAAGGATAACATTTATAAGATCGACGTGGAGGAGACCAAAAAGCTCATCGACCAGTATAAGCCCGAGCTGATCATCTTCGGCAAGAGCATGGTGCTGCACCGGGAGCCGGTGGCCGCCATCCGCCAGTTTGTGGACCAGCAGGGGATCCCCACCACCATCATGTACGATATGGCCCATGTGCTGGGCCTGGTGGGCCCCTATTTCCAGCAGCCCTTCCAGGAGGGCGCGGAGATCGTCACCGGGTCCACCCATAAGACTTTCTTTGGGCCCCAGCGTGGCGTCATTGCGGTGAACTACCAGAAAGAGGAATTGAAATACGGTCTCTGGGAGACCATCGAACGCCGGGCCTTCCCAGGCAGCGTATCCAACCATCACCTGGGCACCCAGTTGGGCCTGCTGATGGCTGCCTATGAGATGAACCAGTTCAAGGACGAATACCAGAAGAACATCGTGAACAACGCCAAGAGCTTCGCCAAGAGCCTGAAGGCCCACGGCCTGGAGGTGGCGGGGGATCCGGCCAACGACTACACCGAGACCCATCAGGTGATCGTGTCCGTGGGCTACGGGGAAGGCCCCGAGGTAGCGGAACGGCTGGAGCAGAACAACATCATCGTCAACTACCAGGCCACCCCCGAGGAGGAGGGCTTCACGGCCTCCGGCGCCTTGCGCATGGGTGTGAGCGAAATGACCCGCTTCGGCTTTGGCCCGGCGGAATTCGACCGGCTGGCCGGCATCATGGCGGACTGCATCCTACGGTGCAAGGACGTGACCCAAGAGGTGGAGGCCTTCCGTAGCCAGTATACCCAGATGCATTATTGCTTCGACCAGCAGCAAATGCTGGAAGCCCTGGAAGCCTTTGGGGAAAAGATCGGCCTGTAACCCGTACCCGCCCCAGGGCCGGCACAGGCCCTGGGATAAAACCTGTGAATAAAAATTTGGAGGTATTGATCATGAAGTATCCCGTTGAGTTGCAGTATTCCAAGTCCCACGAGTGGGTGAAGGAGGAGGACGGCGTGATGGTGATCGGCATCACGGATTTCGCCCAGGACGCCCTGGGGGACGTGGTGTTCATCAACCTGCCCCAGGAGGGGGACGATGTGACCGCTGGGGAATCCTTTGGCGATGTGGAATCCGTAAAGGCGGTCTCCGAGATCCTCAGCCCGGTGAGCGGCGTGATCTGCGCGGTGAACGAGGACCTGGCGGACAGCCCGGAATCCCTCAATTCCGACCCCTACGGCGCCTGGATCATCAAGGTGGAAAACGTGTCCGAGACCGAGGAGCTGTTGGATGCGGCCGCCTACGAGGCCTTCTGCGCCACGGAGGGCTGATATGGGCAGCTACATCCCCTCCACCAAGGCCCAGCAGCAGGAAATGCTATCCCAGCTTGGGCTACAGGATTTCAAGGGGCTGTATCAGGACGTACCCGCCAGCATGTATCTGGAGCAGGGGCTCAATATCCCTGCCGGCATGAGCGAGCTGGAGGTGCGCCGGGCGGTCTCCGCCATGGCAGGGGAAAACCGGGTGTTTTCCACCGTGCTGCGGGGCGCCGGCGCCTACGACCATTATATCCCCAGCATCGTCAAGTACATCCCCGCCAAGGAGGAATTCCTCACCGCCTATACCCCTTACCAGGCGGAAATGAGCCAGGGGATCTTGCAATCCATCTTTGAATACCAGACCATGATCTGCGAGCTGACCGGCATGGACGTGTCCAACGCCTCGGTATACGACGGGGCCACGGCAGCCGCCGAGGCGGCGGCCATGTGCCGGGACCGGAAGCGCACCGTGACGCTGGTGTCCGCCGCAGCCCATCCGGATACCATCAACACCATCCGCACCTATTGCTACGGGGCGGGGTGTGAGATGCGGCTGGTCCCCCTGCGGGAGGGCAAGACCGACCTGGCAGCCCTCAAGGACATGCTGGCAGCCGATGTGGCCAGCTTCTATGTGCAGCAGCCCAACTTCTACGGCCTCTTCGAGGACGCCCAGGCCCTGGGCCAGGCGGTGCACGAGGCCGGGGCCATGTATGTGATGGGCTGCAACCCCATCGCCCTGGCCATCACCAAGACCCCGGCGGCTTGCGGGGCGGACGTGGCCGTGGGGGAAGGCCAGCCTTTGGGCATGCCCCTTTCCTACGGCGGCCCCTATTTAGGGTATATGGCCACCACCAAAAAGCACATGCGTAAACTCCCCGGCCGCATCGTGGGGGAGACGGTGGACAACCGGGGGGAGCGGGCCTTCGTATTGACCCTCCAGGCCCGGGAACAGCACATCCGCCGGGAAAAGGCCAGCAGCAACATCTGCTCCAACCAGGCCCTGTGTGCCCTGACTGCCGGGGCGTATATGGCCGCCATGGGCCCCGAGGGCATGGCGGAGGCCGCCCGGCAGAGCATGGCCAAGGCCCATTATCTGGCGGCAGCCCTGTGCCAGATCCCAGGGGTATCCCTGCGGTATCCGGGCGCGTTCTTCCATGAATTCCTGCTGGATATGCCCCAGGCGGACGCCTTGCTTGCCGCCCTGGAGGAAGCGGATATCCTGGGCGGCCTGCCGGTGGACGGGGGCGTGCTGTGGTGCGCCACGGAAACCGTGGAAAAGGCCAAGCTGGATCAAACCGTGGCCATTGCAAAGGAGGTGTGCGGGCAATGAAGCTGATCTTTGAAAAGAGTGTGCCGGGCCGCAAATGCAGCCTGTTGCCCCCCTGCGACGTGGCCCCTGTCGCCCTGCCGGAAGGCATGGAGCGGGAAGCCCCGCCCCGGCTGCCAGAGCTGAGCGAGACCGACATTTCCAGGCACTATACGGAGCTGAACCAGCGGGTACACGGGGTCAATTGCGGCTTCTACCCCCTGGGTTCCTGCACCATGAAATACAACCCCCGTATTGACGAGGAGATGGCTGCCCTGCCTGGGTTTACCCAGATCCATCCCCTGGCCCCCGCCCATACCACAAAGGGCTGTCAGGCGGTGTTGGATATGGCCAAGCAATACCTATGCGAGATCACCGGCATGGACGATATGACCTTCCAGCCCGCTGCCGGCGCCCACGGGGAGTTTACCGGCGTAATGCTGATCAAGGCCTATCACGATGCCCGGGGAGACGGGAAGCGCACCAAGATCATCGTGCCGGATTCCGCCCATGGCACCAACCCGGCCACCGCCAATATGTGCGGGTACACGGTGGTGAACATCCCCTCCGCCCCCAACGGCTGCGTGGACCTGGAGGCCCTCAAGGGGGTGCTGGGGGAGGATACCGCAGGCCTGATGCTCACCAACCCCAATACCGTAGGCATCTTCGATGAAAATATCCTGGAGATCACCAAGCTGGTCCATGGGGCCGGCGGCCTGTGCTACTATGACGGGGCCAACCTGAACGCCGTCATGGGGGTGGTGCGGCCCGGCGACATGGGCTTTGACTGCATCCACATGAACCTGCACAAGACCTTCGCCACCCCCCATGGAGGCGGCGGCCCGGGCGCCGGCGCGGTGGGCTGCAAGGCCCATTTGCAGGCCTATTTGCCCAAGTCCGCCACCATGGATGGGGGGGAAGGCTTGCAGGTACGCAGCTTTGCAGGCAACTTCCTGGTGGTAGTAAAGGCCCTCACCTACATCATGACCCTGGGCCGGGAGGGAATCCCCGAGGCGGCGAAAAACGCGGTGCTCAACGCCAATTACCTGATGGCGGGCATCAAGGGCACCTTTGACGTGGCCTTCGACCGGACCTGCATGCATGAGTTTGTGTTGGATCTAAGCGAATATAAAAAGCAGACGGGGGTCTCCGCCCTGGATGTGGCCAAATCCCTCATCGACTATGGGATGCATCCCCCCACCATGTATTTCCCCCTGATCGTCCACGAGGCCCTGATGCTGGAGCCCACCGAGACCGAAAGCAAGGAGACCCTGGATTGGGCGGCGGAGATATTCCGCCAGCTGTACCAGTTGGGGAAGGAAAACCCGGAATACATGCATGAAGCCCCCCATGCCGCCCAGATCGGCCGGCCGGATGAGGTGAAGGCATCCCGGGAACCGGTGCTGCGCTACGGGTTCTAAGCCCGGGCGTGTTCCATCCAACCATGTCCCAAGGCATCCGGGACCGGGCCAGCGCCCAGCCCCGGATCTTACTATCATAAGGAGAAGGGGAATATGTACGATATTTGTATCATCGGCGGCGGCCCCGCAGGCTATGTAGGGGCGATCCGGGCAGCCCAGCTGGGCTTTACGGTGGCCCTGTGCGAGGAGCGGGACCTGGGCGGCACCTGCCTGAACCGGGGCTGCGTGCCCACCAAGGCCCTGATGCACGCGGCGGACGCTTACCGGAGCCTGTCGGCCATGGCCAGCATGGGGGTGTACCCGGGCCAGGCGTCCTTTGACTATGCCAAGATCCACGCCTATAAGCAGGCCACCGTGGATGAGCTAAGGGCGGGGATCCAGCAGCTGCTCCAGGCCAACAAGGTGCAGGTGATCCAGGCCCGGGCCCAGGTATTGGCGCCGGGCAAGGTGCAGGCGGGGGAGGAGACCCTGGAGGCCAAGCACATCCTGGTGGCCACCGGCTCCTATCCCAGCATCCCCCCCATCCCGGGGGCCCGGGAGGATGAGGACGTATGCACCAGCGACGCCCTGCTGGAGGAACCGGACCGGTTTTACCAGCGGCTGATCATCATCGGCGGCGGGGTGATCGGGGTGGAGATGGCCAGCGTTTATGCAGGGCTGGGCTGCCAGGTCACCATCATCGAGGCCCTGGACCGGCTCTTGCCCATGATGGACCGGGAGATCAGCCAGAACCTTTCCATGATCCTGAAAAAGCGTGGGATCAGCGTCTACACCGGGGCCACGGTCACGGGCATCGCCCGGGAGGAAGCGGGCCTATGCTGTAGCTTCACCACCAAAAAGGGCGAGGCAACGGCCCTTGGCGACGGGGTGCTGATCAGCGTGGGCCGCCGGCCCAATACCAACGGCTTGTTTGCCCAGGGCTGCGCCCCCGCCATGGAGCGGGGCTTCATCCAGGTGGACGCCGGGTATCAAAGCAGCATCCCCGGCATCTACGGGGTGGGGGACTGCAACGGCAAGATGCAGCTGGCCCATGCCGCCGAGGCCCAGGCCCTGGCCTGCGTGGAGGGGATCGCCGGCAAGACGCCGGCCATCAACCCCAATGTGGTGCCTTCCTGCGTGTATACGGACCCGGAGATCGCCTGCGTGGGCATTACCGCCGACGAGGCCAAGGCCCAGGGCATCCCCGCCCTTACGGGGAAATATGTGATGAACGGCAACGCCAAGACCCGGATGGAGCAGGCGGAGCGCAGCTTCATCAAGCTGGTGTTCCATGGGGAGAGCCATGTGCTCTTAGGCGCCCAGCTCATGTGTCCCCGGGCCACGGATATGATCGGGGAACTCACCTGCGGGGTGGTGAACGGCCTGACGGCGGAACAACTGCTGGCCAGCCTGCGGCCCCATCCCACCTTTATGGAGGGGGTCACCGAGGCGGTGGAGGCGGCCTTTGGCCATGCCATCCATGTAATGCCCGCCCGGAAATGATCCGTCCCCGTCCGTCTCCGCCCTGGCAACAAAACGGATAGGAGCAGGGCGCCTCGTGGCAAAGGTCAAAATATCCCATATGCCGGGAGACTTGCAAACAGGCTCCCGGCATATTATATGTTGAAAGACGGCGCCCCCTGCGCCATGCGCTTGGGCAAAGGGGGAAGATAAGCCGCCGAAAATCCCGGAACGTTGGATATGATTCTCCTACATTCTAGAAAAATAGCGGCTGGTTGACTTTTTTCAGCATACATGGTATTGTATAATTATAAGTTATGGATAAGGATGGGCGTCTATGTTCAAACAGCTCACGGTCACCTCTGCCGCTGAATATGATCGTATCCTGTATGGGCAAATGACGCCACAAATGGCGGTTTCCTACCTGTTGGAAAACCGGCTCCCCGTCCGTACCTTCAGCGGCGTGCTCCAGCAGATGTATCCAGGCAAAGACCTGCAAATGCGTCTGGTGGATTTTTTTGTTTCCACAATGCCGGAAGCAAACCCCCAGTCCATCGTCAAAAAGATCAAGAACTGGCTTTCGGATAAAAACCTGCCCGCTACCCGGCAGGACCTGTTTCGCATTGCCTTTGCCCTGGGGTTTAGCGAAGGCCAGCTGGACTATCTGCTGAGCATGTGCACCGACTATGGCATCCAGTACCGGGATGGGCATGACGTGGTGTTCGCCTGGTTTTTGCGCAACGGTTACGGTTACCAGGAGGCGGACCGGTTTTTCCAGCAGCTGCCTCCGGCCCCCGGCCTCAACAGCTGGAGCCAGGCCCAGCAATCCCACTTGACCCGGGAGATCCAAAACGAATTCCTCATGATCCAAACCCCGGAGGACCTGCGGCGGTGCTACCTGAAAAACCTGCATTATTTCGGCTCCCTGCATCTTCGGGCCTACTATTATTTCGACAAATTCCTCTCCCTGCTCATCCATCCGGTACCGGCTTGGCTGGATATCCCGGAGCCCTATTATTCCCTGGAGACGGTGATGCGCACCTATTTATCCATGCACATGCCCTCGGGGAAAAAACGGGAAAACTATTCCCTGGTCCAGCGGCTGATCAAGCAAAATTGGCCTAATGCCACCGCCCTGAAAAACATCCGCAGCCATAAGGAGGATGTGCCTAGAAAGCTGTTATTGCTGCTGTATGTGATCACAGAGGATTCCACCGTGGTTTCGGGCGGCCTGCTGGAAGCCCCGGAAACGGAGCTTACCATGCAGGAGCGGATCGAAGAGCATTGGTGGACCCTAAACGCCATGCTGGCGGATTGCGGCATGGCCCTGCTGGACCCTAGGAACATCAACGACTGGCTGATCCTTTACGCCATTGGCGCGGCGGGGGAAGAGGAGTCCATGAGCGAACGGCTGGAACAGGTGATCGCCCTGATGTACCAGGACCTATAACCCTATCTGCGCGGGCAAAAAAGCCGCCCGGGGAAGCATCCCCGGGCGGCTTGGCTTTCTAGGGCGGCTGGCATTATTCCTGGCGGGGGGCGTTCCCAATGACGCGGTCGCTGGGCAGCGCCCGGTTGGTATATAGCTCGCCCCGGTTGTAGATGGCGGTTTCATCGCCTGCAAAGGTAATGGGCAGGAACAGGAAGAAGGACTGGTTGTTGTAGATCTGGCTGTCCTTCAATTGGACGGAATATTCGTCCCAGCCGTTGAAAAACAGGCCGCCATTGTTACGGAGCACCGTGTTGGCGAAAACCAGGTTGCACTCCCGGAGGCGCGCGTCTGCATTTTGGGCCACGGTCAGGGAGCAGGCGTCCATGTTCATGGTCGCGCCGGAGCCAACAAGCTGGCCCTGGTTTTCCAGGGTGATGCTGGAATTCCGGAAAATGGCATGATTGTTCAAGGCGATCAGGGAATTATCCGCTTCCAAGCTGACCTCCGTCAGCGCCAAGGCGCCCAGATGCCCCAACAGGCACGCGGAGCGCCCCTCCAGGCGGAAGGCGCTTCCATCCGCAAAGAGGAAGTTGCCGGAATCCCGGACGCCGATGGCGGCCTCTTGCCGCAGCTGGATATCCGCGCCCGGGGCGTACAACTGGCCGCCGTTGTCCAGCAGCAGGCTTTGATCCAGCAGCAGGCCGCCTCCATCGGGCAGGGATAGGGTCCCGCCCTCCAGCTGCACCACCGCGCGTTCCAGCAGGGACAGGTCCTGCGCCTCCAGCGCGCCGCCCTCGGCGAGGATGAGCTTGCAGCCGATGGCCGTCAAATGGCCCTCCCCCAGGGAGAGCTTCCCGGTGAGATACAGATCCTTCGTCAAGGTGAGATGGCCGCTATAGGCGAAATCGCTGGAAATGGCAACGGCTTCCACCTGGGGATCCGCCAGCAGGGCCGCAAGCTCCTCTGCCGTGTCGGCCTTGGGGGCGGCGGAGAGCTGCGCCATTTCCTCGTCGGACAGGATGGGGTAAATGGTGGGCAGGTCGCCGCATTGCAGGTCGATGGTGCCGCCGGTGGAGCAGTAGACGCCCTGCACCTGGTTGGCCATGCCGGACAGCTCGGCGCTTTGCGCCGCCTTTATGGTGCCGCCCTGGTTCTCCACCAGGAAGCTGTTGCGCAGGATTCCCTTTTCCTGGATTTCCAGCATGCCCTGGTTGCGCAAGATGCCGCAATTGACCAGCGCGGCGTTTTCCGCCACGGTGATGGAGCCGTTGTTATACAGGCTCGCGCCGGTTTGCAGGTAAAGCCCTTCCCCGCCCAACTCCGGCGAGACTGGCTGGACCAGGATCTGCCCCAGGTTGACCAGGGCGCTGCCGCTTACGATATACATATCCGGCGTCTCCAGCGCCCCGGTGCAGGCGTTGAGGAACATTCCCTTCCAAACCCGGGAAAGGCCGTCAAGCGCAGCCTGGCCGGCATTCCAGAACACACAAGCATTCCCCTCCCAGTCCATCCAGAGGCTGCTATCTATCGTGCCAAAGTTCAGCGCGGACGCGCCGGCGCCCATCCAAATGGAAGGCACGGACAAATCGCCATAATTGACAAGGACCGCCCGGCTGGAATACATGCATAACGCTTGATAGGAGTCCTCGCCTGGCTCCTGGGGGGCAGCGGAAAGGGTCACGCCTTCGCAAATATACACCGGGCAGGAAAAGGACAGCCCTTCATCCAGGACGATATCCCGGGTGATCTTGATGCCGCTGAGCAGCCGGCAGTCCTGGGCCGCCTTGAGCTCTTCCAGAGTGGATACCTCCTGGGCGCCGTCCAGGTCCTCCTGGAAAATCACCACATAGGCCCCGGCCTCCCGGGCGAAGGTCAGATCCGCAGCCGACATGTTGGGAGAAGTCTCCATCCACAGGCTGCAGTTCGCCGCCTGAAAGCAGCCCGCCGCGCCGTTGGGGAAGAAGAGGCGCGTATCCTGGCCCCGCAGCTGCAGCTGGCTATAGCGGGCGTCCAGGGTGCCGTAGACCTCCAGGAAGCCCCCTTCCTCCACGATCAGCGCCTCGATCCCCAGGGTGGCCCCCTGGTCGATGCGCAGGGGCTTGGTCAGGGAAACCGGGCTGCCATCCTTCTGGCAGGGGAGGGTTCCCTCCAGCCCCGCCGGCGCTACCAGGGCGGTAATCGACGGGTTCCCCATGAGCCGCTGGAAGCCATCGGCCGACATATCCAGGCTGGTGAGGATATGGGCGTTTTCCCAGTCGACGGCGGCGGGGTCGATCTGGCTGGGCTGGGCCGAAACCTCTTCCACAGGTTCCACAGGTTCCACAGGCGCCTGCTCCGGCGCGCCGCCGCCCAGCAGCAGCCCCGCCAGGCAGATGGCGGCCGCCAGCACAAATACGCCACCCAGGGCCACATACCGGCCCTTTCCCGCCAGGTACTGCCGGAACCGGGAGGGGGTGGGGATGTCCGAGGTGATATCCGCCACGGGGTCCGGGGGCACGGGCTCGGGGGGCACAGGGTGCGGGGGCACGGGCTCCGGGGGCACCGGGGCCGGGGGCGAGGGTCCGGGGGCACAGGGTCCGGCACTACCGCCGGATACAGGGCGCCGTGGAGCTCCTCCATGGTCTGGAACCGGCCCCGGGGGGACAGGTTCAGGCCCCGCAAAATAGCCGCCTCCTGCTGGGGGGTGATCGCGATGCCCAGCTTGCTGGGCAGCATCAGGTCGGATTCGCCCCCGATCCGGTCCAGGGCCTGGGGCGGCTTTTTCCCCACCAGGCAGAAGTAGATGGTGGCGCACAGGGCGTATACGTCCGTCCAGGGACCCTGGCCCTTTTGTTGATACTGCTCGATGGGGGCATAGCCATGCTTGAGGGTGATGGTTAGGGTTTCCTCCCCGTGCTCGCTTTCCCGGGCGCAGCCAAAGTCGATGAGCCGCACCTCCCCGTTTTCCAGCATCAGGTTATCCGGGGAGATATCCCGGTGGATCAGGCCCCCCTCATGCAGGGTGGACAGGGCCCGGAACAGGGGCTCGATCATGGGGAAGAGCTCCTGGGGGGAAAGCCGGCCGCCCCGCTGGGCCACCAGTTCGGTGAAGGTGGTGCCCTCGATGTATTCCATGACGATATAGGCGGTATTGTTGGCCTCGAAGAAGTCCCGCACGCTGACGATGACCTGCTGCTTATCCATCTTGGCCATGGCCCTGGCTTCGTTGAGGAATTTCTTCTTGCCCCGCTCAAAGCCTTCCCGGGCCGGGCCTACGCTGTAGCCCGTCAGCTCCGGGGATATGGTGGCGTTGCGGCTGGCCTTGTCCACGGGATAATATTCCTTGATGGCCACCTTAAGCTCCAGCCGCAGGTCGCAGCCGATGTAGGTGATGCCAAAGCCACCTTCCCCCAGCACCCGGCCCACCAGGTAACGGTCCATCAGCACGGTGCCGGGCCGCAGATGGTGGGGGGAAGGGACATAGGTCCCGGCGGTCAGGCCGCAATTGGGGCAGCTGGCGTTGCCGGATATGGGCGTCATACAATATGGGCAATAATTCCGTTGGTTTTTCACGTTCGCAGCCTCACAAATGGTCGTTGGTGGTTACAGGGCATGGATCAAAGCCGCCAGAAGGGCAAGCGCGCCCGCCCCGCACAGGCAAAGGATGGCAATGCCGAGGGGGGATAGCCGCTTTTTTAGGTACGGGTCCGGGGGCAGGGGGCCGTCCTGGGGAAAGAAAGGCACCTTTTCAAGCAGGTCCAGCCACTGGGCCATGGTTTGAGGGCGCTGGCGGGCGTCTGCGGCCAGGCCCCACATGAGCAGGGACTCCAGTTCGGGAGATATCGGGACGCCTACCTTGCTGGGGGCAGGCAGGGGGTCCGGCTGGTTGTCATGGAGGGCGAAGATCCGTTCCGGCGCCTGGGGAGGCACCAGGCCGGTGATGCAATAATAGATGGTGGCGCACAGGGCGTACAGGTCGGTATAATCCCCCTGGCCCCGGGTCTGGTATTGCTCAAAGGGGGCGAAGCCGGGCTTGAGCAGCACGGACATGGAGCGGCCGTCCTCCATGGCCCGGGCGCATCCGAAATCCAGGAGCTTGAAGGAGCCGTCCGGCATCCACATGATGTTGTCCGGGGCGATGTCCCGGTGCAGCACCCCCCGCTGATGCATGGTGGAAAGATCCCGGATGAAGGAGAGCATGGGAGGCAGCAGGGTCTGGATGGGGATGGGCCCATCCCGCTCCACCATTTGGCGCAGGGTGATGCCATCCAGATATTCCATTACCATGTAGGCCGTGCCGCTTTCGGGAAAGAAATCCAAAATGTTTACCACGGAAGGGATCTCATCCAGGGCCTTAAGCATGGCGGCTTCGTTGAGGAAACTCTTTTTCCCCTTGGCATAGGCGTCCTGATGCTGGGGGCTGGGGGCGATGCCGCCATCCGGCGTCCGAATGGGCTTGCACAGGTTGGGGAAATACTCCTTTACCGCCACGGGGACGCCCGTGGCGGTCTCCCGCCCCCGGTAGGTGATGCCGAAGCCGCCCTTGCCCAGGCAAGCGTCCAGCCGGTAACTATGGCGTGGGCCCTGAAGCAAATATCCCCCGGGCAGGTTGGTATCCAATGTCTCCATGTCAGCTTCCCCGCTTTTCTGCAATCACAAAGGCTTCCAAGGGAGAGCCCAGGTAGAAGCTATCCCCCACCTGCAGCTCTATGGGCTGGTTGGGAAATAGTTTGGCGCCGTTTTTCAGGAAGGTGCCGTGGGTGGAGCCCAGGTCCTGCAAAAATAGTTTATCATGTTTGAACCAAACGGCACAATGCTTTCCACTTACCCCGGGGGTATTGGGGAACACCACGTTGCACAGGTCCCGGTTGCGGCCCAGGATCAGCGGGTCCGTTTTGGGGATGAGGAACCGCTTGCCCGCCAGGGCGCCGGTGGTACCCTGGATCCGGTAGCCGGAATCCTGGGGATTCCCAACGGCCGCCGTGTCCCTCGGCTGGACGCGCTCCGGCGCGGGAAGAGTCTGCTTTTGAAGGGGCTGGGAGGCGTGCTTGCCCCGCTTGCCCTTCGTCAGCAGCACCGCCGCCACAACCACCGCCGCGCAAATTAACACGGCCCCGCCGATGATATAGGGAAGGTTGGAAGCGGAGCTGCCCGCCAGGGCGTAGGGGATGCTGTACTGATCCAGCAGATCTATGGCCTCCTGGATGTTGCAGGCGTAATAGTTCTGCTCCAGGGAATCCTCATCGGTCACCGCCCAGGAATTGATGCCCAGCACCGCGCCTTGGTTATTGACCATGGGGCCGCCAGAATTGCCGTGCTGGATCACCATGTCGGTCTGGATGCGGCGCACGCCGGAGCCCGAGGAGGACAGCAGCCGGCTGATGGCGCCGCTGGTGACGGTCATATCCTGCAGGCCGTTTTGGGTGGCGGCGTCCATCGCCAGGTTATCCGATAGCCCGGGGAAACCGATGCCGTAAACCTGGCTGCCGATCATATCCTCCGTGGGCGGCAGCAGGGGCAGTGCAATCCGCTGGTTCGTGGGGGTGCTCAGCCGCAGGATGGCCACGTCCGCGGTTTCGCTATAGGCCACCACCGTGGCGGGCAGGGAGGTTTCCTCATCGAAATAGATATCCACATAGGTTTTCAGGGTCACGGAGCCGCCGTCCGTGGTGGGCAGGGTCACCCATTCGCCTTGGCCCTCTTCGATATAATTCTCCACCACATGGTGGTTGGTGATCAGGTATTCCGGATCCTGATCCAGGGGGCCTACGAAGAACCCGCTGCCAACGGAGGCGACGCTGCCGTTGGAATCGGCGATGAGCGCGCCGTCCGCCCCCCGCATGGTGCAGTAGACCCGGGCTACGCCCTGCTTGGCGTCAATATAGGTGAAATCCTGTTTCGTACAGCCGCATAACAGCCCTATCAGAAGCAAAAGGGAGAAAAGACGGGGGAACCATTTGCGATACATTGTGTTAACTCCTTTCAGGTATGCGCAGCCAAATGGCCGCGGCGGAATTGTTGTCGTTGTTGGGGGGGATGCGCTGGGAAAGGATTTGCCGCATCCGGCCGATCCAATCCTCCGGGGAGCTGGCCTGGGCAAGGGTTTGCAACATTTCCGCCTCGTACACATATTCCCAGAAGCCGTCGCTGCACAGCAGGAAGGCGTGCTCCCCCGGCAACAGGGGGACGTTGCCCATATCCACGTTCAGGCCTCCCTCCTGGCCCAGGGCCCGGAAGATGCGGCTGCGGTCCTCGTGGAAGCGGAGCTGCTCCGGCTGGATCTGGCCCAGCAGCACGGCCACCTGGGAGGCGCTGTGGTCCCGGGTCTGGTACGCCAGGGCCCCGTTTAGAAACCGGTATAGCCGGGAATCGCCGGCATAGGCCCATTCGGCATAGCCGGGGGAAAGGGACAGGGCCACAATGGTGGATTTCATTTTGCATTCGGGGGTCTGCAGCTGCAGGATTTCCTGATGGGCTTTGAGGATGAGCCCGGATAGGCAATTGGGGAGGGAGGCCCCTTCCCAGCCGCCGCATACCGTATCCACCGCCAGGGAGGCGGCGATTTGGCCGCCGCCGTGGCCGCCCAGCCCGTCGGCCAGGACGGCCAGGACCTGGTCCTCCCCCGCTGTTTTTATCCCCACGGCGTCCTCGTTGCAGGCCCGCCCGCCGATATCGGAATAGCAAAACGTACGGATCAATGGGCTTCCCTCCTATTGGGGTTGCGCGGGCGGGGAGATTGCCCCCCCTCGCAGGCCAGGATTACGGCCGTATAGTTGTCCTGGTTTTGGTAGCCCTTTTGCAGGATGGCCGCCTCCAGGGCCTGAGGGGCGTTGGACCCCGCGCCTAGGGCCTTGAGAAGCTCCTGGTCGCTTAGGGCGTTATATACCCCGTCGGACATGAGCAGCAGCTGATCGCCGGGACGCAGGGCCAGGGGGCCGGCAGGGAGATCCAGCTGCTCCAGCGGGCCCATGCCCAGGAAGCTGACCAGCCCGTCCTTCCGCTTGTCCGTATAAACGTCCTGCAAGGGGATCTCCCCATTGACCGCCTGCAAGGCCAGGGTTTGTTTGAAATCGTGCTCCCGGGTCAGTTGGATCAGGCAGCCGTTCCGGCAAAGGCAAATGCGGCTATCCCCTATGTTGACGAAGGAAAAGACATTGTCCTTTATCAAGCCCATGGCCAGGGTGGAGCCGCTGCTCCGGTATTGGCCGGGGCCTAGTATGCCGTTGACCTTTTGTACGGCCCATTGGGTCAGGGTCAATAGCGCCTGTTCCGGCGTGCCCTGGCCTTGGGAGTAGAGGAACCCGTCTAAAATGGTTTCCACCACCGCGGCGCTGATCTTATCCCCATGCTGGAGCCCGCCCATGCCGTCCGCCACTACGGCCAGGATGCCGTGGCTTTGCAGGCGGCTTGGGTCGGAGATCCCAAAGCTGTCCTGCTGGTAGTCCCGGGCGCCCTGGCCATGGACCTTGCCCACCGCCACGGAAACGATGGGGGCGGCGGGCTCACGAAGTCGGCGCAGGGCCAAGGCATTGCGCCTGGCCAAAACCAGCAGGGCCCCAACGCAGGCCAGCAGCCCCACAAGCAGGCACAAAACCACAGGGGGGAACCAGGGGGCCGCGCATAGGGATCGGAACCAGGTTTGCCAGGGCGACAAGCCTTCGGCCGCATCCGCTGCAATGGCGGCGGGGGAGAGGGGGAAAGGAGGCATCATAGCATTACCCCTCGCTCCAGTCGAAATGCTCTCCGGATAGCCCGATAAAAATCAGGTTGGTGGAGCCGATGGTGATCCGGTCGTAGTTTTTCAATTCCGCTTCCCGGATCACCGGCTTGCCGTTGAGCAGGAGTGGGTTTTTCCCAAGCTCATGGGCGATATAGAAGCCCTTGGTCTGGGGGACATAGGTGACGCTGGAATCCCGCTCGGCGGAGATGGTGGCATCCCCGTGGATGCAGATATCCCCCGAGACCCGGCCGATATAGTTATAGCCCACTCGAAGCCGGTAGTCGTTGCCCCGGCAGGGGCCGTTTATGGCCACCAGCCAGCCCACCACAGGGGAAGGCGCGCCTGCGGGGGTATGGGGGTCCACGGACATGGTGTCATGCATCCGGTTGGAAAGACGATGCTGGGCGGGGAAGGTGGTGGGGCCAAAGGCGGTGGGGCCGTCCGAGGGAACGTTCTGGGAAAAAGACGTCGGGTCTGTTGTGGCCGAAAAGCCGTCTTCTGTGGGCGTAGCATGGCCGGGCATCCCACCAAAGGGATCTAGGGATGGGATGAAACTCCCGCTGCTGCAATAGGGGCAGCTTTCATATCGGGATGGATCATAGGGATGCCCATTGGGGCAGGTCGTAATTTTTTTGTGGATTTCTGCCATAATACAATCCCTCCGTAAAAAAAGATTTGGTTATAGATAAACGATTTGGCACAGGTTTTCCGGGGACCCTACGTAGAACCGGCTGCCGGGTTGCAGGCGTTCCGGGTAATTGGGCGGCAGCTTTTTCCCATCCGCCAAGGCGGTGCCGAAGCGGGAGTTTAGGTCGATGAGGATGGGCCCGCCCTGGTCTATCCGGATGCAGCAATGCTGATGGCTGACGCCGGGGGTGCCGTCGGGGAAGCGGACGCCGCAGGCAGCCGCCCGGCCCAGCACGATGCCGCTGCTGCCGATCCGGTAGGTATGGCCCCGGAGGGGGCCGGAAATGCATTTGATCCCCAGGCTGCGGCCGGCCTTGGCGGCGGGGAGGAAGGCAGGCCGCAGGGGCGGGCCAAAGGCGTTTTCCTCGGAGACCCCCGGCTGGCAAAACCAGATCACCAGCACGAGCCAGCCGAAAAAGGGCACAAGGCCCATCAGCAGCCACAGGCCGCTACGGCCTATATCGTGGAGCCGGCGCACGGAAACCGACAGGCTGGGGATCAGAGTGAACAGGGAAAACAGCCCCAGCAGCAACCAGCCAAGGGCGGTAAACCTAAGCAGGGAAAAGGCGAAGAGGATGCTGTACTGAAACAGCATAAAGTACCAGAATTCCTTGCGGCCCGAGCGGCCGGAAAATTGGGCGTAGTTGCGCAGGGCCTGTTCTACGGCGTTCATAAATTCCATTGTTGGCAGCCTCCCTCTATGAAGAGCTAAATCATGATGCTAATTTTAGCATCCCGCCCTGCGGCTTTCGTCCAAATGCTTTCCATTTCCCCACCGGCCCGGCGAAACGCTAAAAGCCGCCCTTCAGGGCGGCTCAGCCTGTCGAAAAACCCTTGGGGGTTCGGGGGCCGCAGCCCCCGGAGGCTTTGATCGGATTTGGCGGCGTGTACGGCAAATCCGCAAAAAGCCTTGCGTAGCAAGGGTTTCTCTGCATAGCTCCCTGGCC
>UQRU01000013.1 GCA_900543475.1 uncultured Eubacteriales bacterium
GGGGGGGGGGGGGGGGGGGGGGGGGGGGGGGGGGGGCGCGCCGCCGGGGCCCCCGGGCCCCAAAAAAAATCGGGGGGGGGGGGGGGCGGGGGCCCCCCCGCCCCCGCGCTTTCAGGGCGCTTCGCGCCCCGCCGCCGCCCCCCTGGGAGCCCATGGCGACCAGGAAGGGAGGGACGGGCGCAGAAAAAGCAACGGCAAAAAAGGGGGAAAGGCTAGAGCGCTATAGCCCCCGGATGCGTACCTCCACCACCCGGCCGATGATCTGCACATCCCCGCCGGCAACAATGATGGGTTCATAGCGGGTATTGGAGGGGATCAGGACCAGCTGGTTGTTCATCCATTTGACCTTGCGCAGGAGGACCTCGTCCTCCAGGCGGACTACGGCGATCTGCCCATTTTCCACATGCTGCTGCATCCGGACCAACACCAGGGCCCCCTCGGGGATGCAAGCGCCTACCATACAATCCCCCTCAACTTCCATATAGAAGTAATCGCCCCCCTGGACGTCTGCTGCGGGGACCGGCACGTATTCCGAAATGTTTTCGGCAGCCAACATAGGCAGCCCTGCGTGAACGCATCCAACCAGGGGCACGCCCACGGCGTCGGATACAGGATGAAATCGAGGGGAAAGGGATGCCGTGGGCTTGAACTGCGGGGAAACCAGGACAGGCTCTTCCCGGCAAAGCATATAATCAGCGGTAACGCCGAAGAAATCACACAGCACTACTAGGGTGTCTGGGGGAATGGCTACCCGGCCGGTCTCATATTTACAAATGGCTGCTTTTTGCACCCCCAGCAGCCGGGCGATCTCCTCTTGGGTAAGGCCTTTTGCCCGGCGCAGCTCTTTCAAGCGGTTCATAGGGCCTCCTGAAATGTTTTTTATTATTGTATCTCAATTGGATACAAATTGCAAGAAATTGAAAAAAGTTTCTTGACAGTATCCTAATAGGATATTATAATGAAGATAACAAAGGAATTGGAAACTTTTGCCAAGATTATTTGGAAACTTTGTATCCTGTTGCGATATTATGGAGGGCCGCTATGAATTATTTTGGCTTGTTTTTCTCCTTTATGATCCCGGGCATTATCCTGGGGATGCTGGCCGTGGGCTCCATCCGGGAGGCGGAGCAAGGCCGGCGGCGCAAGGCTGCGCGCCGTCGGCAGGGGAGCGGGCGGTCTGCCCAGTCTGTTGGCCGGCCGAAGCAAGCCCTGTATGTGGTAGACCTTTCCCGGCAAGAGCCGTCCCATTCCCGGGCAGCCTAAATTTGGGCAGGCCCCTGCTTTAATAGTTTCCTGATAGGCTGTTGCCTATGGGGGATCGGTTCACAAAATCCATAGGCCGGTTTTTCCTATGCAGCCTTGCCTGCGGATGAACCCCTTTGTAAGATCCCTTCGTCTGAAGCCATGCACCCTGTTCCCATAGACCCGCCTTGGGGCGCCGAATATGTGCCCGGCGCCCGCCCTTTTTCCCTTTCGCCCGTTTCCCACGACGGGCATTTTTTCTATCTCATAGTCTGCGGTTCCAAGGGGATGGCTCCTAAGGCTTCGCCGCTTTGACCAGCAACATCATGGGGCGGCGCATTTCGTCCGCCATGTCGGGATCGTCTAGCCACGCCGCAGGCGGCATAACTTCCTCCACCGCCTGGAGCACAAACCCACCCGCCAGCAGGCCGTTCAATACCTGCGTGAGGGTATGGTGTTGTTTGACCACCTGGCAGCCCAGGAACCGGGTTTCCCGGGGGCCGGGGTAAAAATAGTTGTCCACAGGCCAATGCAGCCGTTGCCCTGCCTGGTTCTGGACCCAATCCTGATTTACGCCGGCCGTAAATACCGGATGCTCTATGTTGAATAGAAAGCAGCCGCCTTGCTTCAAGGTGGAATATACCCGACCGTAGATCCAGTCTAAATCCGCTATATAGTGCAAAACAAGGTTGGAAAGCACTAGATCGAAGGCGGCCGAGGGATAAGCATAGTCCTCCAGCCCGCACACCGTATACTGGATATTCGGATGTGGGTTTTGCCGTCGGGCTTCAGAGAGCATCTTCTCGCTGGCGTCTATGCCCACCACAGTGGCTGCGCCCATCTGTACGGCGTATTGGCAATGCCAGCCATAGCCGCACCCAAGATCCAGCACCGCTTTCCCCGCCACTTGGGGAAATAGCGGCCGCAGTTGTCCCCATTCCCCGGCGGCAGCAAGGCCCGCCCTGCTCCGGGGCATATGGGCATAGGCTTGGAAAAAACCTTCATCATCATAGGTGTGTTGCATACCTGTACGCTCCTTTCCAGATCCATACCCCTTGCACTTGTGGCAAAAGCGTTGCCTTATATCGGGACTTTGCACACCCGCGCCGCTGGGGATTACAGCGTAGCGGAACAGGAAAGCCACCGAGGGCTATCGCCCACGGCTTCGCCCTATCCACATCTTCATAGCCGGCAGCAGACGGCCTGCATCGGGGCCTTTTCCCAAGGCCCCATGACGCTGCTGTCAAGCCCCATGGGGCATTATTATTAAAACATACTTGCAGCTGAGACGCAAGGCGCTCTGGGCTTAGACGGGAACGGGGCGGGCTTGTACATAATTTATTCATAGATCCAAGGCGCCCTTCCGCTTGTGTCCAGGCCATAAGTAGGGTATAATTTAACAGGTACTTTATTGAAAAAAGAGGTAGAATTATGGGTTCTCAGCTAGGAAAGAGACGGCGGCGCCGCCGCCGTAGGGTACGGGTCAATGTAGGAAGGCTGCTATTGATCCTCGTACTGCTGGCAGCGGTCATATTCTTATCGGTGCTTTTGGTGAAGAGCTGCGCAGCGGATAAGACGGAAGAAGAAAAGGAGTCCTCCGGTTTTATCAGCAGCCTGTTCGGCAAGGAAACGCCTACTCCATCCCCATTGGCCACCGTGGCGCCTACGCCAACGCCGGTGCCTACCTTTAGCCCTAGCGCTGTCGCCGGCACGATGCCTTCCGACTTTGGCCTGGAAGAGGCGATCGAGGATAATGGAACGGTCGTGGACGCCTATACCAGAGCGGAGCCCATTGATTTCCTAGAAGGGGACAAATATACGGAACTGGAGGGCGTCATCACATTCCGGGGCAACAACTTCCGGGATAGCGCCGCTTATGGCACCGTCACCTGGACGGGGCAGGCTGCGGAGCCCTGGACCTTTTCGGTGGGCAGCATGGCGAAAAAATCCGGCAGCGGTTCCTGGACCGGCTGCGGTTGGACGGGCCAGCCGTTGATCGTAAAATGGCCGGAAGAGACCAAACGGATCATGAATCTATATGATAGCGCCAAGAACGATCCGGAACTGGTGGAGGTCATCTATGCCACCATGGACGGGCATATCTATTTCTTGGATCTATATACCGGCGAAAAAACCCGGGACCCCATCAATGTAGGCTATCCCTTTAAGGGGGCCGGCGCGTTGGACCCCCGAGGATATCCCCTGATGTATGTGGGTAGCGGCGACGATAGCACCGCCGGGGATAGCCGCGCCTTTATCATAAACCTGATCGATGGGACCATCCTATATGAGTTTGGCGTGGAGGATGGTTTTGCCCTTCGGGATCTAAGCTATTTCGATAGCTCGGCCTTGGTGGATGCGGAGACGGATACCCTCATATATCCTGGCGAATCGGGCATCCTGTATACCATTAAGCTGAACACCCAATATGATCCCAACGCCGGCACCATCTCCATCAACCCGCAAACGGTAAAATGGCGCTATAAAGGCGCGAGGAGCTTGTCTACGGATACGGTGGATGGTTCCCAGGGCTGGTGGCTGGGCATTGAGGATAGCGCTATTATCTGGCGGGAGCACGCGATCTTTACGGATAATGGCGGCCATATGATCTGCTTGAATCTGAATACCATGAAGGCCGTTTGGGTGCAGGATACCCTGGATGATACCAACTGCACGCCGGTGCTGTCCTTGGAGGGGCCGGATAACCATCCTTATGTATACACCTCCACTTCCTTCCATCCCAATTGGCGGGCCAGTGAAAACAGTACCGCGCCTATCCCCATCTGGAAGATCGATGCGGTGACCGGCCAGATCGTGGCCCAGAACGATACCTATCACTGCCAGACCATCGCCACGCCCAACCAGGTCTCCGGCGGCGTACAAGGCACATTGGCCATTGGCGAAAAGGATCTGGAAGGGTTGATTTTCGTACCGGTGGCCATGACGGAGGGGACCCGGGGCAAGCTGGTGGCACTGAATACCTCGGATCTGTCCGTCAAGTGGGAATGCGACTTCGCAGGCTATCCCTGGTCCTCGCCGGTGGCGGTATACGACGATAGCGGAAAAGGTTATTTGGTCCAGTGCAACAAGACCGGCTATATTCACCTGATCGACGGCCAAACCGGCGAGATCATCAGCGAAATGAGCCTGGGCAGCAACGTGGAAGCTTCTCCCGCCGTGTATAACAACATGGTGGTGGTGGGCACCCGGGGCGGCCTGATCTATGGCATGGATCTGAATTACCTGAAAAATTACCAACAGCCGGCGGCATAAGCCGGAGACAGGAAGCATATGACCCAACAGATCAACGGCAATACAGAAGGCATCCGAAACAGCCTCTTGGAGCAGATCCGGGATCTGTATCAGCTGCGCATGGAGGCGGACACGTTCGCCTCCTTTACGTTGTTGTCCGCCATGGCCGGTTTTACCGGGCAAATTGGCCGGGAGATCTCCGTGTACCTATCCCGGGATGGCCGGGTGGTGGATATTTCCATCGGGGATAGCGGCAAGGTATCCATGCCCAATGTGCGGCTGGTGCGCAACGAGGACCGGCTGTGCGGGGTGCGGTGTATCCATACCCATCCCAATGGGGATGGGCGGTTATCCAGCGTGGATGCAGGGACCCTCCGCTCCATGCGGCTGGACGCCATGGCAGCCCTGGGAGTGGGGCCGGAGGGCCAGCCCACCAATTTTTATGCGGGCTATCTGGGGGACATGGACGAGGCGGGGAGCCGGGATGTGCTCCTATACGGCCCCCTTAGGCCCTACAAGCTGCCCCAGAAGGCCCTGATGCGGGAGATCTATCTGGCGGACGACCGGTTCAAAAGCAGCACAAAAGCCGTGGAGGAAGCCCGGCCGGAGCGAGCCATTTTGGTGGGCTTGGAAAGCGACGCCCCCTACGATACCCTTGCGGAGCTGGGAGAGCTGGCGGCCACGGCAGGGGCCCTGGTGGTGGGCCGGGCCACCCAGCGCAAGCGGGACATCGACAACGCCACCTACATCGGCAGCGGCAAGGCGGAGGAACTCTCCTTGACGGCCAGCGCCTTGGAAGCGGATCTGCTGATTTTCGACGACGAATTGAGCCCGGTCCAGACCCGGAACCTGGAGACCATTACCGGGGTGCGGGTCATCGACCGCACGGCGCTTATTTTGGATATTTTCGCCCGGCACGCCCAGAGCCGGGAAGGCAAGCTCCAGGTGGAGCTTGCCCAATTGAAATACGAGCTGCCCCGGATCTTCGGCCAGGGTAAAGATTTGTCCCGGCAGGGATCGGGCACCATTGCCCGGGGGCCCGGCGAAACCAAGCTGGAAAGCGACAAGCGACGGATCCGGCGAAGGATCTATGAGCTGGGGGAAGAACTCAAGACGGTGGAAAAGCAGCGGGGCCTCCGGCGGGAGCGGCGGCAAAAGGAAGCCGTGGCGCGGATCGCCCTGGTGGGGTATACCAACGCGGGGAAGAGCACCCTGCTCAACGCCTTGACTGGGGCGGGAGTGCTGGCGGAGGATAAGCTGTTCGCCACCCTGGACCCGGTGGTGCGCCAGGTGGCGCTGCCCAACGGCAGCCAGGCCCTGCTCAGCGATACGGTGGGCTTTATCAACAAGCTGCCCCACGAGCTGGTAACGGCCTTCCATTCCACCCTGGAGGAGGTGCGCCAGGCGGATTTGATCCTGCACGTGGTGGATGTTTCCGCCGGCTACTATCCCAGCCAGATGCAGGTGGTGGAGGAGGTTCTGGCAAGCCTGGGGGCGGGGGATATCCCCTGCATCCGGGTGTACAACAAGGCGGATCAGGCGGAAGGCCCCCTGCCCCAGGATGGGGTGGCCATCAGCGCCCTGCAGGGCACGGGGCTGGAAGCCCTGCTCCAAGCGGTGGAACAGGCCCTAAGCGCCCGCTACAAGGAGATCTCCCTGGTGATCCCCTATGATAAATACGAGGCCATGGCCCTATTGAAACGGGAGGGCCGCATCCTGGAGGAGACCCACGAAGGGGCGGGCACCCTTGTGCGGGCCCAGGTGGAGGAAAGCCTGTTGTGGCGGCTTAAACGGATCTTGGGACAGGGGGAGACGCAATGAAAAAAACCAGGGTGATCGCCATCGAGGGCATCGATGGCAGCGGAAAAAGCGTACAGTTCCAGCTTCTGGCCCAGGCCTGCAAGGACCGGGGCCTCAGGGTGGAGCAGCGGGAATACCCGGTTTACCATAGCTACTTTGGCGGGGCGGTGGGCCAGCTCCTGTCCGGCCAGGCGGGGGTGCAGGCGGATCAGGTGGATGGAAAATCCATGGCCCTGTGGTTTGCCCTGGACCGGTGGGAGGATCTGCAAACTTACCGGGACGGCCAGGCAGACGTGCTGCTGATCAACCGGTATGTGCTCAGCAACGGGGTATACCAGTCCATCCGGGAGATCGATTTGGGCAAGCCGGACCTGGTGGATTGGGTGTTCGATCTGGAATATAACCATTTCGGTTTGCCCAGGGCGGACGTATTCGTATTTTACGACGTGGAGCCGGCCCAGGCCGGGGAAAACGTATTGAAAAAAGGCCACCGGGACTACCTGGGCAACGAGTGCCGGGACGTATACGAGGCGTCCGGCGGCATCCAGCGCCGGGCCAGGGAGAAATATCTGGAGGCCGCCGCCCGGCGGACGGATATCCTGGTGATCCAGTGTATGCAAGGGGGCTGCTTCCGCACCCCGGCGGACATTTCCCGGGAAACCCTGGAAGCCTTGCGCAGCCGGGGGATCTTGTAGAAATTCCCATGGGCCTATGCCCTTGCTTTGGGACAAACTAATCCCATACATTTGCGCCCCATGGGGCGGGAAGGAGGCAAGGGCATGATGAAAGCGCTACCGTTTATGGTGGGTGTGGTGGCCGGGGCCGCCGCAGGGTATATGGCGGTGACCGCCATGTATCCGGACGTTGCCCGGCGTATGCTGCGGGATTCCAGCCGGGCCATGCGCAGCGGCAAACGGATGGTCAGCAACATGTTCCGCTAAGGGGCATCCCGGCGGGTCCATCCATGGAAAAAGCGGCATGAACGCCGCTTTTTATCGTGGCGGGCAGGCGCGCTTGCCCGCCATCCCGAACAAAAGGAGGAAACGGATGGGGGAAATGCAGCAAGGGGTACAGTTCCGCTTTGCGGGGCCGGAGGATACGGCCCTGATCCTCCGCTTCATCCGGGCGCTGGCCCGGTATGAGGGGATGGAGGCGCAGGTGGTGGCGGATGAAGCCATGCTGGAGAAATGGCTCTTCCAGCGGAAAAAGGCGGAGGTGCTCTTCGCCCTTTCGGATGGGACGGAGGTGGGCTTCGCCCTGTTTTTCCATAATTTTTCCACCTTCCTGGGCCGGGCGGGGCTGTATCTGGAGGACCTGTTCGTGCTGCCTGCCTACCGGGGCCGGGGGTTTGGCAAGGCCCTTTTGCAAAAGCTGGCGGCCATCGCCCTGGAGCGGGAATGCGGCAGGATGGAATGGTGGTGCCTGGACTGGAACCGGCCCAGCATCGACTTTTACAAGGCCCTGGGAGCGAAGCCCATGGAGGAATGGACCGTATACCGGATCGATGGGGAGACCTTGAAGGCCCTGGGCCAGGCAGGCGCAAAGGGCGCGGGTCCCGGGCAGGCCGCGGAATTGGATTGAAAAAACCCTGGGTTCAGGGTATACTGAACACATACTGGAAAAGGGGGTGGGCTGCTTGGCGGACATTCATAACGATACCATGCAGTTTCGCGTAGAAAAGGAAAAAAGCAAGGCCAGCGATGTGATCATGCGGGTCTATGCGGCCATGGAGGAGCGGGGCTACGACCCGGTGAACCAGATCGTAGGCTACCTGATCTCCGGGGACCCAACCTACATCACCAGCTATAACAACGCCCGGTATATGATCCGCATTCTGGAGCGGGACGAGCTGTTGGAAGAGCTGGTCCGCTACTATGTGCAAACCCACGAGGTGGATTGAGTATGCGGCGGGTGTTGGCGCTGGATGTGGGGGATAAGCGGATCGGCATCGCAGTGAGCGATCCCCTGGGGCTGACGGCCCAGGGGTTGGAAACCTATACCCGCACCGGGGACGAGGCGGCGGACGCAGCCTATATCCGCAGCCTGGCGGCGCAGTATGCGCCGGTGCGGCTGCTGTTCGGCTTGCCCCGGAATATGGACGGCAGCTACGGCTTTCAAAGCGAAAAGGTCAAAGCCTTTGCGGACCTGGTGCTATCGGGCTTTGAAGGGGAGCACGCCTTTTACGACGAACGGCTTACCACCGTGGCGGCGGAACGGGCCCTGGGGGAGGCTTCCCTGGATTGGCGGGCCCGGCGCAAGGTGGTGGATAAGGTGGCTGCGGTGATGATCCTCCAAGGATATCTCGCCACCAACCCTAAGCTATGATTCATTCTAGGAGGGAAGCGAAATGGAACATGACCTGCTGGACGAAGTGGTCCTTTTGGATGAAGCGGGGGAACCCGCCCGGTTTTCCCATATCCTGACCTTCCTCTATGAAGGGGAACGGTATATCGCCTTGAGCCCCTTGGAGGAGGAAGCCTCCGAAGAGGAGGCGGAGGTGGTGCTGCTCCATGTGGTGCCGGAGGGGGAGGAGGAAACCTACGTGACCATTGAAAGCGAAGTGCTGCTACAAGAGGTGTTCGCCCATTTCCTGGCCCTGATGGATGAGATCCAGGAAGGGGAGGCCTAGGGGAAAATATTCAGGCTCCAGCCCGCATACCATATCAAGTATGGGGGCTTTTATTATGCAGAAAAATAAGCGGCGCATCAAGCTGGGCAGGCGGTTCCTTTCCGCCCTGGACCTGCCGGAGGAAGCGGCGGGCACGCCCAAGGTGACCCTATTGGGCAGGGATTGGGCCCTGGTGGAAAATCACAAGGGCTTGTACCAATATCGGGAACAGGAGATCTGTCTGTATACCCGGGAGGGGATGCTGGTGGTGAGCGGCAAAGGGCTTACCCTTAAGGAGCTGAGCCCGGAACGGATGTTCATTTGCGGCAACGTAGAGGCGGTTCGATACGGGGAAGCAGGGAAATAATGGTGAACAAACTGTAAAAAGCGGCCAGGCGCCATCCGGCAGAGGGGAGGAAGCGGCGTGGATATGTGGAATTCTCTTGCGGGATATGTTATGATAAAGCTGGAAGGAGCTGGCCTGGAGCGGTTTGTGAACCGGGCCATGGAGGCGGGGCTTTCCATTTGGAACGTGCAGCGCACGGGCCGGAACACCATGACCGCCAACGTGAGCGTAGGCAGCTTTTACGCCCTGCGCAAGCTGAACCGGAACCTGGGCTGCCGGATCCATATCCTGGAAAAGCATGGCCTGCCCATCGCCCTATCCCGGCTGTGGTTTCGCAAGGTGTTGGCCTTGGGCTGGATCGCCGTATTGGCGGCGCTGCTGCTAAGCTCCCGGTATGTGTGGTTTTTTCGCTTCGAGGGCTGCGACCAGGTGACCCCCGCCCAGCTCATGGCCACGCTGGAGGAGATGGGCATCCGGGCGGGAACGCCCCGGGGCCAGGTGATCACCAGCCAGCTGGGCAAGGCGGTGATGGCTACAGACCCACGGATCGCCTGGGCGGGAGCGGAACTCAAAGGGGTGGTGTTGCAGCTGTCCATCCAGGAGGCGGGCCAGGAGCCTACCGTGTTGGAGGAGGGCCCGCCCCAAAGCATCTATGCCGCCCGGGACGGGGTCATCCGCCGGATCGTCCCCCTGCAGGGCAAGGCCCTGTTTCAGGCCGGGGACGCGGTGCTCAAGGGGCAGAAGCTGATCACCGGGGAGCTGGGGGAGGATCTGGCCGTACAGGCCCGGGGAGAAGTGATCGCCCGGGTATTGTACCGGTTCTCCTATACGGCGCCCTATGCCCAGGTGGCCCCCTGCCGCACCGGGGAAACCTATACCTATACCCAGCTGTCCCTGTTGGGCTATACCCTGCCGGAACCGGCCGTCCCTTTTGAAGAATACGAGACGGAAACCAGCCAAGGGGCGGTGCTGGGGGTGGGGGCGCCCCTAAGGGTGCAGGAAGTAACCTGCTACCAGCTGGCAGATATGCCAAGGACCTTTACCCAGGCGGAGCTTTTGCCCATGGCGGAGGCGGGTGCCAGGGCGCTGATGGACCAGGGGGTGGATAAGACCGCCCGCATCCTATCGGTACAGACCGTCAGCAGCCAGGATGAAACCGGGGTCACCGTGGAACTCCAGGTGATCGCGGAAGAAAATATCGCACAAAGTGGAGCGTTGTAAACAAGCGTATGCAGGAATTTGATCGGGAAACCATGGGCGCCCAGGCGCCCCGGCAATATGAGATCGCTGTAGAAAGCATGGACGAGGTGCTGCGGCTGTTCGGGGTATTCGACGAGAACCTGAGCATCATCCAGCAGGAGACCGGCGCCAACATCAAAACCGATGGAGGGAGCATTTCCATTACCGGGGAGGCGGAAGCCGCTGCCTTGGCCCATGAGGTGGTGGACAGGCTGCTGACCATCCTGCGCCGGGGGGAAAACATCGACCGGAGCCGGATCCGCTATGCGGTGGACCTGGCCAAGGAGGGCAACGGGGAGCTGATCCTGGAGCTGCTGGACGATGTGGTGGCTTTCACCAACAAGGGCCGCAGGATCAAGTGCAAGACCCTGGGCCAGAAAAAATACGTCTCCGCCCTCAAACGGCATACGGTGGTATTCGGGGTGGGCCCCGCAGGCACCGGCAAGACCTATTTGGCGGTGGCCATGGCGGTATTGGCCTTTAAGAATAAAGAGGTGGACAAGATCATCCTGACCCGGCCCGCGGTGGAAGCCGGGGAAAAGCTGGGATTCCTGCCGGGAGACCTGCAAAACAAGGTGGACCCGTATCTGCGGCCGTTGTACGACGCCCTATACGACTTCCTGGGTTCGGAAAATTTCCATCAGCTGGTGGAACGGGGAGCCATCGAGGTGGCGCCGCTGGCGTATATGCGGGGCCGCACCCTAAATAACGCCTACATTATTTTGGATGAGGCCCAAAACTGTACCTGCGAGCAAATGAAGATGTTCCTCACCCGCTTTGGCGAAGGTTCCAGGGTGGTGGTGACCGGGGACATTACCCAGATCGACCTGCCTCGAGAGAAAAAGAGCGGGTTGGTCCATGCCCTGGAGGTATTGCGGGACGTGGAAGGCATCAGCCAGGTGTATTTGACCCACAAGGATGTGGTGCGGCATGAAATGGTGCAGCGGATCATCCGGGCTTACGACCGGGCGGAAGCTGGCCGGAACCGCGGGCAGGATGAAGGATAGAGGGAAGGGAGGCCTACCATGGCAAAGCAGCGGGAACGCAAGACCAAGCCAGGCGTATATAAGCAAGCCGTCGCAGGGGTGCTTCTGATCCTGACCCTACTTTCCGCGTATTTTGCGGGGTTGGCCTGTATTACCCCCCGGCGCTATCGGGTGGCAGAGGGGGAACCGGCGCCCGTTACCATCCATGCCAACCAGACCATGGATGACGAAGGCGCAACGGAATCCTTGCGGCAAAGCGCTATGAATGGCGTGCAGCCGGTTTATCAAATCGACCAAGCGCTGGTAGAAACCTTGGAACAGGGGGCGTCGGGCTTTTTTGACAGCCTGACGGACGTGCGGGCAAAGGCTTTGCAGCAGGCGGCCACCGAGGCCCCTACCCAAGCAGAATGGGAAGCCTTGCTTACAGAGCAGTTGGTTTCCTCCTTGGGTGGGGTAACTACGCCGGCTCTGGACCGGGAGGCCCTGTTGGGGGTACTGATGGCCACAGAAGCGGAGATGACCATGCTGCGGGAGATCGTGCTGCCCAAGATCACCACCGCCCTTACAGGCGGCCTGACGGAGAGTAGCCTTGAAAACGTGCGGACGGCTGCTATTGCAGAGGTAAACGCGGCCGCCAGCTTGAGCGCCGGCCTAAAGCAGACGGGCGAGCTGGTGCTTACGGAATATTTGCAGCCCACCTATATCGTAGATGAGGCGGCCACCCAGGCGGCCCGGCAGACGGCGGCCCAGCAGGTGGAACCGGTGCAGATCAAACGGGGCGATGCGATCGTACGGGAAGGGGCTACGGTGACCAGCGAGCAGATGGCCCTGTTGACCCAGATGGACATGGTGGAGGGCGGCTCCAACGATACCTTGATCCGGGTGGGCTTGGCTTTGTATGTGCTGCTGGCCTATGCCCTGTTTGCCTGCGGCCTGTATGCCCTGCAGCCCCAGACCCTACAGGACCTAAAGCGGCTGCTGATCATGGGCCTGTTGTTAACGGCGGCGCCGCCCCTGGCCTTGTTGTGCAATATGCTGGATATCCACTTGACCCCCCTGCCCTTGGCGGCCATGCTGATCGCCATCCTGGTGGGGGAGCGGGCAGGCCTGTGCAGCGGGGTGCTGTTGGCCCTGTTAGGCGGTATGCTGGCCTCCCAGCCAGGCAGCGCCTTCGGCTTTGACGCGGGGGCCATGCTGCTCTTTACTCTGGCCTTCGCCCTGGCTTCCACCTTTGCCCTGCGCAAGGTGCAGACCCGGGGAGCGATCATCGCCGCAGCCGGCGTGGGCGGCGCGGCAGGCGGCATCTGCCTGGTGGCGGTGTATGTGATCGCCAGCAAGAGCCTAGGCACCACCTTGATGGATGCGGCCTGGGTGCTGTTGAGCGCCCTGTTTAGCGGCCTATTGGTGGTGGGCTCCCTGAGCATTTGGGAGAACCTGTTCGATATCGCCACCCCCGCCCGGCTCAACGAGCTGCTCAATACCAGCAATCCCCTGTTAAAACAGCTGATGTACGAGGCCCCCGGCACCTACCAGCACAGTATGAACGTAGCCGCTTTGGCAGAGGCTGCGGCAGAGCGGGTGGGCGCAGACCCCCTGCTGGCCCGGGTGGGGGCTTGCTACCACGATGTGGGCAAGCTGCGGCGGCCCCAATATTTCAAGGAAAACCAACAGGGCGCCAATATTCACGACACCTTGGCCCCGGAGGAGAGCGCCGCGGTGATCATCGCCCACCAGAAGGACGGGGCGGCCCTATTGGCCAAATATAAAATGCCCAGCCAGGTGATCCGCATCGCGGCGGAGCACCATGGCAATTCCTTGGTGGCGTATTTTTATTACCAGGCCCAGAAAAAAGCCGGGGGCGAGGTGGACGCAAGGAAATTCCGCTATCCTGGCAACCGGCCTTCCAGCCGGGAAGGGGCCATCGTCATGCTGGCAGATTGCTGCGAGGCGGCGGTGCGCAGCCTGGGGGATTGCACCCGGGAGGCCCGGGAGGAAATGGTGCACAAGGTGATCTGGAGCAAGCTTACCGATGGGGCGGAAAACCTGCTGTCCAACGCTCCCCTTACCTTCCATGAGCTTACGGAGATCGAGCGGAGCTTTTTGCGGACCTTCAGCGGCATTATGCACGATCGGATCGAATATCCTGAGGAGAAAAAGCCATGATAGAGATATCCATGGAAACGGTTGCTCCCGGCGGCTTGGATGTGGAAGGGGCCATTGGCCGGGCAGGTCAGTTCGCCTTGGAGCAGGAAGGGCAAGGGGATGCCTGGTTGTCGGTGCAGGTGGTGGACGATGAAGCCATCCGGGTCCTGAATCGGGATTTTCGGGCTTTGGACCGGCCTACGGACGTGCTGAGCTTCCCCATGGAGGAGGGGGCGCAGATTGCCGCCATCCCGGACGGGTTCCTGGGGGATATTGTGATCTCTTTGGATAAAGCCTTGGCCCAGGCTATGGAGTACGGCCATTCCCCGGTGCGGGAGTTGAGCTTTTTGACGGTACATGGGGTATTGCACCTGTTGGGCTATGACCATATGGAGCCGGAGGACGCTGCCCAAATGTATAGTAGGCAAGAGGAGATCCTGGAGAAGATGGGAGTATTGCGATGAGCGGCATACACGAATTTGAAGCGAGAAGCATGGTGCGCATGGCCACTGAGGCAAGGAGTCGGGCCTATGTCCCCTATTCCAAATTCCGGGTGGGGGCTTGCTTGAAGGCCAGCAGCGGGGCCTACTATATGGGTTGCAACATCGAAAACGCATCCTATAGCCCCACCAATTGCGCGGAGCGCACCGCCATGTTTAAGGCGGTATACGAGGGGGAACGGCGTTTTGACGCCCTGGCCATTATATGGGATGGGGAGGGGTATGCAGTGCCTTGCGGGGTATGCCGGCAGGTGCTGGCGGAGTTTTGCCACCCCCAGATGCCGGTGGTGTGCGCCAATAAGGACGGGGAATATACCATCTACACCCTGGAACAGCTGTTGCCGGCGGCCTTTACGGCGGGGGATATGGGATGAGCTATCGGTCGGGGTTCATATCCATCATCGGCTCCCCCAACGTGGGGAAAAGCACCCTGATGAACCAGATGATCGGGCAAAAGGTGTCCATCGTGTCCCAGCGGGCCCAAACTACCCGGAACCGGGTGATGGGGGTGCTGACCCGGCCGGGACGGCAGATGGTCTTTTTGGACACGCCCGGGGTGACCACGCCGAAAAACCGCCTGGGGGAATATATGTGCAAGGTGGCCTTCGACGCCCTGAACGAGGTGGAGGCCATTCTCTTTGTGGCGGACGCCAGCCGGGGGATCGGGCCCAAGGACGAGACGTTGCTGGGCCGGCTGAAAGAGGCCAAGGCGCCGGTGGTGGCTGCCATCAATAAGGCGGACCTGTGCACCCTGGATCAGATCGAGACGGCTCGGGAACGGCTGGAAGGGGAAGGGTTTTTACAGGGCATGGTGAAGCTGTCCGCCTTGGAAGGCCGGGGCTTGGATCAGCTGGAAGCCATGCTGACGGGGTATCTTGTGGAGGGCCCCCAGTATTTCCCCGACGACATGGTGACGGATCAGCCGGAACGGGTGCTTTGCGGGGAGATTATACGGGAAAAAGCCCTGGAGCTGCTCCGGGAGGAAGTCCCCCACGGCCTGGGGGTAAGTATGGATAAGATCGAAGCCCGGCCAGACGGGGTACAGGATATTTGGGCCACCATCTATTGCGAGCGGGCCGGCCATAAGGGCATCATCATCGGCAAAGGCGGGGCCATGCTCAAACGGATCGGCTCCGAGGCCCGCAAGGATATGGAATGGTTGCTGGGCAGCCGGGTGAACCTACAGCTGTGGGTGAAGGTGAAGGAGGACTGGCGCAACAACCCCAGCTTCCTGGGGGAGCTGGGCTACGAAGGATAGGGGCCCGGACGGTCGGGCGCATAGACAGGCTGTCGAAAAAGTGGCTTGCGCCACTTTTTCGAGGTGTGCATAGCTCCCTTGCGCCTACGGCGCGGCCAGGGAGCTATGCAAGGAAACCCTTGCTACGCAAGGCTTTTTGCGGATTTGACGCGCATGTCGCCAAATCCGATCAAAGCCTCCGGGGGCTGCGGCCCCCGAACCCCCGGGGGTTTTTCGACAGGCTGAGAAAAGTGGCCCAAGGCCACTTTTCCCTATGGGGCTGGCGGGCGACCGCGCTAAGGGAGCCGCTGCAGATATGCCAGCAGGGCGCCCGGCAACCCTTTTCAGGCTGGGTTCGCACCGTCCGGTATCGGGCAAGCGGCGGGCGCTTCCGGACCGCCCGCTAGGGGCGTTCCCCGCCTGGGGCGGGAGATGGGCCCTGGGGCAAACGGGCCCGGGCTTGGGCTTGGCGATATGCCAGGTAGTCCGCTGGGGCGCCGGTTTTGGCAAAGCGGGCCCAAGCGGTGACAACAGGGGATTGGGGCATGGCTGGATCTCCTTTCCCAAAGAGGCGGATCAGTCCGCCCAGGTTATTTTCAGTATCGGTGGGAAGGCAGGGGAACATGCCAAGCAATCCCTGACAAAAATGGAAAGGAGGAAGGCTATGCCCACATGGACCTTGACAGGCATCGTGTTGCGCTATGCCAATTACCGGGACAGCGACCGGATCCTTACCATTTTGACCCGGGAACGGGGCAAGCTTTCCGCCGCTGCCCGGGGATGCCGGAAACCAAATTCCCGGCTTTTTGGCTGTAGCGAGCTCTTCACCTATGGGGAATATGTGCTCTTTGAAGGGAAGGGCAAGATGACCGTGGATAATTGCGACGTGCGGGAACGGTTCTACCCTTTGCGGGAGGATGTGGGCCGGTTTGCCGCTGGGGCGTATATGCTCTCCGTGGCTGATGCCATTACAGCCCCCGGCCAGCCCAATGAAGGGCTGTTTGGCCTACTGTATTACGCCCTTAGCTATGCCGCCTACAAGGAACAAAACCCCACGGACCTGGCCATCTGCTTCCTGGCCCGGTGCCTGGCCTTACAGGGCTATGCCCCCAGGCTCACCCATTGCGCCCGCTGTGGGCAAGACCTGCGGCACTTGAACCAATTGTCCTTTTCCCCCCGGGCCGGCGGGGCGGTGTGCATGGATTGCCGGGACGGGGATAGCCTGGACATCAGCCCCCTGGCCTTGGAAGCGGTGCGCCGGATGCTCCTGCTCTCCAACCAGGATATGGACCGGGTGGTGCTGCCGGAGGCGGTGCGCAGCCAGCTCAAAACGGCTTTGCACGCCTACGGGGAATACGTTTTGGAGCGGCCTTTTCGGGCTATGGAACAGCTATAAGCTGAAATAATACCTATCTGGGAAAGCACGTGCAATTCTCGAATCATTTAATCTTGTTATAAAGAAATAGAATGCAGGGAATGCTGCAAAATAATGCCCCAACCGGTTGAATATTTTCGGTGGTATGTTATAATTAGGAAGCCACAAGAAATTGGGGCTTTATCGCTTTCTGCAGGCTTACAAACAAATTTATATATCATTTACAGCAGGAGGACAAACCATGGCAAAAAAGTACGTATACCTTTTTAGCGAAGGCAACGCCCAGATGCGTGAGCTGTTGGGCGGCAAGGGCGCAAACCTGGCCGAGATGACCGGCTTGGGTCTGCCTGTTCCTCCGGGATTTACCGTGACTACCGAAGCCTGCACTCAGTACTATGAGGACGGCAAGTGGATCAACGAAGATATCGTAGCCGAGATATTCGAATACCTCGGAAAGCTGGAGAAGATCACCGGCAAGAAGTTCGGCGACAGTGAGAATCCCCTGCTGGTATCCGTCCGCTCCGGCGCCAGGGCCTCTATGCCCGGCATGATGGATACCATACTTAATCTGGGCCTCAATGAGCAGGTGGTAGAGGTGATAGCAAAGAAGTCCAACAACCCCCGCTGGGCATGGGACTGCTACCGCCGCTTCATCCAGATGTATTCCGACGTAGTTATGGAGGTTGGCAAAAAGTACTTTGAGCAGCTCATAGATAAGCTCAAGGCAGAGCGCGGAGTCACCATGGACACCGAGCTCACGGCTGATGACCTCAAGACCCTTGCCCATCAGTTCAAGGGCGAATACAAGAAGAAGATAGGTAAGGATTTCCCCGACGATCCCAAGGATCAGCTCCTCTATGCCATAAAGGCCGTATTCCGCAGCTGGGATAATCCCCGTGCCAACGTATACCGCAGGGATAACGACATACCTTACTCCTGGGGCACCGCTGTAAACGTACAGATGATGGCATTCGGTAACATGGGTGATGACTGCGGCACAGGCGTTGCATTCACCCGCAACCCCGCCACCGGCGAAAAGAAGCTGTTTGGCGAGTTCCTGACCAACGCTCAGGGCGAGGACGTTGTGGCCGGTGTCCGTACTCCTATGCCCATCAGCGAGATGGCGGAGAAGTTCCCCAAGGCATTTGCACAGTTTGAAGATGTTTGCAATATACTTGAAAAGCACTACCGCGACATGCAGGATATGGAGTTCACCGTAGAGAACCAGAAGCTCTACATGCTCCAGACCCGCAACGGCAAGCGTACCGCCTCCGCCGCACTGAAGATCGCCTGCGATCTGGTGGACGAGGGCATGATAAGCGAGCAGGAAGCTGTGGCCATGATAGAGCCCCGCACCCTTGATACTCTGCTCCATCCCCAGTTTGACGCCGCAGCGGCCAAGAAGGCAGAAGTCATAGGTAAGGCTCTTGGCGCATCTCCCGGCGCTGCTTCCGGCAAGATCGTATTCACTGCCGAAGATGCAAAGGCTGAGGCCGCAAAGGGTGAGAAGGTTGTACTGGTACGTCTTGAGACCAGCCCCGAGGACATAGAAGGCATGAAGGCCGCACAGGGCATACTGACCGTGCGCGGCGGCATGACCAGCCACGCTGCGGTAGTAGCCCGCGGAATGGGCAAGTGCTGCGTATCTGGCTGCTCTGCCATCACCATGGACGAAGCAAACAAGTGCTTTACCCTCTCTGGCAAGACCTATCACGAGGGTGATTGGATAAGCTTCGACGGTTCCAACGGCAACGTATACGACGGCGTTATTCCCACTGTTGACGCTTCCATAAGCGGCGAGTTCGGCCGCATCATGGGCTGGGCGGACAAGTACCGCAAGCTCAGCGTGCGCACCAACGCCGATACTCCTCACGATGCTAAGAAGGCCCGCGAACTGGGTGCAGAGGGCATCGGTCTCTGCCGCACCGAGCATATGTTCTTTGAGGGCGACCGCATCGAGGCTATCCGCGAGATGATTTGCTCCGATACCGTTCAGGAGCGCGAGACTGCTCTTGCAAAGCTGCTGCCCATGCAGCAGAGCGACTTCGAGGGCATATATGAGGCAATGGAAGGCTACCCTGTAACCATTCGCTTCCTGGATCCTCCGCTTCACGAGTTTGTTCCCACAGAGGAAGCAGACATTGAGCAGCTTGCAAGGGCGCAGGGCAAGACCGTTGAGCAGATAAAGGGCATTATTGCCGGTCTCCACGAGTTCAACCCCATGATGGGTCATCGCGGCTGCCGCCTGTCCGTTACCTTCCCCGAGATCGCTGCGATGCAGACCCGCGCGGTCATTCGCGCAGCCATCAACGTGCAGAAGAAGCATCCCGACTGGAACCTGGTACCTGAGATAATGATTCCTCTCATAGGCGATGCGAAGGAGCTTGCATACGTCAAGGCGATCGTCACCAAGACCGCCAACGAAGAGATGGAAAAGGCCGATTTCAAGCTGGACTACAAGGTCGGCACCATGATAGAGATCCCCCGCGCGGCGCTTACTGCCGATGAGATCGCAAAGGAAGCCGAGTTCTTCTCCTTCGGTACCAACGACCTGACTCAGATGACCTTCGGCTTCAGCCGTGACGACGCGGGCAAGTTCCTGAACGCCTATTACGACAAGAAGATCTACGAGAACGATCCCTTTGCCAAGCTCGACCAGAAGGGCGTTGGCAAGCTGGTAAAAATGGCCGCCAAGATGGGCCGTGAAACCCGTTTCGACATTCACATGGGAATATGCGGCGAGCACGGCGGAGATCCTTCCAGCATCGAGTTCTGCCATAAGGTAGGTCTGGACTACGTATCATGCTCCCCCTTCCGCGTACCTATAGCTCGCCTTGCGGCAGCTCAGGCTGCCATCAAGGAAAACAAGTAATGCAGTAAATTTAAAGAAGGCCGTAAGGCCTTCTCAGTCTGTCGAAAAACCCCGGGGTTGATAAGGGGCCGCAGCCCCTTATGGCTTTATTCGGATTTGGCGACATGTGCGGCAAATCCGCAAAAGGCGCTTGCGTAGCAAGGCTTTCCCTGCATGAGGTGCTGGCCGCGCCATAGGCGCAAGCACCGAATGAGAAAACTCAAAAAAGTGGCGTTTTGCCACTTTTTTGACACTCTGAGAAGGCCGTAAGGCCTTCTTTTAGTATGCCGAAAAAGTAAAACATATCAAAAACAACGGGCGGCGATGCATTCCATTTGACTGCAAAAAATAATTGCAGCCCTGTCCCGCATACATGGCGTATGCCGCTCATAAGCTTTACCAAAGCATATTGGGGGTAAGGCTAAATGTACGAATATATAGAGGACAGGGTATTGGAAGTTGCGAATTATATAGTCGAGAGCGGAGCTACAGTACGACAGGCCGCAAAGAAGTTCGGTATAAGCAAGTCTACAGTTCACAAGGATATGAGTGAGCGTCTCAGGTATATCGACCCCAATGTGGCGGAGCAGGTACGCGAAGTGCTGCAAAAAAACAAGGACGAGCGGCATATGCGCGGCGGCATGGCTACATATATGAAATACAAGGAAAAAAGAGAGAAAAAGGCCGCGTTGACAGGAATGGGAAAAAATGATAAAGTCCTAATGTGATATATTAAGATACATGATAACAGGGCGATTCGCCCGGATACGAGGCCGTAATCTGAATGATGCTTGAAAAAATGCTAAAGACCTTTCAAAAGCTGAGACTGGAATTCTATCGCAAAATATTTACCCGAGTAAGGGAAAGAGATGGGAGCCTCAGTGCCATGGAGGTTTTTTCGCTTGAGATAATATACGCTCTGGGCAGACCAACAATAGGACAATTTGCCCGGTTCATAGGAATATCCCAGTCGAACGCCACATATAAGGTCAATTCTCTCATGAAAAAGGGATATATAATACGGCAGCCCTCGCAAGAGGACGGCAGGGAATACAACCTTGAGCTTTCCGAGAAGTTCTACGGTTACAGCGACATGCTGGAGGAAAATGTAAGGACCATAACACGGAACGTTCTGGAGCAGCTCACGCCGGAGGAGATAGCAGTGATAGACAAGGCGGCGGATATACTCAATAAAGAACTTGATGCCAGGGCGGGCTTAAGAGATTAATAATAAGCCGGGAAATATTCCCGGCTTCAGTCTGTCAAAAAACCCCAGGGATGATAAGGGGCCGCAGCCCCTTATGTTTAATCCGGCTCTGACGACATGTGCGTCAGAACGGATGAAAACCCAGAGGTTTTCGTACTTTGCGGATTTTGCCGCCCGGGAGCGAATGCGAGAGGCAAAACCCGTAAAACTCAAAAAAGTGGCATTCAGCCACTTTTTTGACACTCTGAAGCCGGGAAATATTCCCGGCTTTTGCGCGCTTAAAGATCAGCTTTGGCCAGAAGCTCTGTATACAAGCTCCTGATGCTCGGCATCTGGCAGCGAGCCTACGTGGGAAAGGCTGCCGTCAAAGTAAAGGCAGATATGTCCGTTCATGTCGTTGGAAGGTATGGTATCGCTGCCGTGGGGCCAGCCCTGAAGCGATGCGGCTATCTGCTTGCCGTTTATGGTGACGGTCACGGCTCGCTTTGAAAAATTGAACTCACCGCCGAACACCTCTCTCACAGCGGCGGAGCTTTGGGAATCTCTGACCTCCATCTCGGCGTGGTTTTCACCGCTTGCATATTGGAGGTAGAAGGTGGAGCCGGTATTGTAATCGGTAACGAGATAGGAACTGCCCACGGACAGGGCAGCCTTCACATCGCTCCATACCATGGCCTCGCCTTTTACGGCGCCGTCCTTTACCTGGCTGGTGCCTATGGGTATATTGGCCGCTATATCGGCTCTGCTCACACCGTGGCGAAAGAGTATGGTCATGGTCTGGTCGCCTATGGTACCGTCTGATATCATGGGCGCGCCGTCATCGGTGGTGTGCTTGAGCTGGAAGGCCTTTGCCGCATTGGCGGTCATGCTCTGGTAAATTCCGGTGGGCTTGAAATTGAAGTAGCAGAGATCCCGCAGGCGTATCTGCACACGCACCACGTCGTCTCCGGAATAGTTCATGCCGATAAGGCCGGAAAAGGCGGGCACGTTGCCGGAATAAGGCGTTATGGCCGGGTTTGGAGCAGGCGTGGGCGAGGGCGTAACGTCCGGAGCCGGTGAGGGCGACGCCGCATTGGCCGCTGCCGCCGCAAACAGCACACATATTGTAAGTATAAATACCGTCAGCTTTTTCATGGCACAATTATACCATGGGCAAGTCCCGTGCGCCATATGTGTAAATGTAAAATCAATCCAGCGGTTCTGTGGGTATAAGGTTGAGCATATCATCTGTGCTCTCTACGTTGGTGTATACCTGCGGAACCTCGCCTACGATTATGCTTTCGGCTATGGCCGCCTCGGAGCTTACCTTTATGCTCCGGGATATGCCGGGCATAATAAGCCGTATGCTTGCGGTGAGCCTTAGGTTTACCCTGTACAGGGACTGGTTTATGCCTGAGGAGGAAAGAGTGGAGCAGAACTCGCTGTATACGCTGCCTGCGGGGGTGAAGGTGACCCTTATGCGGGGGCCGCGGCCGGTAAGGTAGGTTATCCCGGACACGGTGCCCAGAGGCAAGGATACGCCCTGCTCCCCGACTTCTGCTATGCGTTTTTGTGCTGCGGCACAGCACTCGGATGCCAGCAGATTCATGCGTCTTGCGTCAGCCTGGAGCATATAGACTTTTTCGCCGTTGTCATATGAGGTTATGAGGCAGTCATAGTCTGAGCCGCTGTTGAGGCTTTCGGTTATAGCCTGATTCATGGCTTCCGTGGCAATGGAATTTATGCGGGTCTCCGCAAGGTTTGCGAGGGCGGGACGCATACTGTTGTTTACGGATATGATGAGCCATACTATGCCAACGGCAGCCAGCATTGCAAGGGCGAGGCAGAGCTTTCTTATGTATGGTTTCCTGCGCTTCCTCGAAGATATATCTCCACAGTTTTCCATGTTGCCGCTCCTTTTGAAATTTGTCCTTCGACATAAAAAGTCATGAACTGATTGTTAATTCATTATATGCCGGCCGTGGCGTATTGAGAAAGGACAGTAAAATATGCTATAATACACCCAAATATAATGAAGATAGCAGCGCTTGGCCCATGGGCCGGGCCGTTTTATGAAAGGCAAACGATATAAATGGACGATTTCGAGAATAAGGACAGGGGCTTTGACGGGGCGGAGCAGGAAGGCGGCACCACCCGTATAGATATGCCGAGGCGGCACAGGCGGGAGGAAGCGCCCGAGGACGCGCCGGAGCGGGAAAAGCGGGACGTGGCGGGCCGGATAGAGTCCGTCATAAATAAAATTAAGGAGCTGCTTGGCCGCAAAAGTGAAAAGCAGGTGGACGAGGAGCTGTTTACCGAGCGCAGAGGCAGCCGCAGCTTTATTCTGGAGCTGCTGTTTACCGTACTCAAGGTCATGGCGGTGACCGTAATTATCGCCGGAAGCGCGGGGCTGGGTCTCGTTACCGGTGTAGCCAAGGCATACATCGAGACTACCGAGGACATAGATCCTGCACAGCTCACCAAGAGCGACAGGACTTCCTACATATACGACAAGGACGGCAAGCTCATAACCACTTACGCCGGCATGGAATATCGGGACTGGGCGGATATAGGCGAGATACCGGATATGCTCAAGAATGCCCTGATTTCCATAGAGGACGTGCGCTTCTACAAGCATGACGGCGTGGACTACAAGAGGCTGTTTTCCGCCGTTATAAATACCCTGCGCAATACCGATACCCACGGCGGCAGCACAATAACCCAGCAGCTTATAAAGAATAAGGTGCTTTCCAACGAGCAGTCCTACAAGCGCAAGATAAAGGAAGCTTACCTTTCCATGGAGCTCGAGGATATCATGGATAAGGATGAGATACTTGCGGCGTACATGAACGACGTATACCTGGGCGCCTCCAACTACGGCTTTAAGACCGCCGCCAAGGACTATTTCGGCAAGGAGATGAGCGAGCTTACCATACGCGAGTGCGCCATGCTCGCCGGAATGGTGCAAAAGCCCTACTATACCAACCCGCGCTCCAATACCTATACGAGGACGCTGAGCGACTCTGCGCGGCAGGAGCTGGAGGAGCTGCATAATTCCAAGGGCATAACCGAGGAGCAGTATAAGTACTCCCTCGAAAATAACAACCAGATGTACGTCACCGACAGACGCACCAATGTGGTGCTGCTGGCCATGTACGAGGGCGGCTTCATAACCCATGAGCAGTACGAGGCTGCGCTGAACGAGAGGGTGAACATAAAGGAAAAATCCGCCAGCACAGAATTGTACGATATGCCCTATTTCGTCGAATACGGCATTCGTGACATAGTTACGCATCTTCTCAAGCAGCGGGATATGCTGGATACGCGCGCCAATCGTTCCGCAATAGAGAATGAGCTGCGCACAGGCGGATACCATATTTATCTCACTGTGGATACGGAGATGCAGCACATGGTGCAGGATAAGCTCTCCACCTGGGAGAAATATCCACAGCTTGCAGACCCCAGCACGGCCACAAAGACAGAGACCAGCGCCGATGGCAACACCATAACTACTATCGAGCCTCAGGCAGCGGCTGTGGTGCTCGATTACCACACCGGCGAGCTTAGGGCCATAGTAGGCGGAAGGGACACCCCCACCATAAAAAAGGGACTTAACAGGGCGCAGAGCCCATCGGAGGTAGGTTCATCCATAAAGCCTCTGGCGGTATACGGGCCGGCGCTGGATATGGGTGCTTCCCCGGCTACCATAATTAAAAATTTCCCCTGCCCGATCGAGGGATGGGACAGCGAAAAGGGCTACCCCTACATAGGCAGTGAAAGTTACATAGGCCCTCTGACGCTCAGGCAGGGCGTGGTGAATTCCCTCAACGTGGCGGCGGCGAGGACGCTTCTTGAACACGTGGGCTTTGACAACAGCGCAAATTATCTTGAGCTGCTGGGAGTAGATCCGTCACGCATATCGAAGACGGGCTCCGCCATGGCGCTGGGCACCACGAACATAACCCCCATAGAGATGGCGGCGGCATACGGAGCGATAGCAAACGGGGGCGAGTATCAGGAACCGTTGTCCTTTACGAGGATAGTGGACGAAAGCGGCAAGGTCATACTCGACGCTGACGAGATAAGGGAAAAGCATACCGTATTTAAGAAGTCAACGGCTTATATGCTGGTGGATATACTCACAGAGGCGGTAAACTCCGGCACTGGTACCAACGCGAAAATATCCGGCATGACAGTGGCGGGCAAGACCGGTACCAACTCGGATTACGGCAGCGTGTACTTTGCAGGTATGACCCCCTACTATACAGCTACCGTATGGATAGGCCACGATGACTTTACGCCAAAGCTCAAGAGCAAGTCCACAGGCGGCAAATACGCGGCGCCCCTGTGGAAGACCTTTATGTCAAAGATACATGAGGGCTTGCAGAATAAACCCATAATCGATGAGTCTCCCAATGAGATAGGGCTTGAAAAGTGCACCGTCTGCTCCATATCCGGCAAGCTGGCCACCGACGCCTGCTATGCCGACTCCGCAGGGCATCTTCCAGTGACGGACTGGTTCGCAAAGGACGCGGCGCCTGCCGAGGTATGCGATATGCATGTACAGACCAGTATATGCCAGGATAGCGGCCAGCTTGCATCGCCCTATTGTTATAATGTTATATCGGGCTCTGTGGTGCTGATACACAATGACTCAATGTATGCGGACATTGATCCCATATTGGTCAAACAGTACATACCAAATGCCGTTTATACCGGCGTTACCTCCGAGGAGTACGCAATGACGATGGAGGGTGGAAGTATGGGAGCGACCTGCTCGCTGCATACGCCTTCGTGGTATAACTACGGCGGAGGCAACGAGGATCTGCAAAATGCCAAACAGGAGGCACAGCGGCTCATAAGGGAGATAGGGAACTACCTGAACAACGTTCAGAATATCTCGGATACGGACAGGAATACCCTCATACAGGGAATGCAGGATCTCGAGGATTACGTGAACGCCTCACTTACCGAATATATTAAGCGGGCTACTGAGCAGCTGCGGCTCAACTTCAATGCCATATACGAGGAAAACCCGCCCGTAGGCGCAGGGTGGTAATATGGGCCTTGTTGAGCTTTACGAAAAAGAGCGGCTGCGCATAGCTGAAACAGCCGACGGCCGTGGTGATTATTCCCACCCGGTATTCGGGGAGGGGCCGGTGAACCCGCTGGTGATGCTGATAGGCGAGGCGCCCGGAGGAGACGAGGCAAAGCAGGGGCGGCCGTTTGTAGGTAAAGCGGGCAAGCAGCTCGATGCGCTTTTAAGCGGCGCAGGTATATACAGAAGCCGGGTGTATATTACCAATACCGTAAAGTTCCGCCCTGTGAATGTAAAGCCTAAGAGCGTATCAAACCGTACCCCCACGGGCGCGGAACTGAAAGCGGGGCTGCCGCTGCTTAAAAGCGAACTTTGCCTGCTTTCGCCGCGCATAATAGTTACCCTCGGCAATACTCCCCTTAAAGCCGTTTTAACGCTGGCGGGCGAGCGGATACGCACTGTCGGGGAACTGCACGGCAGAAGCATAAGCGTGACCATAGAAGGAAAAGGAATGCTGCTTTCGCCACAGTATCATCCCGCAAGCGTGATTTACAACCGTGCACTGGCTGATACGCTGGCGGAGGATATAGGGCGGCTGGGGGAAATGATAAGAGCGGAGGAGGAACGATGAAGCTTAAACGCATGGCAGGCGCTGCCGCAGTGCTGCTGCTTCTTGCGGTCTGCACAGGGGCGCTGGCAGCGGATACCGGTATAATCACGGCTGACGGCGTCAACCTCAGGGAATCCCCTGATAAGGAATCCAACGCCATTGGAACGCTTGAGCTGGGCAGCGAAGTAGAGGTGCTGGCGGTGGAAAACGGCTGGTACAGGATAATGCTCAAAAGCGGAACCGTGGGCTATATCCGCCAGGATTACATCTTTTCAAATTCTTCCGGCAGCCGCGGCGCGTATGTATTGGACGACGGCACATATATACGCGGAGGCCCCAGCGAGGATACCTACGCTGTAAAGCAGTTAACAGCAGGCAAGGGCGTGCGCATAAAGGCGGTGTTTGGCGAGTGGTTCTATGTGGTTGCCGATGACGCCACGGGCTATGTTTACCGCACCCACCTGACGCTCACCGGCTCCAACACCGCGTCCGGAAGCATGCTCCGCACCGGCATGGAGGGCGAAGAGGTGGAGCGGCTGCAGAAGAAGCTGTACGATCGCGGCTTTATGTCAAAGCGGGACATGAGCGGCGTATACGATAGCGCTACCCGCAAGGCCGTGCTTGAATACCAGAAAAAAGCGGGGCTTTCCTCGGCGGATGGTATCGCCGGTGCTGAGACGCTCAATTCCGTATTCGACAGCACCAACAAGCTCACAAAGGAAAACGCCACGTTTACCAAGCTCAAGGGCAGCGTAGTGCTGCTGGACTGGTTCAAGGGCGGCAGCGAATGGCTGAACAAGGGCGCCAAGTTTACGGTGACTGATGTGCGTACCGGCAAAAGCTTCCGTGCAAGGCGCTTCGGCGGCTGGTATCACGCGGACAGCGAGCCTATAACAAAAGAAGACACCGCCGTAATGAAGAGCCTGGAGGGCTTTTCGTGGAACAGGCGCCCCATATGGGTTACATACAACGGCAAGACTGTGGCTGCAAGCATGCATACCATGCCTCATATGGCGAATCCTACCAAGAGCAACGGCTTTGACGGCCACTTCTGCATACACCTGCTTAACTCTAAGGTGCACGCCAACAGCAAGGCATGCCCGAGACATCAGGCCTGCGTACAGGAGGCTTATCGAGCCGGAAAGGCAAAATAAAAACAGCATAATTTAATCTGAATATCCCCTGAGGGCGCGCCGCGTTCTCAGGGGATATTTGCCTGTATTGCATATTTTTGTCCCCTATGGCAGATACTTCTATATATATCGCAGAAGTTTTGCATGGGAGGGCAGGGTATGAACGGAATAAAGAAGATAGCCTTGGCGCTGGGCTTCACTAGGAAGCGCAGCGAGTTTGAATTGCTGGAAACCGAAAAGGGGGCGCCGGGCTTTTTTGGCGGCTGGCGGTACGCGGAGGAGCAGAGGCAGGAAGGAAAACAGACAGTAGCTCCCTCGTTTTCCGAAAACATTGGCCGAATTAAAGAAAGCTTTCGGGCGGATATAAATCCTGACATAATAATACGCCGCTTTGCCGCAGGCGGGCGGGTAGAGGCGGCGGCGGTATTCATGAACGGCATGGCAGATGCGGAAACCATAAACGATTATGTGCTGCGGGAGACAATGAAAAAGCCTTTGCCCGATAAGCCTCCGTACATAGATTATATGATTAAAAACGTGCTGACCGCTGGCGACGTATCAATGGAGAGCGACTGGTATAAGGTAAAACGGGCTATAACAGACGGGCAGACCGTGATGTTCGTAGGAGATGAGGAACGGGCGGCAATAATAGATACCCGCGGCTATGAGCATCGCTCTGTAGGAACCACGGAAAACGAAAAGGTGGTCAGGGGGCCGCAGGAAGGCTTTAACGAGAGCCTGAGGACAAATATAACTCTGCTGAGACGCATGATACGCCGGGAAGATCTTGTGTGCGAGATACGAGAGATGGATGTCCAAAATCACATAAGGGCAGCCATAGTTTACCTTGACGGCAGCGCAAACCCGGCACTGGTGCAGGAGGTTAAGCGGCGCATCGCCGGTGTGCAGACCCGAATGATGTCAAATATAGGCGTACTGGAGCAGCTTACCGAAAACCACCCGTTGTCGCCGTTCCCGCAGGTGCTGACCACAGAACGGCCGGATAGAACGGCGTCGCACATAATGCAGGGGTATGTGGCTGTGCTGCTGGACGGCAGTCCATTTGCAAATATAATGCCTACAACGCTGTTTACGCTTATGAGCAGTTCGGAGGACGTATATCTGAGGCAGATGCAGGGTACGGTGGTGCGGCTGGTGCGCTATATTGGGGCGTTGATATCCATACTTCTGCCGGGATACTTCTTATCGCTGGTGCTGTACCATCAGGGAATGATGTCAACAGAGGCGCTTAGCACCGTTGTGGCCTCGCGAAAAATGGTATTTGCGCCGATGGGCCTTGAGCTGCTGTTCTTGCTGCTTGTGTTCCAGCTTATACGGGAGGCTGGCCTTAGGGTGCCGGGCAGCATAGGCCAGGCCATCGGCATAATAGGAGGCCTTATACTGGGCCAGGCGGCGGTAAGCGCAAATCTTGCGAGCTCTGTCATGCTGATAGTTGTGGCCCTGTCCGGGCTTGGCAACTTCTGCATACCGGATTATGCCACGCAGATATCCGCTTCGTATATAAGGGTAGCATTTGTGATAGCTGCATGGATTGGAGGACTTCTTGGCATGAGCTGCATGCTGGTAGCCTTCTTCGCTCTCATGGCGTCTCTTAAAAGCTTCGGCATACCATTCCTTACCCCGGCATCGCCCAAAACATACAGCAAGCGGCCCGCTATAGTGCGGGGCAGAATAACCATGCACGCAAAGACCGACGACTACATAAACACCAGAGAGGGGGAACTGCTTTGAATATAGGCCCAAGCAGGATAGGAAGGCAGGAGAGCGCCGCGATGGTAGGCGTATCCCTGTTCACCGCCACGGTCTTTGCCATGGATTCACAGCAGGCGTACAGCGGCGGAAACAGTACTTATATATGGATGCCCCTTTCCATATTGATATCTCTCGCTGCGGTGATGGTGATAATGTCGGCCATGGAAAAAAGCGGTGCGGATACGCTGGACAAGCTTTTTACGGCCGCCTTTGGCAGAGTAGTAGGACGTATAGCTGCAATACCCCTTATTTTACTGTTTATCGCAAGCGCGTTCTTCATACTTACAGACTTTGTGAACATGATACACAGCTTTGTGTTTTACAATTCCGAATATTGGGAGATAGCGCTGTGGGTGCTGCTCACGTCGCTTTTGCTCAGCTTTATGGGTCTTGAATGCATATCACGTACTACGCTGCTCATATTGCCCATGTTCGCGGCAGCGGTGCTCGCGGCGCTCCTGATACCCTATAAGAGCTATGCGATTTACAGGCTTTCGCCATTTCCCGGCAATTCGCTGGGGGATATGGGCAGGCTGACGCTGCATAACCTGCTGCGTACTTTTGGGGCGATGATGGCGCTGCTTACAGTTACGGATAAGCTTTGCGGAATGCGGTTCGCCAAAAGCTCCTGCCTTATAGGCGCGGTATGTGCGGCTGCGTTTACCGCGTTGACCCAGTTTGCCATAGCGATGGCGTTCGATTATATAGACCTTGCGGATATGCTCTTTCCGCTTTACCGAATGGAGATGATAATGGTGGAGGAGGGGTATCTTTTCAGAATGGACAATCTCTCGCTCTTCTTTTGGCTCATGGCGGGCATAACCACGGCGGCATATTACATTTACAGCAGCGCGATGCTGTGGTGCAGGTGCTTCGGCCCGAAGGACACACGGCCGGGAGTAGTGGCGTTTACGGTTATGACAGGCTGCGCGGTAGTGATGCAGTCCGAAGGACATTACGATGAGTTCCGCATGCTCTATTATAATGTGGGCATATGGGGCTGGACGGTAATATCCCTGCCGCTGATAGCGGCGGCTGTACTGAGCGTAAGACGCGGTATGGCAGTCAGGAGCGGCAAGGTATGAAAAAGGCAGCCTTGATGATACTTGCGCTTGTGCTGTGCATGAATATGAGCGGCTGTCTTGGCGCCGTTCAGGCGGACGATTATATATACGTTGTGGGCATAGGCTTTGACAAGGGTTCTCAGTACAGGTTCAATGTTACGTTTCTGGTACAAAAGGACGTGTCCGGGTCCGAGCAGACATCAACGGGCGGCGCTGAGATAATATCTGCCGAAGGCGACACGCTTTTTGACGCAATAACCGTACTGAGCGCGGGAGTGCCGTTTCGGATAAATTTCTCTCGGGTGAATACCTTCTTTTTTGGCGAGGAGGTGGCTCGCAGCGGCAGTATAAAGGAGCTTTCCAACATAACATTTAACGCGCTGAAGATACGCCAGTCGGCAAAGCTCATGGTATGCCTCGGCACAGCGCAAAGGCTCATGCAGGGTCTCTGCCTGGAAGATGTGCCAAATATAACCAAGCTGCAATTCAGCGTGTTTCAGGATTACGCCGCAGAGGGGATTACGGTCATAACCAATTACGCCGGAATGCTGGAGAGCATAAGAGGACGGCGGTCGGATCCGTTGATGATGCTGGGCGGCGTAGATGTGAGCGCCGTAAAAAAACAGGAGTCCATTGCGAAGGAAATGACGGGCGAGGGTGAAAAGAGCGAAGGAAGCGACGATGAGCAGGAAGAACAGGAGGAATACACTACCGGCGGGGTGCGGCGGCTCGGCGGCATGAGCCCTTATGTAGCCGGTACGGCTCTGTTTGACGGCTGGTATATGAAGGGCACACTGAGCGGCTACGATACCATGTTCCTGCTGCTGGGGCGCGGGGAACTGAAAAAGGGAGCCTTGAAGGTACAGCATAATGAGGAGTGGGCAGTGCTTTACATAAAGGACGAGAAGCCTCCGAGGGTAAAGCTGACTCTGTCGGGCGTGCCGCGGGCAAAGGTGGAGCTGGAGATGGCGTGCAACATAGTGAAATACAAGGGAGCGGCCAGATCAGATGAGTGGGACAGCGGATTGCAGCAGACGGCGGAGCAGCTTATATCGAACGAGATGGCCAGGGTATTCAACATATGCCGCGAGCTGAACAGCGACGCTTTTGGGTTCGGGGAATACGCGTCTACTCAGTTTTCCGACATCGTGAGCTGGGAGGGGTATGACTGGAAGAGCAAATATCCTCTTATGGAGGCGGAATTCAGCGTTAAGCTGGAGCTGGCGGATGAAAATGTGACCACAAGGCTTGAGTAAAGGGAAAAACTATGGAAACGGTGTTTTTGGCGCTGTGCGCGGCGGGCGCGGCATACTGCGTGCTGTATGGCGCGTATTGTATAAGCGAAGGAAAGGGAAGCAGCGGGGCGAGCACGATGGCGTTGGGACTGCTTGCGGCTTTCTCAGCGGTGTTGCTCGCGATAATCGCTTAGTTTTGGGGAAATATGAAAAAGCTGTTTAATAAATCGGTACCATCAGTTGACAAGGACACACAAGGTTTTAGGAGCCAAACAGCACGGCATAACTGCGTCGTCCTCATTTGA
>UQRU01000014.1 GCA_900543475.1 uncultured Eubacteriales bacterium
GACCGCATCCCCGGCAGCCGCTTGCTCCTATTCCCCGATCATGGCCACGGCCTCTATGAGGAGGCAAAGGATTTCCTACCCCAGGTGCTGGCCTTCCTGGCCTGACCAAGCCTATACGATCAGCCATCGGCATGTTGCCGGTGGCTGTTTTTAGTTATGAAATGTAACATTGAGATTGACATTTTAATATAAGCTTATAATTACATAATAAAATATGTAATATAGCATAATTTTGTCAAAGGTGGAGGGAACCTTATGCGCAATAAACAAAAAATCCTGGCCCTGCTGCTCGCTGTGGCCCTGGTGCTGGCTATGTCGTCTACCGCCCTGGCGGATGACAAAGTATGCAAGATTGGGGATGTGGAATATCCCACGCTGCAAGCGGCGGTGGATACGATTACTGATGGCACCCAGACGACCATTACCCTGCTGGACGATACGACCGGCGGTGGGGTAATAGTGCCTTCTGGGAAAAATATCATCTTTGACTTGGACGACCATACCTATACGGTTACCGATCCGCTGGTGGGCTCCCCCGGCACGGTAACCAACGGTTTTCAATTGCTGCGGGATTCTAGTATAAAAATACGAAACGGTAAAATCGATTCAAAAGAAGAAGGGTTAAAAATTCTAATCCAAAATTACGCAAACCTGACCCTGGAGAACGTTACCTTAGATGGGAGTCAAGCTCAAAATTGTGACTATGTTTGCAGCAATAATTTCGGAACTGTAAACATCACCGGCAGCACCAGCATTAAGGCAAAAGAAGGCGCAGTTGCCTTTGACGTGTATTATTGGCCTGATGGAGGCTATGATGAGGGCGTCATCGTCAACGTAGACACCACCGGGACTATTAAAGGTAATATCAAATATGGGAGCGACGGATCGGAGAACGGAAAAGCAAACGTCGCGAAACAAGCTAAGCTGTATATCCAAAAAGGCACCTTTACCGGTGAAATATCCACGTCCAATTTAAATACGGATGGTGCCACCGGCATCACCATTTCCGGCGGCTACTTCACCAACCCCGATGCCTCAACCATTGAAAACTACCTTGCCCCCGGCTACAAGCTGGTGAACGGGGAGGTGGTTTCCGCTTCCTCCCACGACGACGGCGACGATGGCAGCATCGGCTATCCGCCCGCCATCCTGTCCCCCACGGGGAACCAGGTGGTAGCGGTCATGGCCAATGGGACCGTCACCCTGTCCGTGGATGCCACCGGGGTAGGCTTTGGCGGCTGCCAGTGGTATGTGAACCGGGGAGACGGCCAGGGCTTTGTGCCGGTGGCGGGGGCCACCGGGGCCAGCCTGACCCTGTATCCCACCTTTGCGGACAACGGCAGCCAGTATTGCTGCCGGGTGATGAACGGCTATGGCTATGTGGATAGCGGCTACTTCACCCTTTCCGTGGTAGGCGGCATGGTGCCCAAGACCGGCGACCAGGTAAGCGTTACCCTGTGGGTGTGCCTCATGGCCCTGGGCGTTGCGGGAGCGGCCGCCGTTCTGGCCCGCCGCCGGAGCAGATAAGGACAACCCGGCAGTACGAGGCCGGCGCATCGAGGGATGCGCCGGCTCAGCCTGTCGAAAAACCCCCGGGGGTTCGGGGGCCGCAGCCCCCGGAGGCTTTGATCGGATTTGGCGACATGCGCGTCAAATCCGCAAAAAGCCTTGCGTAGCAAGGGTTTCCTTGCATAGCTCCCTGGCCGCGCCGTAGGCGCAAGGGAGCTATGAACACCTCGAAAAAGTGGCGCAAGCCACTTTTTCGACAGCCAAGGCCGGTGCATCGAGGGATGCGCCGGCTTTTTTTATTGCAGCTTTTCGACATTTTACAAAAAGGCTAGACAAATGGCGCGCTGTGTGCTAATATTAATCGGTTTTCCCAAAGGGTATGTAGATGCATTTTGGGCAGGCTTCCCCTTACGGTAGATCTCTATGGGGAGCAGGCTGTGGCATGAAGTCAAATTATAGTAAAAAAGTGGGATTTTTCATGTTTTTTTCATTTTTCTAATATATACTATGTCCCGTTGGGGTAAGGAACCCCATCCGCCCCCTGGTATAAGCGCCTGCAACCAATTTAAGTATACGAAGGAATACGACTATGATCGCATTGATACCTGCCTATGAACCGGATGAAAAGCTCTTGCCCCTGGTAGACGCTCTGCTTTCGCGGGCGTATACGGTGGTGGTGGTGGACGATGGCAGTTCCCCGGCGGCCCAGCCGATATTTGCCCAGCTTCCCGCGGCGGCGATCCTGCTGCGGCATCCGGAAAACCGAGGGAAGGGCCGGGCCATCAAGACGGGCTGCGAATATATCGCCGCCCATTTTCCGCCCCAGGAGGGGGTGGTCACCGTGGATGCAGACGGCCAACACCTGCCGGCAGACATCGACGCGGTATGCCGTGCCTGGCGGCAAAATCCTGAAGCCTTGGTGCTGGGTTCCCGCCGGTTCACCGGCAAAGTGCCCTTGCGCAGCCGCTTTGGCAACGCGGTCACCCGCTTTATCTTCCGGGTGGCCACCGGGGTGGCGGTGTACGATACCCAGACGGGGTTGCGGGCCTTTGCCGTATCCCGCATCCCCATGATGCTGGAAATGCAAGGGGAACGCTACGAGTATGAGATCAACGTACTCCTGTATGCCACCCGCCGTAAGATCCCCATCCAGGAGGTGGAGATCGCCACGGTATATTTGGATGGGAACCAGACTTCCCACTTTAACCCCTTGCGGGACGCCTGGCGGATCTATAAGATGATCCTCCTATTCGCCGCCTCTTCCCTGCTGGCCGCCGGGGTGGATTATGGGCTGGTGCTGCTGTTCTCCTACCTGTTCCGGAATGGGCCCCATCGGCTCTTATATAGCGTGGTGCTGGCCCGGGTGCTCAGCTCGGTGCTCAACTACTGTTTGAACCGGGAAGTGGTGTTTGAGGATTGCTCCAAAAGAAGCGTCCTGCGGTATTATCTTGTAGCCGCCGGGATCTTAGCTGCCAATTACGGCCTGCTGGCCTTGCTGGAAAGCTGGATGCCTCTGGCCATTGCCAAGCTCATCGTGGAGGCGGTGCTATATCCGGCCAGCTTCCTTTTGCAGCGAAAATACGTGTTTACAGCGCAGGTGGGTTAATATGCGGAAAAAACGAAACGAAAAACGAAACCGGTTGCTCCGGATATTCGCACTGGACGCGGTGGCATTGGGGATATGCCTGGTGGTATTCGCCTATTTCCATCACGTGCGCACGCCCGCCCTGCACCCCACGGCCCTGCCGGTAACCACCCCGCAAGCCACCCCGTCGCCTACTCCCGCCCCCTCTGCGGAGCCGGACGCCCCTACGCCGTCCCCCACACCCAGCGGCCTGCTGGGGGGCAAGTACGCGGAGAAGTTCTCCCAGGACGGGGTGGTGCAGACCGAGACGGAATACCGCAGCGAAAACCTGGCCATTGAGCTGCGGACGGAGTATCAATACGAAAGCGTGATCCATGTGGCGGAGATCTATATGCAGGATCTGTCCTGCTTCCGCACCGGGGTATACGATCAATATGGGGACGAGCGGCTGCGCACCCTGGAGATGGGGGAGGAGGCCGGGGCCATCCTGGCCCTGTCCGGGGATTACTTTACCGCCCACTTGAACCATGCCATGTATATTGTGCGCAATGGTTTGGTGTATTCCGATAAGCAGCCGGAAAGCGGCTATGATACCTGCGTGCTGTATTTCGATGGGACCATGGAAACCATCCCTGCGGACCAGTTTGATAAGGACGCTGTGCTCAAGCGGGGTCTGTATCAAAGCTGGTGCTTCGGCCCGGGCCTGCTTACTGCCGCCGGGGAACCGATGGAGGATTTCCACTCCTCGGTGAAGCAGGAAAACCCCCGCAGCGCCATCGGGTACTTTGAGCCGGGCCATTATTGCTTCGTGATGGTGGAGGGCCGCAACGGGAATTCCAGGGGCATGACCCTGGCCCAGCTTTCGGCGTTTTTCGCATCCCTGGGCTGCCGGGCCGCCTATAACCTGGACGGGGGCAAGACCGCGGAAATGGCCTTTGGCGGCCAGCTGGTGAACCCCCGGCTGGGCGACGGCCGGGCCGTTAGCGATATCCTCTATATCTACGATCCCGAAAACCAGGAGATGGACCCAGCATGAAAAAGATAATACGCCTCTTGCCCCATGCCACGTTGATTCTGTCCTTGATGGTGCTGACCTTTTTCGTCATAGACCGGTTCAACGAGTATATGGCCTTTATGAGCAGCGAGATCAGCAAATGGGTCATCGCCGGCCTGGCCCTGTGCGCCCTGCTGAGCGCCATCCGCCTCATCCTGGCGGACCAGGCGGAGCCCCGCCCCAGGAAGCCCCATCCTTCCGAGCGGGAGGATTGAACCCGCCGGAAGGCCGTTGCTTCCGCCCCTGCCGTATGGCTGCCCCGTTGCCGGCGCGCGCTTGCGTTTCGCCGGCGGCGGGGCGGTTTTTTTGCTTGACTTTTCCCGGTCGCAGGGTATAATTTGATTAGAATTATTCTAATTACTGAGGAGGGCAATATGACGAAATATGCCCAGAAGATCTGCCAGATCATCTCCTCTTCCCGCCAGCACATGACGGCGGAGCAAATCTTTGACGCGCTGCGGCAGGCCTATCCTACCGTTGCTCTGGCCACCGTTTATAACAACCTAAATAAGCTTTGGCGGGACGGGCGCATCCGCAAGGTCTCCTTGGCGGGGATGCCGGACCGTTATGACCGGGTGGACAGGCACGATCACCTGGTATGCCGGGAATGCGGCAGGCTGGTGGATATTCAGCTGACGGATCTGACCCAGGCTTTGCAAGCGCAGGTGAAGGTACCGATCCTGTGCTACGATTTGAAGCTGATGTACATTTGTGAGGATTGTCGAAAGAAGATGGAGGGGAAGAAACGAATGCAAACAGGGGGGTTAGGCCTTCCAGGCGGAAGCTTTAACAGCAAATACATTTGAAGGGAGGAAAAAAAGTGAGCAAATGGATCTGTAGCATTTGCGGTTATGTTTACGATGAGGCAAAGGAAGGGAAAGCCTTTACGGATCTACCGGACACCTGGGTATGCCCATGGTGCGGGGCGCCAAAGTCAGCTTTTGTGCCGGAGAAGCAGGAGGCGGCGCCAAAGGCGCCGGTGGCGCCGGTGGAGTTGGACGGGGATATGGTCAAGCTGTCTGCCGGGGAGCTGAGCGCCCTATGTTCCAACCTGGCCCGGGGCTGCGAAAAGCAGTATCAGGAGCCGGAAGCAGCCCTGTTTAAAGAGCTGGCGGATTTCTTTGCCGCCGCCACGCCCTTGGAGCCGGGGGCGGAGCTAGGCCGGCTGGCAGAGCTATTCCAGGAGGACCTAACGGCGGGATACCCGGCCCTGCGGGCGGCGGCCCAAGCGGCAGAGGACCGGGGGACCCTGCGGATCTGCGTATGGGGGGAAAAGGTGACCAACATCCTGTACGCCTTGGCCCAGCGCTACCAAAAGGAAGGGGAAGCCTTCCTGGCCAACACCCAGGTGTGGGTATGCACGGTGTGCGGCTTCGTGTATGTGGGAGACGCGGCGCCGGCCCTGTGCCCGGTGTGCAAGGTTCCCGCGTGGAAGTTCGAAAAAATCGAAGGGAGGGGTTGATATATGAAACGGATCGCTGTGCGGAATTTACGCCTGTGCACCAAGGATTGCCTGTGCCTATATGTTTGCCCCACCGGGGCTTCGGATACGGAGAACAGCATCATCGATGTGAACAAATGCATTGGCTGCGGGGTGTGCGCCGATGCCTGCCCCAGCGGCGCCATTTCCATGGTACCGGTGGAATACCCGCCCCAACAGGTAAAGGAAGCGGCGGTGGTGGCCCAGGCCAACGCCCTGGCTAAGAGCAAGACCGCCCAGGAGAGCATGGCCAAGCAGCTGCAAGAGAAGGCCGGCAGCGACGGGCTGTACCGGCTGATGGGGGCCATGGCCAAGTCCGTGCGCCTGGTCCATGAGGACCTGCTTCGGGAGGCGGGCTATATGCTGCCCCAGAGCAAAAACACCCACGACCTGCTGGAGAGCTGGGTGCAAAACCCCCCGTCGCCCCAGTTCCCGGTGGCGGCGGCCAAGGCCCTGCTGGAGCGGGTCCCCTGCAACGATAAACCGCAAAAAGCAGCAAAACCCGCCCTGCGCAAATGGAAATGCAAGGTGTGCGGCTATGTGCACGAGGGGGAGAGCCTGCCTGCGGACTTTACCTGCCCGGTATGCAAGCAGCCTGCTTCCGCCTTTGAGGAGATAACGGAACCCGCCCCCGCCAACCGGTATGCGGGTACCCAGACGGAAAAGAACCTGGAAGCGGCCTTTGCAGGGGAATCCCAAGCCAGGAACAAGTATACCTATTTTTCCGCCATCGCCAAGCAGGAAGGCTATGAGCAGATCGCAGAGCTGTTCCAAAAGACCGCGGAAAACGAACGGGAGCACGCTAAGCTTTGGTTCCAGGAGCTTGGCGGGCTGGGGGATACCGCCCAGAACCTGCTCCACGCTGCGGAAGGGGAAAACTACGAGTGGACGGACATGTACGACGGCTTCGCCAAGACCGCGGAAGGGGAGGGCTTCCCGGAATTGGCCGCCAAATTCCGGATGGTGGCCGCCATTGAAAAGCACCATGAGGAGCGCTACCGGGCCCTGCTCCATAACGTGGAGACCGCCCAGGTCTTTGCCAAGAGCCAGGTGAAGGTGTGGGAGTGCCGCAATTGCGGCCACATGGTGGTGGGGGTCAGCGCCCCGGCGGTTTGCCCTACCTGCGCCCATCCCCAGAGCTTTTTTGAGATCCATAGCGAGAACTATTGATCCGACTTATCCCCCAATCCGGGATGCCGGGCGCGCCGCAACGATGTTGCGGCGCGGTTTTTTTGCCTGGAATCAGCCATTTTTGGCGGAAACCGGCCCGGGGGCCGGCCCCGGGATCTCCGGGGAAATAGGTCAAAGGAAATAGAATAGTAGATACACTTAAATCTTCCAAAATATAGCTGAAATGATATTGACATCCCCAAGGGTGGATGCTATCATAGGGCTATAAAAATAAATCATTTTTAATAATTACGCTGAAGCGAAAGATAACGTTCTAATTGCCATGAACAGTCAAGATTCCAAAACTTACAACAAGGCCCGCGTTTTCAAACTTGCATGTATGCAAGGCGCCATCTCCAGGCTAGACTTGCACCGGCGCACGGGCTTAAGTAAGATGACCATCACCAATCTGGTGGCGGAGTTTCTGGAACAGGGCATGGTTCGCATGGTAAGCACGGAAAGCACCGGCGTAGGCAGGCGAACCGAGCTGGTGGAGGTGGTAGCGGACTCCCTGCTGACCGCAGGCATCCTGTTGACCCACCACGGGCTGTATATCGCCGCCGTGGCCCTAAACGGCAGCTACCGAACGGTGCATGAGTTTCCCCTGGGGCCGGAGGATACGGAGCAGACCCTGTATGACAAGATCGAAACCGGCGTGGGGATGATCCTGGAGGAGCGTGCAGGGGAGCGGTTTGCCGCCATCGTGATCTCCACGGTGGGGTTGGTGGACGTAAGCAGCAACGCCTTGGAGTTAAGCCCCTTTTTCCCGGGGATCGGCCGGGTGACCGCCCTGGCGGACAAGCTGAGCCAGCGGTTTTCCCTGCCGGTATACGCGGAAAACGACGCCAATATCTCCGCCCTGGCGGAGTTATATTTCGGAGAAAAGCCCGCCTACCGGAATTTCATCTATGTGCAAATGGATGAGGGCATCGGCGCAGGGCTGGTGCTGGACGGGGCCCTGTTCAGCGCAGGCAATAGCTTTGCCGGGGAGATCGGCCACATGACCATCTTCCACGATGGGGTGCCCTGCAAATGCGGGAACCATGGCTGCTTGGAGCGGTACGCTTCCACCACCGCCGCCTGCGCTTGGTATGGGGCCCACCGGAACCGGCAGCCTGTCAGCTGGCAGAAGCTGATGGAACTGGCCCGAGGCGGGGACGCCATCGCCCTGGAGACCATCCAGCGCACCGGCGGCTTCCTCATCAGCGGGCTGGTGAACCTGATCAATATCGTGGATGCAGAGTGCATCTATTTGGGAGACAAGGGGGCGGATATGCTAGAACTGATCCAGCCCCATATGGAGCAGGAGCTCAACGAACGGCGCCTGCAAAAGAAACACGTAAGCATCCGTCCGGCCAGCTTTTCTTCCGACGCGCGGCTTCGGGGCGTGGCTGCCCTGGTGATCGAACGCTATGGCGGATAAACAGGCGCGGGACGAAAAATGGAGGAATACAAGATTATGCACTGCTACAATGGTTCCCCGGAACCCGAACAATATACCCAGGAGGTGTGCGCCGCCCTACAGGCAACGGATTTTGCAGTTTTCCGGCAAGTAGCCGCCGAGATCCTTCGGAGCAAGGACTTGGATCGTACCATCTTTACCGCCGGCAACGGGGGCAGCGCCGCCACGGCCAGCCATATGATCAACGACCTGATGAAGGGCTGCCGGGTGGACGGCCGGGAAGGCTTCCGGGCCTGCTGCCTCAACGATCCCAACGCGGTGGTCACCTGCCTGTCCAACGATTTTTCCTACGAGGACGTATTTGCCATCCAGCTAAGGACTCTGGCCCGCCGGGGCGATCTGCTGATCGTATTCAGCGGCAGCGGCAATTCCCCTAACATCCTCCGGGCCTGCGAGACCGCCCGGGAAATGGGCATGACCGTCATCGGCTTCGGCGGCCGGGACGGGGGCAAGATGAAAGCCCTGTGCCACATCTGCCTGCTGGCCCCCACCTATAGCATGGAGCAGCTGGAAGATCTACATATGTTCTACGTCCATGCCCTGGTATGCCGGCTCAAGGAGCAGCTCAAGCGGGTGTGGGACGTGGAGACCATCCATTATCCCACCCAGGCTCCCAAGTTCGCCATCTTTGATTTCGACGGCACGGTGAGCCTGCTAAGGGAGGGCTGGCAGCCCATCATGTACGAATATTTCACCGAAGAGCTTCTGGCCTGCCCCCAGGCCCCAGTGCCGGAGGACGCCCGGAAGCTGGTGATGGATTTTGTGGATACCCTTACCGGCAAGCAAACCATCTTCCAGTGCATGCGCCTGGCGGAGGAGGTGGCCCGGTATGGGGGAGAGCCTAAGGACCCGCTGGCCTATAAGGCGGAATACCTCAAGCGCCTCTATGCCCGGATCCAGTGCCGCCACCATGCCCTGGAGCAGGGGGAGGACCCTACCCCTTATCTGGTGCCCGGGGTGCGGGAGACCCTGGCAGCCCTGAAGGAGCGAGGGGTAACCTGCTACCTCACCAGCGGCACCGACGAAGTGGACGTGCTGAAGGAAGCCCGGCTGCTGGGCATCGACGGCTACTTTGCCAGCATCCACGGGGCCACGGACGCCAATTCCACCGCCTGCTCCAAGGAGCTGGTGCTGCGGCAGCTGATCCAGGAAAAGCACCTGGACGGCGGCGGCCTGCTGGGCTTTGGGGACGGCTATGTGGAGATCCAGCTGACCAAGCAGGTGGGGGGCTACGCCGTTGCGGTGGCCACCAACGAGGCCCAACGGGATACCAGCGTAAACGCTTGGAAGCGGGAACGGCTCATGAAGGCGGGCGCAGATTGCGTCATACCGGATTTTACCAATACCCGGCGGTTGATGGAATATATCTTTGGGAGGTAAGCTATGGCATTTCCCATGTTTGATACCAGCCGGCTCCATATCAAGCCCCTGGCGGAACGCATACACGATGTGGACCTGCTGCAGGTCCTGATCCCGGTGGATGATTCCCCGGCGCCCATGGAGAATGAAAAGACCCGGGCCATTGCCCAGGCCATGGTCCAGGCCAAGGCGGCGGGAGCTGCCAGCCTGCTCATGTACGGGGCCCATGTGATCCGCACCGGCTGCTCCGCTTACATGATCGAGCTGATGAAGCGGGGCCTAGTGACCCACTTCGCCACCAACGGGGCGGGCAGCATCCACGATTTTGAGTTTTCCCTTATCGGCCACACCTGCGAATCCGTGGCCAAGTATGTGAGCGAAGGCCAGTTTGGCCTTTGGAAAGAGACCGGTATGCTCAACGACATCCTCAAGGAGGGGGTGGAGAACGGGCTGGGGGCCGGGGAGGCCATCGGCCGGTACATCTGGGAGAATAACCTGCCCTACCGGGAATATAGCGTGCTGGCCAACGGCTATCACCTGCATGTGCCCTGCACGGTGCACATCGGCATCGGCAACGACATCCTGCACGAGCATCCCAACGTGGACGGCCGGGCGCTGGGGGAGGCGTCCTATCGGGACTTCCTCATCTATGCCCAGACGGTCACCGGCCTGGAGGGCGGCGTGTTCCTGAACTTCGGTTCCGCGGTCACCGGCCCGGAGGTCTACCTCAAGGCCCTGGCCATGGCACGGAATGTGGCCCACCAAGAAGGGAAAAAGATCGCCCACTTTACCACGGCGGTGTTCGATATGCAGAATATGCCGGATGAAGGCTACAACGTGACCCCGCCCAAGACCGATCCCCGGTATTATTTCCGCCCCTGGAAGACCATCCTGGCCCGTACCGTGGCGGATGGGGGCAAGAGCTATTATGTACACGGCCTGCACAGCCAGACCTTGCCCAGCGTTGCCAAGCTGGCCCTGGAAAGGGATGTGCAGCATGGATAAGCAAGCCCTGATCCGATTGCTGGGCAGCGGCAACACGCCGGCCATCACCGTATTCGGGGATTTCTGCCTGGATAAGTATTTGTACATCGACGCGGCCCGGGACGAGCTTTCCGTGGAGACCGACCTGGTGGCCTATCAGGTGACCCACCAGAAGATGTACGCCGGGGCCGGCGGCACCATCACCAACAACCTGCGGGCCCTGGGCGCCCAGGTATACTGCGTGGGCATCCTGGGGGACGATGGGGAAGGCATGGAGCTAAAGCGGCGGCTGGAGGCCGTGGGGGCGGACACCCGCTACATGGTCCAAACGGACCAGCGGCAGACCTGCACCTATATCAAACCCATGCGCCGGGAAAACGGCCGGGAAACCGAGCTGAACCGGCTGGACATTCGCAACTTTACAAAAACCCCCCGGTTCCTGGAGGACGCCTTGCTGGAAAACCTGGGCAAGGCCCTGGCCCACAGCCAGGCGGTGATCATATGCGACCAGTTTATGGAGGAGGACATGGCGGCTGTGACCGGCTATGTCCGGGACGCCATCGGCAAGCTGGCGGAGGCGTATCCGGAAAAGCAATGGTATGCGGATTCCCGGGGCCATATCCACCAGTTCCATAACGTGATCGTCAAGTGCAACCACCAGGAGATCGCGGCCATCTTCGGGGAGCCGGCGGAGAATATGGATTATGAACGGGCCGGCCAGCTGGCCGGACGGCTCTTTGCGGCCAACCATAAGCCCGTGGTGGTGACCATGGGGGACAAGGGCTCCGTGGTATACGATGGAGAACCCCATGTGGTGCCGGCGTTTTCCGTGGAAGGCCCCTTGGATATCTGCGGGGCGGGGGATGCCTGCAACGCGGGCACGGTATTCGCCCTCACCAAGGGGGCGAGCCTGGCCCAGGCGGCCCTGTTGGGCAATGCCTGCTCCAGCATTGTCATCAAGCAGATCGGCGTTACGGGCACCGCCAAGCTGGGCGACGCCCTGGCAAAATTGGAAGCGTGTTCATAAGGAGGAAATTCCATGAAAGCCCAAGCATTGTGGATTACCGCCCCGGAGGTCATGGAGATCCGGGAGGAGGAGCTGCCGGCTCCCAAGTATGACGAATTGCAGATCCAGACCAAGGCGGTGGGGATCTGCGCCTGGGATTCCTACCTGTACCGGGGCATGAGCGCCCCCGGGCCCCTGCCCTACCGGCTGGGCCATGAAGGCGTGGGCGTGGTCACCGCCATGGGCGAAGGCGTCAAAGGGTTCCAGGTGGGGGACAAGATCTTCGTGGGCACCGGCGGCGACGAGATGATGGCCTCGGCCTTCAACGTGCAATACGACTGCGTGGCCAAGATCCCCGAGGGGGAGACGGACTACGCCAAATGGGTGGGCGAGCCGGCGGTATGTATTGTAAACGTGCTGCAAAAGGCGGACATCCAGCCCGGGGACAGCGTGGTGCTGATCGGCTGCGGGTATATGGGCCTGCTCACCGTACAGGGCCTAAGGGCCACCCCCCTGGGAGATCTGACCATATTGGATATCAACCAGCGGAACCTGGACATCGCCAATGAATATTTCCCGGGCTGCTGCTTCCGCACCGATACCCCGGAGGGCCAAGCCCGCATCGAGAAGATCAAAGCCCAGGGCGGCGCCAATGTAGTGATCGAAATGGCGGCTGCGGAGGCCACCTTCCAGCTGGCCAACGAGCTGACCGCCGGCGTCCAGGGCAAGCTGGTGTTCGGCGCATGGCACCGCGGCCAACGCACCATTGACGGGAACCGGTGGCATACCACCGGGCTGACGGTGCTCAACGTGGCGCCCAAGACCAACGCCCGGTTCCGGGACCTGACGGTCCCCACCGGCAAGCTGATCCAGCGGGGTATCTATGATACCGCACGGCTGGTGACCCATACCGCCCCCTTTGGAGACCTGGAAGCCATGCACCAGGTGTTCCGCCACTCCATCCACAAGACGGATGGGTATTTGAAAGGGGTATTCCTGTTCGACTAGGAAACGCCCCGGTTTACCATGGGTAACACGGCCCCAGGCCGGTTATCAAATATTACTCACTTTTTCTTAAGGAGGAAAAGACAAATGAAAAAGATCCTGGCAATCCTCATGGCGCTGACCATGGTATTGTCCCTGGCTGCCTGCGCTGCGCCGGCCGCTACTACCGAAGAGCCTGCTGCGGAAGAGCCCGCTGCTGAAGAACCCGCCGCTGAGGAGCCCGCTGCTGAGGAGCCTGCTGCGGAGGCCCAGTCTTTCAAACTGGCTTGCGTCATCCCCTCCGGCGACCATGGTTTCACCGGTGAGAGCGTTGCCCACTGCAAGATGGAAGCCGAAGCCCTCATGGAGAAGTACGAAGGCCTTGAGGTCGTGGTAAAGGACGGCCTGGAGGCTTCCGACCAGATCACCTCCATCGAGAACCTGATCGCCGGCGGCGATGTGGATATGATCATGCTGTGGCCCATGGAAGGTGAAGCCCTCCGTTCCGCTGCCCAGACCATCATCGATGCGGGCATCGAGCTGGTTGTGTATGATCGTCTGATCAATGACTTCGAAGGCCTGGTGGGCGAGATCATGGGCGACAACTACGGCATTGCTCAGCAGATGGGCGAGTGGCTGAACACCTACTATGCCGATTATACCGATGTGCAGTATCTGCGCTTCGTGGGCGACAGCTCCACCGTTACCGCCCAGCGTTCCGATGGTATGGACGCCGTGATCGATCCCAAGTTCGAGCAGGTCGCCGAGACCTTCGTGACCGACTGGTCCACCGAAAAGTCCCAGGGCCTGATGGAAGAGTGGCTCAACGCCCACACCGCTGAGGAAGTTGCCGAGCTGGATCTGATCGTCACCCATGACGACGAGATCGTGGACGGCCTGATGAACGCTCTGGACGCCTACACCGGCGGCGAGCTCAACATCAAGATCATCACCTCCGTTGGCGGCCGTGAGGACACCCTGCAGAAGTTCGAGAACACCAAGACGGGCATCCAGTTCACCACCTTCTACTTTGCGCCTTCCTTCATCCGTGAGGCGATGCGTCTGTGCGTGGCCCACCTGTATGGCGAGGAGTACACCGGCGCCAACCTGGTGGACGGCCAGTACCTGATCCCCTCCTTCTCCATCTCCAACGCCGGCGGCGCTGACGAGACCTTCGAGTCCTACCGCGCTTCCGACATCTATGCCGAGCGTTACTCCATCGGCAACTTCTAATTCTAATACAATAGAACGATGAAGCGAACGGGCCGGCCGCTTGCCGGCCGGCCCGTTTGAATTTCAGTATGGCATGGATGCCCTCAGTTGATAAGGGGATGCCCCGCATCGCCGTGTGCGGCGGGCATTTCGTCTTGCATCCCCCTGCCAACTGAGGGTAACAGCTTGCAAAAAAGCGCCCGCAGGCTGCCGCGGTTTTCGGCGGGAACCTCCCGCCCCGGCACCCCAATGGGCAAGGAACGACTTATTTTTGAAGAAGGGAGAACTGGCACATGCTCGTAGAAATGAAGGGCATCGTGATGGACTTTGGGCCGGTGCGCGCCGTGGACCATGTGGATTTCACCGTTACCCCTGGGGATATCATCGGGTTGCTGGGCGAAAACGGCGCAGGCAAATCCACCCTGATGAATGTGCTGGCCGGCACATTCCCCCCCACGGAGGGCGAGATCTACATCAATGGGAAAAAGGTGCAGATCACCAATGCAAAGGTGGCCAATCAGCACGGGATCCGCTTTATCCATCAGGAGCTCAACCTGTGTAACGACCTGAAGGTCTTTGAAAACATGTTCCTGGGGGAGGAACTGCGGAAAAAGACCGGCCTATTGGACAAAAAAGAAATGACCAGCCGGTGCGCCCAGGTATTCCAGCGCATGAAGGTCAACATCGACCCCAACGCCCTGGTGGCCGACCTGCCGGCGGCGGAAAAGCAGCTGGTGGAAATCGCCAAGGCCCTGCTGTTCCGCTCCGAGTTGATCATCATGGACGAGCCCTCCACGGCCCTGTCCACCCGGGAGATCGAAAACCTGTTCGAGATCATGCGCCAGCTGAAAAAGGATGGCGTGAGCTTCATCTATATTTCCCATAAGATGCCCGAGCTCTTTGAGATCTGCGACACCTACTATGTGCTGCGGGACGGTAAATTGGTGGCCTACGGCCGCTTCGACGGCATCGATGAAAATGGCATCACCGAGCAGATGATCGGCCGCCAGCTGGCGGATGACGACTTCTCCAACCACGTATGCGTGGCCAACGACCAGGTGGCCATGTCCGTGAAAAACCTCACGGGCCAAGGGTTTACGGATATCAGCTTCGACCTGCACCAGGGGGAGATCCTGGCCATCACCGGCCTGCAGGGCAGCGGCCGGGACGCGGTGGCGGACGCCCTGTTCGGCGTGATCCCCTACACGGGCACGGTGGTGGTCAATGGAAAGACCATGCGGCCGGGCTCCATCAGCGGCTTTATGCGCAACCAGGTGGCCATGGTGCCCCGGATGCGTAAAGAGCGGGGCATCCACAACGACCTGTCCATTTACGATAACCTGTATATGGCCTATTTGAACACCAAGTTCAAGCGCCTCTTGATCAAAAAATCCGACATGGACCAGCGCTTCGGCCGGCAAAAGGAAGCCCTGGCCATCAAGACGGAAAACGCGAAAAACCCCATTACATCCCTATCCGGCGGCAACCAGCAAAAGGTGATCCTAGGCAAATGGCTGGAAGCGGACGCGGATATCCTCCTGTTCGATAACCCTACCCAGGGCATCGACGTGGGAACCAAATTCGAAATCTACCACCTGATCCTCAAGCTGGCCAAGGCGGGCAAGGCTGTGATCGTATTCAGCCAGGAATTCCCCGAGCTGTACAAGGTGGCGGACAAGTGCCTGGTGCTCTATAAGGGCCGGATCAACGCTACCCTGGGCCGGGACCAACTGACGGAAAAGAATGTAATGTATTATTCTACTGGCGCAAATTTGGAGGTTGAAAAGCATGCCTAACGCAAAGATTACCGTGAAAGACGTGGGGAAGAAGATCATCTCGGAATATAGCTTCGTCCTCTCCTTTATCCTGCTGGTCATCATCGCCGCATCGGTGAACAAGAACTTCTTCACCTGGACCAATATTTCCAATATCTTCGTGCAAAGCTCCATGATCGGCCTGATCGCCATGGGCATGAGCATGGTCATCTCCGCCGGCCAGATCGATATTTCCGTAGGCTCTCAGGTGGCCTTTATCGGCGGCTTCGGCATCCTGGTGCTCAACTATACCCGCAGCGTGTGGGTCATGCTGGCCTTCTGCTGCGCGGTGGGCATCGCCCTGGGCGCCATCAACGGCCTGCTGGTCACCAAGGGGGGTATGCCTTCCATGATCGCCACCATGGCCATGCAGAGCGCCTGCCGTTCCGTTATCAACCACTTCGGCTCCGGCGGCCCCTTCACTGTGGACAGCGAGCTGTATGAATCCTTCCGGATGTTGGCCGTGGGCGGCATCGAGATCGGGCCCTCCTTCAAGATCCCGTATCTGATGATCATCTTCATCGTATTCGTCATCATCTTCGATAACATCATGCGGAACACCAAGCTGGGCAAGCATGTCTACGCGGTGGGCAGCAACGAGGTCTCCGCCCGGCTGTCCGGTATCAACGTGGACCTGGTCAAAACCCTGACCTTTGTGATTACCGGCTTGATGTGCGGCGTGGCGGCGCTGATCTACGCCTCCCGTATGACCGCTGTGGCGGCGGCCTCCGCAGGCTCCGCCTATGAGATGGACGCCATCGCGGCCGTGGCCATCGGCGGCACCTCCATGAGCGGCGGCCGGGGCAAGATCGTAGGTACCTTCGCCGGCGTGCTGATGTTTAAGATCATCAGCAACATCCTGACCGCGGCGGACGTTTCCACCTTCCTCAATGGCGCCATCAGCGGCGCGATCATCGTCATCGCGGTGCTGCTGCAAAACTTCCAGAACCGGAAGCGGTAAACACACAGCTAGATTTGAAAGGAAGTGTCCATTATGCTTAAAATCGGTATTATCGGCTGCGGGAAGATCACCGAGGTCCGCCATGCGCCGGAATATGCGGAAAACCCCAATTGCCAGCTGGCCGCCTTCTTCGACGTGGTGCCGGAGCGGGCCAAGGCCCTGGCGGAACAGTATGGCGGCACCGCCTATGATTCCATTGAAGCCCTGTTGGCTTCCGATGTGGACGCGGTGAGCGTGTGCGTGGCAAACGCCTATCATGCCCAGGCTTCCATCCAGGCCCTAAAGGCGGGCAAACATGTGCTGTGCGAAAAGCCCATGGCCACCACCCCCGAGGATTGCGAGGCCATGGTGGCTGCGGCGAAGGCGGCGGGCAAATTCCTGATGATCGGCCAGAACCAGCGGCTTGCTAAGGCCCACGTCAAGGCCCGGGAGATCATCGAAAGCGGAGAAATGGGCAAGGTCATCACCTTTGAGACCCACTTCGCCCATCCCGGCCCGGAAGGCTGGACCGGGGTGCGGGATTCCTGGTTCTTCGATAAGAAGGTGGCTTCCTTCGGGGTCATGGCGGATCTAGGCGTGCATAAGACGGACCTGATCCACTACCTGACCGGCAAGAAGATCGTCCGGACCAGCGCCGTGCTGGCCACCCTGAATAAGACCTTCTCCGACGGCCGGCCCATCACCGTGGACGATAACGCCTACGCCATCTACACCATGGAGGACGGGGTGGTAGGCACCATGCACGTGAGCTGGACCAACTACGGCAACGAGAACAACAGCACCAAGATGTATATGGAGGGCGGCGTACTGCGGATGTACGACGACCCGAAGTATTCCCTGATCGTAGAAAAGCGGGATGGGGAAGTGATCCCCTATGAGCTGGATCTGCTCACCTCCAACAAGGAGCAGACCACCGGCGGCCGTACCTCCACCGGGGTGATCGACGCCTTTGTGGAGAGCATCATCACCAATACCCCGCCTGCCATCAGCGGCGAGAGCGCCATGCACGCCATGAAGGTGGTCTTTGCCAACGAGCAGTCCGCTCAGTTGGGCAAGGCCGTGGACGTACAGCAATAAAAAGGAGGGATCATCTTGAAACGACCCATCACCATCACCACAGGCCAATTTGGGGACATGTCCCTGGAAGAGCTTTGCAAGTTGACCAGCCAGATCGGCTATGATGGGCTGGAGATCGCCTGCCATGCCCATTTGGACGTACACCGGGTGTTGGCGGACGACGCCTATGTGGCCGCGTTTCAGGATACCCTTGCCCGGTATAACCTAAAATGCTGGGCCCTAGGCGCCCATTTGATCGGCCAGTGCGTGGGGGACAATTGGGACCCCCGGCTGGATAACTTCGCCCCCAGCGCCCTGGCGGGCAAGCCCGAGGAGATTCGGGCCTGGGCCATCGAGGAGATGAAGACCGTGGCCCGGGCGGCCAAGAAGCTGGGCATCCATGTGGTGACCTGCTTCCTGGGCTCCCCCATCTGGCCCTATTGGTATTCCTTCCCCCAGACCTCCCAGGAAATGGTGGATGCGGGCTTTGCCCGGATCAAGGAACTGTGGACCCCCATCTTCGACGTGTTTGACGAATGCGATGTGAAGTTTGCCCTGGAGGTACATCCCACGGAGATCGCCTTCGACTACTATAGCACGGCCAAGTTGCTGGAGGTCTTTGACCGCCGTCCCACCCTGGGCCTCAACTTCGACCCCTCCCACCTGGTGTGGCAGGGGGTGAATCCCTGCGTGTTCCTGCGGGATTTTGCGGACCGGGTCTATCACGTGCACATGAAGGACGTAAAGGTGACCCTGGACGGCCGGGCAGGCATCCTGGGCAGCCATATCGAATTTGGGGACACCCGGCGGGGCTGGAACTTTGTCTCCCTGGGCCACGGCAACGTGGACTTCGACGGCATCATCCGGGAGCTGAACCAGATGGGCTATCACGGCCCCCTGTCCGTGGAATGGGAGGATAGCGGCATGGAGCGGACCGCAGGCGCAACGGAAGCCTACGAATTCACCCGCCGCATCAATTTCGAGCCCTCGGACGTGGCCTTTGATTCCGCGCTGAAAAGCAAATAAGGCGACGTTGGCAAGGGCGTAAACAAGAAAGAACAGGATCATTGGATGGGAAAAGTGGCGGCATGCCACTTTTTCCAGGTTTGTGGGGGAAGAAAAGGGCGCGGCAGGCTGCGCCCGGGAGGAAATCATGCAGGATGTGATTTTAGCCATTGACATCGGCGGCTCCAAATACATGGCGGGCCTGGTGGACGGCCAGGGGCAGGTATTGGACGCAGCCCGCTATCCCTGGGGGAACGTGACCACAGGGGAAGCGGTGCTCGCCCATATCCGGCAGGCGGCCCAGGCCATGCTGGACGCCCATCCCGGCATTAAGCCCCGGGCCATTGGGGCCACCATCCCCGGCCTGGCGGACCCGCGCACAGGCATGTGGGTGGAGGCCAGCTTTTCCGGGGTGGGGGACGTGGCCGTGGGGCCGGCCTTACAGGCGGCCTTTGGCGCGCCCGCCTTTATCGACAACGACGGCCAGGCCTGCGCCCTGGCGGAAAAGCTCTATGGGGCCTGTAAGGATGTGAAGGATTTCCTCTATCTCACCGTATCCAACGGCTGCGGCGGCGCCATTTTCATGGGGGACTTGCTCTATTATGGGGCCAGCGGCAACGCGGGGGAGATCGGCCACGTTTGCGTGGAGCCCCAGGGCCGCCAATGCAATTGCGGGGCCCGGGGCTGCCTGGAAATGCACGCGGCAGGCCCTGCCCTGGTGAAGAATTATCTGGAGGTAGGCGGCCTTTCCCAGCTCCAGGGCCAGGCCCCCAACGCCAAGGCCATTGCGGATCTGGCCCGGGGGGGGGACCCGGCGGCGCTGGAGACCTACCGGCTGGAGGGCGTATACCTGGGCCGGGCCATCGCCGCGGCTTGTAACCTGCTCAACCCCAGCAAGGTGATCATCGGCGGAGGCATCAGCCTGGCTTTCGACCTGTTCGAGGCGTCCCTGTGGGATACCCTGCGGCAATATATCTATTGGAACGCCAACCAACAGCTGACCATCCAGCCCACCGCCCTGGGCTATAACGGGGGTCTGCTGGGGGCGGCGGCGGTGGCGGTATGCGGGCTGGAAAACCGGCACGGCTGGGGCATGGTGGAAAGCCGGAAGCCCGGACAATAAAAACTCCCAAAGCGGCACCGGAACGGCCAGGGCCCTATCGCAGGGCCGGAACGCCAAACGCCAAGGGACAGAGCTTAGGTGAAACCAGATGACCAAGCAAGAGGTTTACGATTTTTTAAAAGCCCGGAAAATTTGGCACGAGATCACGGAGCATCCCCCGGTTTACGATATGGCCGGGCTTGCCCAGATCCCCATCCCCTACCCGGAGGCGGACGCCAAGAACCTGTTTGTCCGGGACGATAAAAAGCGGGACTATTACCTGATCACCGTGAAAGGGGATAAGCGGGTAGATCTGAAGGAATTCCGGCGGAATAACCAGACAAGGGCATTGTCCTTCGCTACGGCCCAGGAGCTGATGTCCATCCTGGGCTTGCCGCCTGGATCGGTCACGCCTTTGGGCCTTCTGCACGACCCCACGGGAAAGGTGCACTTCTATTTGGACGCCGGTTTTTTGGAGCCCCCGGGCCTGATCGGCGTACATCCCAACGACAACACGGCCACCGTCTGGCTCAAGGTTGCAGACCTGGTGGACATCATAAAAGAACAGGGGAACCCGGTGCATGTGGTTCCCCTATAAACCTTGCGGGCACCTTGTCGCCCCGGGAATACCGCCGGGGGAAGGGAGCGAGCGCAAGCATATGCGGCGGGGGCCGCGCCGGAAGGGAACCGCCCTGCCAAAGCGCCCTCGGCCGGCAGCCCACTGCCTTCGGGGAGCGGGGCAAGTTTAGCCCAAGCGATCCCGGTGCAAGGCCAATAGCGGCCCAGGGCTAGGGCGGCAGGGCAAAAGGGGGACCTACTGCCGGGGGTTCCTGATAGGGCGTCCTGTTCGGCGGGTTATAAACGAATGATTTGACCAAAGGAGGTAATGATTGTGCGTAAAAATTTTGGACCCAAGGCTTGGACCTATCCCCAGCCGGTATTTATTGTAGCCGCTTATGGGGCGGACGGCACCCCCAATGCCATGAACGCGGCCTGGGGCGGCATCAGCGAGGAGGCCCAATTATCCATGTGCATCAGCGAGGGGCATAAGACCACCGCCAACATCCTGGCCCGGAAGGCTTTCACCGTGAGCATGGCCACTGCGGAACAGGTGGTAGCCTGCGACTACGTGGGGATAGAATCCGGCAACCAGGTTGCCAATAAGCTGGAGAAGGCGGGTTGGCATACCGTCCGGTCGGAATTTGTGGACGCGCCCCTGATCCAGGAGCTGCCCATGGCGGTGGAATGCCGGCTGGTAAGCTATGACCCGGAAACCTGCCGGATGGTGGGGGAGATCGTCAACGTGAGCGCAGACGAATCCGTACTGGGGGCGGACGGCAAGATCGACCCGGAAAAATTGAAGCCCATCGTCTTTGACCCCATCCACAGCGCCTACCGCAAGCTGGGAGAAAAGGTGGGCAACGCTTTCCGGGACGGGGCCCAGTTGAAATAGGACACCCTGGAAAACGCGGGCAGGGAGCAGCCGCTTTTTGCCATCCCCGGGGCCTAGCGGGCCGGGCGCGCTGGGCACAGGGGTTCGCGTAGCGTATCCATTGCAAACCGCGCCTCCGAGAGGGCTACAGGGAAAAGCCGGGCAAGCGCCTTTGACGCCTGCCCGGCTTCATCTTTACAAATAGGCCTCCAGGATGGCGTTCAGCTGCTGCAGCTTGTCCAGCAAGGCGGTCAGGACGGCTGGGCCTTGGGAGAGCTCCGCCGCCACCGGCGCCCGGAGGATGTAGTCGGTGCGGGCCGGGTCCTGGGAAGGCAGAAAAGGCGGCGCGCCGGCCCCCAGCTTTTCTGCCCAAGCGCATTGGGCCTTGCGGTTCACCCCGGAAAGCCATACCTCCAGCTGGAAGTCCCGGTGGACAAAAACGATTACGATTTTTAGCCCCGCCGCCCGCAGCCGGGGGTCGGTAAACTGGAAATAGGCATAATCCATGGCGTTTTCCACGATTCCCCCTTGGAAGGTATAGCCGGGCAACTGCTTTTCCAGCTGCACCCGCAAATAGCGAAATAGCCGCACAAATTCCTGATAGGCCTTTTGTAGGTCCGTGTGCTGCAAAAGGGCTCGGTAGGATGCCAAAAGTTCCCCGTCAAAGGTCATGGCTGGCCAGTCTCCCCGTCGAATACCAACCTTTGCCGGGGCCCGTAGCCCAGCCCCTTGAAATCCGAAAACAGGCATTCCATGCAGGTGGGACGCACCCGGATCAGATGCATGGGCGTTTCCCGCCCTTTAAGAAAGTCCAGGGAAATGCCTTTATAGGCCGCATGGGCCAAATAGTCCTGGGAAAAGGGCTCCACGATCTCGGCCTTGCCCATGACCTGCATCCCATGCAGGTTTTGAAACCCTGTATATCCATCGAAAATGGCCAGGCATACGTTGGGATTTTCCGACAGGCCGATGAATTTTTTGCCGCCCTCGGAAAACATCCAAAAGGCGCCATCGTGGAAGCTGTATTCGATGGGGGTGCAGCGCACATAGGCGCCCGCCCCTGTGGCCAGGGCGCAGGTGTTGTTGGCCTGGATGTAGGCTTCCGCCACGGAGCGGAGTTGGGCCGGGTCCAGCTTTACGCTGGCGGCGTCCTTCTCTTCCCAATAGCGGGCGGCGGCTTGGAATTGCGCTTGGGTCATGCGATACCTCCTGGGGCTTACGCTTTTTATGATATTATGGGCAAACGGCAGGGGATTTTCAATGGGCTTGTGCGTATTGTGTTTCCAGCGCCAACGTCCTATAATGGATGCAGGAATCCTTTGGAAAGGCAAGGTCGACCATGCAGATAAAGCAAGTTTGGATGTCCCCGGATACGAGGGACCGGCGTCCCTACGGCCTACGGTTGCTGGGTGGGATGTTGGGCATCGCGGGGCTGCTCGTGCTAATAATCCTGGGCGGCACAGCCATATCCTTTTATTTGGGCTTGCCTCAGAAGATGGGTGCCTTGGCCCTGGTTTTAGGGGCCACGGCCTTGGGTACGGTGCTGGCCCTGGGGCTGGGCCGGCGCGCCGTGCAGGACGCCACCATGTTTTTCCTCACCGGGGACGACCGGCTTTTCGCCATGGATGCCCGGGCCCTGTCGGATCATGGCCACGATGTGCTGGGCTATGCCAAGGGCGCCATGGAAACGCAAAAATTTTGCAATGCTTGGCGGAGCAGCCCTATATCCCCGCCGGCGCGGACGAGATCCTTCTGGCGAAGGAGGTCCGAACCTACCGCCGCTGCCATGTGCTCCGCTGCCTGGTGCGCCATCCCAATCGCCAGGTAGTCCCAAAGACCTATATCCTGCCAAAGGGCTATGCCCAGGAAAAAGCCCTGCTTTGCCAGCTGGAGGGCCGGCGCGACCCTGACCCCGGACCGGAACCGGATCTGGCCCCCCAAACCTTTTTGCTGTTGCTTAGCAGCCTATCCCTTGTGGCGCTGATCGGCCTATGCGTATTGAGCCATCCAGCGGTGGCCCGGCTGCCCCAGGCCATCTATTTTCCCTGCCTGGCGTTGGCGCTTTTCGCTTTTTACGGGATGGTCTATTGCATAATCCGGCGGCGCCGGGGGGAATAGGAACCCCACACGGATGGGAAAGGAGAAAGGAAATGAAACGCGTAAAAATCACCGTATTAAAGACCACCATAGACCAGGACCTAGCGGCAGAATACGGCGTGGCTGGGTTGGGACCTTGCCCCATGCTAAAGCCTGGGCAGGTATTTTATGCAGACTATGCCAAGCCGGATAAATTATGCGATGAAGCATGGAAGGCGATGTATCAATATGTATTCGCCCTGGCCCATGGAGCGGAAAGGGAGCTGTTTTACTACGGCGATTGGATTCGCACCCCTGGGGTAGCCATTTGCAGCTGCAACGATGGCTTGCGGCCGGTGATCTTTAAACTGGAAACCACGGATTTGGTCTCTACGCCCAGCGGCCCGGCGGTGGAGCCATGAACCCATACCCCCTTATTTGGCCGCGCCTTGGGGGTAGCGGGCGTAAGCGATCAAAAGACGCAAGCTGGAAAGGGAGGGATGGCTTTTGCAAGGGCGTATCGTTATCCTGACGGGCCCGCCTGGGACGGGGAAAACCACAGTTGCCGCCATGGTGGCCCAGCGATCCAGCCTATGCTGCTCGGCGCATATGCATACGGACGATTTTTATCATTACCTTGTCAAGGGGGCGATCCCGCCCCATCTGCCAGAATCCCAGGCTCAGAACCAGGTGGTGATGGAAGCCATGGCGCAAGCCGCCAGCCGGCTTGCCCAAGCCGGTTATGACGTGGTGGTGGACGGCATTGTTGGGCCTTGGTTTTTAGGGCCCTGGCAGGCGGCTGCGGATAAGGGGCTGGCGGTACACTATATGGTATTGCGGGCCAGCAAGGCGGAAACGGAACGGCGGGCCTTGCACCGGGCCAAATTGGACCCGGAAAGGAACCTGGAATTGGTGGAGACCATGTGGGCGCAATTTTGCGGGCTAGGGCCTTATGAAGGGAACGTAATCGATACCACGGACCAATCCCCGGAAGAAACGGCCTGTACGGTCCTGGAACGGCTTGCGGCCAGGAACCATTTGCTTTAAAGGTTGGAGGATGGCTTGGACAGCAAGCCGGAGGTATGGAGTTGGGCTGGGACGCATGCGCCGGCCTGCCGGCAGGAGGCGGCCTTGGGATGGAACGGGTCTTGGTCATTGGCTGCCCAGGGGCGGGGAAAAGCACCTTTGCCCGGGCATTGCAGGGGGCCACGGGATTGCCCCTTTATTATCTGGACCAGCTATTTCACCTTCCCGATGGGAGCCACGTGTCCCAGGCGGATTTTGATGAAGGATTGGCGGCCATTTTAAAGGCCCCCCGATGGATCATTGATGGAAATTACCAGCGCACATTAGCGCCTCGTTTGGCCCGGTGCGACACGGTTTTTCTTCTGGATTATCCCCTGTCCGTCTGCCTGGCTGGGGCGGCCGCCCGCATTGGGAAAGCCCGGCCGGATATGCCCTGGATCGAACGAACCTTCGATCCGGCATTCCGCCAGTGGATTTTAGATTTCCCAACCGCACAACGCCCCCAGCTCTACGCCCAATTGGCGCAATATAAGGAAAACAAGCAGCATATTATCTTTCACAGCCGGGAGGAATCCACCATATGGTTGGAAAATTGGGCCAAAGCCCAGAAAGGGGTAGGAATTGAATACTAAAAATATTTCCCGCCACAAGCGGCGCATCACACTGGCCGCAATCTTGCTGATGGTACTGGTTGGGTTGGTTGGTGGGTTTTTGTGGTATGTATCGGATTATTATCCGGCGCAGGACGTGGCCCTGGCCGTACTGGCCCAGGATGGGGACAGCATTACAGTGCAGGATAATCTGACCATCCTATCCACCCAGGCGCCCAGCGATACTGCTCTTATTTTTTACCCAGGGGCCAAGGTGGAAGCTACGGCTTACCTGCCGCTGCTGGATCAGATCCGTCAGCTGGGCGTGACCTGCATCCTGGTGGACATGCCCTTTCGCATGGCTATTTTCGCCCCCAATGCCGCCCAAGGGGTCATGGAGCAATTCCCGGATATCCAGCATTGGTATCTGGCCGGCCATTCCATGGGCGGGGCTATGGCGTCCCAGTTTGCGGCGGACCATCCAGACCAGGTGGAAGGCCTTATTCTGTTGGGGGCGTATCTCTACGGGGACTATCCGCCTGCGGATACCTTGACCATCTATGGATCGCTGAACCAAAGCGTAGAGGATCAGCTGGATTATACGGAAAACGTGGTGGAGATCCCGGGTGGCAACCACGCCCAATTCGGCAACTATGGCCCGCAAAAGGGGGACCCGCCCGCATCCATCACGGCTGCGGAACAGCAGGCGGAAACCGTAGCGGCCATTCAAGCCTTTCTTGCCCAACGCCTATCCCAATAAAATGACGCCCGGGGCTGCTGGCGGCGCCAGCATGCTACCGGGCGTTGCTTTTCGTTGGGGGGCTATTCGGCGTTGCCCCGCTGCTGATATTGCTTGAGGGCGGCGGTCAGCTGGGCGCTGTCCATTTTCAATACGAACTGGTCTCCAAACCACATTAAGGCCAGCCCCAGCTCCAGAAAAGCGATCAGCGCCACAGACCCCCACCAGGGGACCCCGCGAAACCATCCAAACAGCATGGCGCCGCCGATGAAGCATAGGTTGGCGACGACCAGCCATAGAGCGGAGCGCCCCTTGGTGCAGGGACGGCCTCCCGGGAAAATGGCGGACTCTATCATGGCAAAGGCCAGGCACACCCCCCACATGCTCAACAGCTCCATTATGTCCATCTGCTTCATGCCTTGCAGCAGATTGGTTACGGCCTTGAGAAAAATGGCCACAAAGGTATACATGGCCATATGCAGCTTCATCTGCATGGCCCAGCGGTACATGCGTAAATAGGCTTTCATTCCGGTGCTCCCTCCTGTAATTTTTCCCGAAGCGCAGGGGCATATCGGCGGGAAATCATGACTTTTTCCCCCGTTTGTAAAACCGCCTGGATCCTTCCACCCGGGCAGCTATGCAGGCTTTGCACTGCCTGCAGGTTTACCAGCGCGGATTTGGCGCAACGAAACAACCCCAGCTGCCCCCAGCGCAGCTCCAAGGATGCCAGGCTGCAATCCGCCTGGTAGATAGCCGTTGCCGTGTAGACGAACAGCTTGTCGTCCACGGTTTCTGCCCATACGATATCCTGGGGCAATATGGCCGTAATGCCGCCCTGGCCGTCCGCTGCCCACAGCTTGTCGCCATTGCTTTGCAGCAGGGCCAAAATACGGCACATTTCTTGGCTATCCCGGGGCCCTTGCAGGATCACCCGCACGTTCCCGGGGCGGTATTCGATCTGCAGATCCATGGGCTTCTCACCTCCCTGCAGATTCAGCATAGCAAGCATTTCGGGCCTTTGCAATAGCCATACCCCCAAGCGGTCGTTTGAGGCGGGTAAGTTGCACAAAGCGCCTGGGCTCGATACCATCGAGCCCAGGCGCTTTATAAATGGACGCTGAAACGGGGGGAGGAATCTTGCCAGGCGCTTATGGCCTGGGGGGTTAAGCGCGGCGCTTTTGTCATAGGGCCCGGACAGGGGCCGGCAGGGGAGCCGGGTACAATGCATACCCGGCTATAGTTGCCCCTTCCAAACCCGGGCCAAGATATCTTTGAGCACCAATACCGCATCGGTATGGCTATAGCCGTAATCTACCTGGAGCTGGGTCAACATCTCCCCCAAGGCAGGAGCATAGTCCTCTACCCGTACGGTTTTATGGTAGGTGGATAGGACGGGATACTTTTTGCTCCATACCCGGTTCCAATCGATCTTCTCCTGAGCCGCCTCGCTTACGCTATCGATCATTTCTTGGGCCTGGGCCTCGTCAAAATCGTATTCGATAAGGGCGTCCAAGGTCATATGGTAAAGGATAGCCAACCGCTTAGCCTGCCGGATATCCGGCAGGGTATCCCCTGTCTCCCATTTGGAGATGGTCTGGCGGCTGACCCCCAGCTTTTCCGCCACATTTTCCTGAGAAAGGCCGCTTTTCTTCCGGGCCTGAAATAAGTTGTTTCCTAAACCCATCGCCTGCTTCCTCCTGGTTGCTATTTCTGTCCACTATTATACTGATCCCAGGAAAGAAACGCCACCATACAAAATAGGCAGTTTTGCCCGTTTTGTTAACAGAAGCCAATCCATAGCAGGCGGCTCTGCCTGGGATCGGCTCCCTAAAGAAAGGAAGCCCAACCTTGTAAGCGACGTCCCGGCCAGCGTCAGGGACAGGAGGTCATGCTCCCCAAAGGATGAAACAGACCGCCGGAATGCCAATGGAGGTCCAGCAGGATAGGAAGCGGGCAGCAAGAAACAAACGGGCCTGCAGCAGGTCCCGCGGCAATATGGCGCCGGGACAAAGAGCGGGGCTGGAACAGCCCCTTTCAACCAAGGCAATAGACCATACGCATGCTGGAAAGTATGGCCTATAGAGCGTCACAAAGCGGCATCGCTTCCGCCGCTGCTTTTTCAACGGCAAGCGCGTTGTGGAAGCAGGATAGATATTGGGAGAATCCTTCCATGTCTTCAGGAGAAGGCTCGATCGTATGCAAAGGCGTATTTACAAACACCTGGTTCTTTAAATAATCCGATAGGGTTTCGTTTTCGCCTTTTTGCATCATATAGGAAACCAAAAGCGCCATGCCATAAGGGCCGCCATCCCCTGCGGTCTCCATACAGGTTACAGGCACACCGCAAGCAGCGGCTAGATAGCGCTGGCCTACAACAGGCGTTTTAAATAAACCGCCATGGCCTAACAATACATCGATTCTAACGCGTTCCGCAGATAACAAATCCATGCCGATTTTTAAAGTAGCCATGGTGGAATACAGCTGGGCGCGCAAAAAGTTGGCTAAAGAAAATTGGCTTTGCGGCGTGCGAATGACAAGCGGTCGGCCATCGTCAAAATGCGTAATGCCCTCTCCAGCCAAATAATTTATTACAGTTACGCCGCCACAGTCGGCGTCACCAGCAAGACTCATTTGATAGAGCCTAGAAAAAAGTTCGCCGGGATTCACATGGGCTCCGAAGGCGGAAAGCAGCTCTTGAAAAACGCCTGCCCAGGCGTTCATATCCTGGGTGCAGTTGTTACAATGGACCATTGCTACAGGCGCGCCGGCCGGGGTGGTTACAAGGTCGATTTCCGGATATATTTTTACAAGAGGGCGCTCCAGGACAACCATAGAAAAGATAGAAGTACCAGCGGATACATTGCCAGTACGGGGCGCCACTGCGTTGGTGGCCACCATACCTGTGCCAGCGTCACCCTCTGGCGGTGCAAAGGGGATTCCCGCCGTCAACATGTTTTCAAGCAACGCCTGTCCATGGTTAGTAAGCCTGCCAGCAGGTTGGCCTGCAACCAATACCCGTGGCAAAAGGTCACGAAGCTTCCATGGAAAAGAATCTGTAATGGCATCAAACGTAGCAAGCATTTTCGCATCATAATCGCAGGTATTGGAATCTATTGGGAAGATACCGCTTGCCTCACCAATACCAACACAATTTTCACCTGTAAGCATGAAATGCACATAGCCGGCTAGTGTAGTAATATGTGCAATTTTTTGAATATGGGGCTCCTGGTTGAGTATGGCCTGGTATAAATGGGCAATGCTCCAACGCTGCGGGATATTAAAACCAAATAAATCGGTTAATTTTTCTGCCGCTTCTCCAGTAATGGTATTTTGCCAAGTCCGAAATGGCACCAAAAGATTCCAATCTTGGTCAAAAGCAAGATAGCCATGCATCATACCGGATATTCCGGCAGCACAGATTTGATCCCGTTGGCCGATTTTAGATAATGATTGGCGGAGCCCTTGCCAAACCTCCTCCAAGGAATAGGTCCAGATTCCGTTGACTAAATTACTTTTCCATGTATAATCGCCAGAAGCGACGGTTTGATAGCTGGAATCAATCAATACGGACTTGATACGCGTGGAGCCAAACTCAATTCCTAACATCCTAGGATGCGGATGCTGGATATTTTCTCCATAAGAATAATCCATTTTAAACCCCTCTATTCAAAATTTAAGATGCTGAAGGCGGTTTTAAAGCCACCCTCAGCATAGATGGAAAATAAAAAACAGATCAAAGCACAATGATTTCCCGACGATAGGTGGATAGCCATTCCGGCGAGCCATCCCGTACAATAATGGCATCCTCATACCGCTGGCCAATACCGGGCTTCCACAAGAACAAACAAATATCAAAGGTCATGTTCTTTTGCAAAACTACATCGCTGGTCGTCTCAATAAAAGGCCATTCAGCTTCCATCTGCCCGCATGCATGGGCAGGTCCATACAGAATGGTATCCCCGTAGCCACGGCTGCGAATAAAGTCCTGGGTATCATTGGCTGCTTTGCTGGCAACATTGCCGGCATAGAGTTGCTCGCCACAGAACTGTTCAGCATCCAGCGCACATTGATAGAAATCACGTACGTCATCCGGCATCTTATCAAAGTACAGCGGGCGCATAATGCTTGTGACATATCCTTCATAGCGGGCGCCAATTCCAATTTGCACTGGCCCACGGCCCAGCTTTATCGGTTCAGAACGGCCAATCGCTTGGGTGGTTTTTTCCCCGCCAACCACCCAATACATGTAACCTGGCGCCTCCGCGCCGGCCGCCAACATAGCAGCCAATGCCACGCCGTTTGCTTCCGTCTCCAACATATCGGGATGAATCACATCCAGAAGCGCCTTAAGGCCGATTTCACCAATGCGGGCAGCTTCACGCAGGCAATTTAATTCATTTTCACTTTTGATTGCTTTAAGCTCCTGTAAAAGCCTGTCAGCATTGACAATCTGCACATCTTTGGAAAGGGCCTCCCGCAGATTATCAAAAACGACATGGGGGAAGAGCAGCCATCCAGCGATACCAATCCGCTTTGGTGAATAGCCGGAAAGAATCTCTTTCCAGGTGTTCAATTCAAAACCGGGATAGGCAGGCTGTGCAGAGGAGCGGAAATCCATGACGCGAACCATATGGTTCAGCTGATTAAAATGTGGACCAAATAAGATGCTTTCTGGGCCGGTGATCAGAACCGCTTCTCCTACACGAGGAACAAGCACGGCCGCTGTTTCAAAGTTGGGCCAATATC
>UQRU01000015.1 GCA_900543475.1 uncultured Eubacteriales bacterium
TGTTCAACAAGTACCGCAGCGACTACCAGGTGGACAAGATCCTCGCCGGCAAGGCCACCAAGGCCATCCGCCAGCGTGCCTCTGCCGCCAAGTTCGACGAGCGGCTGTCCCTGCTGGGTCTGCTGCTGGACGCCGCCACCGGCGAGCTGCGCTCCGTGGTGGAGCGGGAGGAGATGCTGCGGGAGCTGCTTGGCATCCTGAAGGACGTGAAAGCCGCCCTGACCGCGCCGGAGGCGGATCTCGCCGCTCTGCTGGAGGAACAGCTGTGCCGTCAGAAGACCCGCATCGACACCGGCAGGCGGTCTGGCAGTCTCTCCCAGGAGGCGGAGCGCTCCCACCGCCGGATCATCGCCGCTCTGGAGCGGCAGAAAGTCCTGGCTGGACAGACCGTGGACAGTCAGACGGGCTTTGCTGCAGTGAAGGCGGACTTCGACCAGATGGTCCAGGGCCTAAAAGCCCAGGCCAAGACCGCCGGGGAGATGCTGAACAACCTCTTCGCCTTCTGCGAGGAGGTGTTCCCGGAGGGGCAGGAGCTGCTGATCCTGGTGACGGAGCTGACCATCAACTACTACGCCGCCACCTTCATCAGCCGCTACGGCTGCGACGCGTATTTCGCCCACAACCAGGAGCTGCTGTTCTACGAGCGCCAGCAGGAGATCATCTCCCAGCTGGAGTCCCTGGAGCTGAACTGACCGCGGGGGGAGAGGAAGGGCTCATGTACCGCATTTTCATCGTGGAGGACGACGCGGCCATCGCCGGGGTCATCCGCCGCCATCTGGAGGGCTGGGGCTACACCGTCCGCTGCGCGGAGCGGTTCGACGACGTCTTGTCGGAGTTCGCCGCCTTCGACCCCCATCTGGTGCTGCTGGACATCTCCCTCCCCTTCTTCAACGGCTACCACTGGTGCCAGGAGATCCGCCGGGTCTCCAAGGCGCCCATCTTATTTCTCACCTCCGCCTCGGACAATGTGAACGTGGTGATGGCCATGCAGCTGGGCGGGGATGACCTGCTGGCAAAGCCCTTTGATTTACAGGTGCTCTCCGCCAAGGTCCAGGCCCTGCTGCGGCGGGCCTACGACTTCGGCCCGTCTTCCCACCTGCTCTCCTGCGGCGCCGCGGTGCTGAACGTGTCTGATGGGACGCTGGATGCCCACGGGCAGCGGGTGGAGCTGACGAGGAACGAGTGCCGGATTCTGCAGCTCCTGCTGGAGCACAAGGGGGAGATCGTCAGCCGGGACGCATTGATGACCCGGCTGTGGGAGTCCGACAGCTTTGTGGATGAGAACACCCTGACGGTGAACATCGCCCGGCTGCGGCGGAAGCTGGAGGCGGCGGGCCTCCCGGATTTCATCCGTACCCGGAAGGGCGCCGGATATCTGGTGGAGGGGTGACGGAATGCTGACAGCCTATCTCAAGCGCCAGTGGAAGCTGCTGTTGCTGCTGGCCGGGGCGGTGGCGGTGTTCGCCGCCGTGTTCGCCCTGTACAGCCTGCCGGTGGAGGCGGTTGCCTATGCAGGCCTTCTCTGCCTAATGCTGGGGCTGGTCCTGTTTGCCCTGGGGTACTCCGCCTTTCTCCGGCGGCACCGGGAGCTGGAAGGGCTTTTACGAAAGGTCCATGAGTCGGTGCTGCCCCTGCCGCCGCCCCGGGGCGTACTGGAGGCGGACTACCAGGCCCTGCTGAGGGCGGTCTGCGCCGACCGGGTGCGTCTGGCGGCGGAGAACCGGGACCGGCTGGAGGACATGACGGATTACTACACCCTCTGGGCCCACCAGATCAAAACCCCCATCGCCGCGGCCCGGCTGCTCTTGCAGGAGGATCCCGGCGCTGTGGGCACGGAGGTGGAAGTGGAGCTCCTGAAGATCGAGCAGTATGTGGACATGGTGCTGGGCTACCTGCGGCTGGACAGCGAGAGCACGGACTATGTCCTCCGGGACACGGACCTGGACGGCCTGCTGCGGCAGGCGGTGCGGAAGTTCGCCCGGATGTTCATTCTGAAAAAGATCACCCTGGACTTTCGGGAGACCGGGCGGACGGTGCTGACGGACGGGAAGTGGCTCTCCTTCGTAGTGGAGCAGGTACTGTCCAACGCCCTGAAATACACCCCCGCCGGGGGCCGCATCCGGATCTACGGGGACGGAGAGACGCTGGTGATCGCCGACAGCGGCATCGGTATCCGGCCGGAGGACCTGCCCCGGGTGTTCGAGAAGGGCTTCACCGGCTACAACGGCCGGGAGGACAAGAAGTCCACCGGCATCGGGCTGTACCTGTGCCGCCGGGTGATGGACCGGCTGAACCACGGGATCTCCATCGTCTCCCGCCCCGGGCAGGGGACGCTGGTGCGGCTGGACCTCTCCCGGGGCCGACGGGTGGTGGAGTGACCCAATGTGACGAAACTGTAAGGAATCGGGCCGGACTGTAAGCCAAATCCATGGCAGACAGTCCGGCCCTTTGGCTACAATAGAGGCATGATCCGATACGAGGAGGAATCTTGATGCCATTGTTGGAAGTACAGCATGTACAGAAAATCTACACCACCCGCTTCGGCGGCACGCAGGTCCAGGCCCTGTCCAACGTCAGCTTCTCCGTGGAGGAGGGGGAGTACGTGGCCATCATGGGGGAGTCCGGCTCCGGCAAGACCACCCTGCTGAACATCCTGGCGGCCCTGGACAGCCCCACCGCCGGGGAGGTTTTACTGGAGGGCAGGCCCCTCTCTGCCATCCGGGAGCGGGATCTGGCGGCCTTCCGCCGGTCCCACCTGGGGTTCGTGTTCCAGGACTTCAACCTGTTGGACACCTTCTCCCTTCAGGACAACATCTATCTGCCCCTGGTGCTGGCGGGCACAGACTACCGGGAGATGCAGCAAAAGCTCCGCCCCATCGCAGATCAGCTGGGCATCTCGGACATCTTGGCGAAATACCCCTATGAGGTCTCCGGCGGCCAGAAGCAGCGGGCTGCTGTGGCCCGGGCCCTCATCACGGACCCCCAGTTGATCCTGGCAGACGAACCCACCGGCGCTCTGGACTCCCGGTCCTCCGACGCCCTGCTGGAGCTGTTTGGAGAACTGAACGGCACCGGGCAGACCATTTTGATGGTCACCCACTCGGTAAACGCGGCCAGCCACGCTGGACGGGTGTTGTTCCTCCGGGACGGACAGGTGTACCACCAGCTCTACCGGGGCGGCGAGAGCCAGGAGGCCCAGTTCCGCCGGATCTCCGACACCCTGACGGTCCTGGCGGGAGGCGGTGAGCCCCATGCGTAAGTCCGGCTTCTTTCCCCGCCTGGCCCTGGTGAATCTGATGCGCAACGGCCGGTTCTATGGGCCGTATCTGCTCTCCTGCGGCATGACGGCCGCCATGTACTACATTCTCTCCTACCTGACCTTCAGCGACATTGTGGCCTCCGTCCGGGGGGCCGGATATCTCCAAAGCCTGATGTACCTGGGCCGGCTGGTGGTGACGCTGTTCTCCGCGGTTCTGCTGCTGTACGCCAACAGCTTTGTGATGAAGCGCCGCCGGCGGGAGCTGGGGCTGTACAACATCCTGGGTCTGGAGAAGCGCCACACCGCCCGCCTGATGGTGTGGGAGACGCTCTACTGCGCCGCCGCGGCCATTGTGGGCGGGCTCGCGGCAGGGGTGCTGTTGAGCAAACTGGTGCTGCTGCTCCTATTGCAGCTGTCCCACCTGCCGGTGGAGTATGGCTTTGAGATCAGCCTTTCCGGCATGGCCGATACCGCCGCTCTCTTCGGCTTCCTCTTCCTGCTGACGCTGGTGTGGAACCTGTTCGGGCTGCTCCGGTCCCGTCCTGTGGAACTGCTCCACAGCGCCAGTGCCGGGGAGCGGGAGCCCCGGACCCGCCGCCTGCTGGTGGTGCTGGGGGCCGTCACTCTGGGGGCTGGCTATGCCACCGCTCTGACGGTAGAGGACCCCTTTACCGCCCTGGCCTATTTCTTCCTGGCGGTGGCGCTGGTGATGGTCGGCACCTACTGCCTGTTCACCGCCGGGTCCATCGCCCTGCTGAAGCGCCTGCGGAACAGCCCCCGGTACTACTACCAGCCCAAGCACTTCACCGCCGTGGCGGGGCTGCTGTACCGGATGAAGCAGAACGCCGTGGGCCTGGCCAACATCTGCATCCTCTCCACCATGGTGCTGGTGACGGTATCCACCACCGTCAGCCTGTACGCCGGGCTGGAGGGAGCTTTGGAGCGGATGTATCCCTATGATGTGGACGTGGTCCAGTCCCTGGACGAAGTGCCGCCGGAACAGGAGACGGCCCTGAACGAGGACACTCTGGAGCGGGTCCAGACCGCCGCCGCGGACGCAGGCCGGAAGGTGGAGCTGCTCCGGTGGTCCACTCCGGGGGACACCGTCGGCTATTACACAGGAAACACCTTCACCCTTGTGGCGCAGGAGGGCGTCAGCACCGAAATCCGGTTGCTCACCGCCGATGACTACGGCCGCCTCACCGGCCATACCGTGGACCTGGAGCCGGAAGAGGTGCTGGTCCAGGCAGAGAATCTGGACCTGCCGGATACCTTCTATATCGAAGACCTCCCTTTTCACATCGCTGGGACCATCATGGACTTTCCCCGATACAACAGCTCCATCCTGATCTCCGGCCAGACGGCGCAGCTTTTCCTGGTGGTGGCGGATGAGACCGTAGTCTCCGCCATCAGCGACCGGGATGCCAGCAGAGTCCACCGGGAATTTCGTGTCCAGGTGGACCTGGACGGCACGGAAGAGGAAAAGCTGGCCTTTGTGGACCCCCTGCTGGCGGCGGACGCCAATGACGTGTACTCCGTCATCAGCCATCAGGACAACGCTGTGGACCTGTACACCATGTACGGCGGCTTCCTGTTCCTGGGCGTGTTTCTGGGGCTGCTGTTCCTGCTGTCCACGGTACTCATCATCTACTACAAGCAGATTTCCGAGGGATATGAGGACCAGCGCCGCTATCAGATCATGCAGCAGGTGGGCATGAGTCCCCAGGAGGTCCGCTCCTCCATCCGCAGTCAGGTGCTGCTGGTGTTCTTCCTGCCCCTGGTGACGGCGGGCATCCATGTGGCGGCAGCCTTCCCCATGCTGTGCAAACTGCTGGAGCTGTTCAACCTCTTTGACGTCCGTCTGTTCGCCCTCTGCGCCGCCGGGACGCTGCTGGTGTTCTGCGCCATCTACGCCCTGGTCTACGGCCTTACCACCCGCACGTACAGCCGCATCGTGGGCGGACAATAGGACACATGGAGCGCCCCCGGAGATATCAGATATAAGATAAAGGATAAGAGATGCCCTTGTTTGGGAAGATCTCTTATCCTTTATCTTTTCACTTTTATCTGTTACTTTGCAGGCCGGATCATGGCCCGGCGCAGCAGCAGCCAGCTGAGGGCGAAGAACGCCGCCCCCATGGCCAGCAGCACCGCCGCCGCGTTCCAGGGGGATGCGGCCAGGAACTGTCCGAAAGCCGCCAGGGCCTCCACCGCCGCCCGCCCGGCGGAGGTGGTGCCCAGCCAGCTAATCAGCGGCACACTGCCGAAGATCAGCACCAGCGGCACGGTCACGGAAATCAGGATGGTCCAGAACTTGTTCAGCCGCCAGTACAGGGCGGAGCAGAACTGCCCCAGGGCCGCCAGCATCCAGCCCACCGCGGCGGAGAAGATCGCGCCCCGCACCAGGCCACCGATCCCGGCACCGGCGGAGGGTCCCTCATAGATCACCTGGTACAGATCTGTAATCAGCAGCCGGCCCTGGCCGCCCAAGACTGTTTGATAGGCGCCCATAATCACCGTGACACCCGCTGCCACCAGCACCGCCGCCACCGCCAGGGCGGCCACGTCCGCCAGGAAGGCGGACCGACGGGACACGCCGTTCTGGTTCAGCACCCGCTGATTCTCCCGCAGGCCCACCATGCCCAACACAAGGCCGAACATCCCCACGGCAATGGAATAGCCGTTGAAGCTGCCCTCCATGGCCGTCTCTCCGGCCAGGAAATAGGTGATTGCCAGCATCGCCGCCGGGATCAGCGCCATGACCAGCCACAGGATCGCCACTGCCCGGAAATAATTCCGGACCTCATACCGGAAGGCCCGGCCGAATCGCGTGTTCATCTCTGATCCTCCTCTTCCATCAGGCTGATAAAATACTCCTGGAGCCCCACGCGCCGCCGCTCCAGCCCGGCGGGCAGGGCCTCTGTCCCCCCGCCCCGGATGCAGACGGTCTTGAGTCCGCCCAGCACAGAGGATGTAAACACGTCCCGCCCGGCGGCCCAGCTGTCCACCACCCCGGCAGGGCCGGACACCGCCCAGCAGGCGGCGGTCAGCTCTTCCGTGGGCGCGTCCTGCAGGATGCGTCCCTTCCGGATGATGACCGTGTGCTCGATGAGGTCCGCCACCTCCGCGATCAGGTGGGTGGAGACCACCATGGTGCAGGGGTGCTCCGCGTATTTCTGCACCAGCAGCTTGTAGAACAGGTCCCGGTGCTGGGCGTCCAGACCCAGAACAGGCTCGTCAAACAGCACATAGGGGGTGTTGACGCTGAGACCCAAAATCAGACGGAAGATGGACCCGTAGCCGGTGGAGAGGCCGTTGATCTTCTTGTTCAACGGCAGTTCGAACTGCTTTGCCAGGCTCTCCGCATAGCTCCGGTCGAAGTCCGGGTAAAACACGGCCGCCGTGTCCAGGGCCCGCTTCACCTTCATGTCGTCGGGATATAGGTTCTTCTCCCCCACCAGGAACAGCTTGCCCAGCGCCGCGTCGCTGTCGGCGGGAGCGCCGTCCACGGCGACGGTGCCGCTATCTGGGCACAGCCGCCCGGTGAGGATGTTCAGCAGCGTGGACTTGCCAGCGCCGTTGTTGCCCAGCAGCCCGTAGATCTTCCCCTCCTCAAAGGTCAAAGACACATCCTCCAGGGCGCGGGTGTCCGCAAACCGCTTGGAGATGTGCTGAAACTCAATGGCCATCTTCTTTCATTCCCCTTTCCAGAAGTTCCAGCAACTCCTGATCCGTCAGGCCCAGATTCCGGGCCTCCCGCACCATCCGCTGGACGTAGTCCTGATAAAACCGCTCCCGCCGGCTCTGGCGGAGCTTCTCCCGGGCGCCGGAGGCCACAAACATCCCCACGCCCCGTTTCTTGTACAGCAGCCCCGCGTCCACCAGCAGGTTGATCCCCTTCAGGGCGGTGGCGGGATTGATCCGGTACTGCACCGAATACTCCGTGATGGACGGCACCTGGCTCTCCTCTGGGTAGGCCCCGGAGAGGATCGCCTCCTCCAGCTGCTCCGCGATCTGCTGGAAGATGGGCCGGTCTTCCGTCAACGTCAAGGCGGTTCCCCCTTTCCTGCCGGTTTGTTATCTGGTTAATTAGTCTAGTAACTAACCGTGTGGCTAATATAGCATGAGCCACATCTCTTGTCAAGGGGGGAGCGCGGAATTTTTTGCCCCGCCCTGCTTTCCGATAAAAACGCCCGCGGGGACAGGCATCCCCGCGGGCGGTCTCTTTCTCCTTCAATCCGGAAACAGTTTGGCGGCGGTTTCCTCCAGCTCTTTGAAAAAACCGCTGATGTGGCCGCCGTCGTTGACGGCGTGGGCAAACTCTCCGCCTACCGGCAGCACCGTCCGGTCCCCTGCCGGGTGGACCTTCCCCAGCAGGACGAATGGCGTGAAGTCCGGCTTGAGGTCCCCGCCGAAGCTGAAGGCGGAGAAGGCCAGCCCCGGCATGGCGGAGATACCGCAGACATTTGGGGGCAGGGTCTCGTCGCAGAGCAGGCGGCCGCAGGTCTCCGCCCGGGCGTAGTCCGCCTGAAAGTCCTGGCGGAACACATCATAGTCCGGCATAAAGCGGGTGACCTTCATGGCGAATAGGTCCGGGGCGTCCCGCCGGGGCACGGTGTAATAGGGGTGCAGCACATCCCAGATCCCGATCCGCCCTGCCTCGTCCCGGCCGTAGCGGAAATGCACATGCCGGTTCAGCACGGCGGCCGCGCACCAGATCAGGGCCGGATACAGCTTTTCGCCCCGGGCCTTCGTGTGCCGATACAGCGGTGTGATATCCACCTCCGCCGTCAGATAGATGGCGGTCTGGCGGAAAACCTCCAGATACTCCCGGCGCTCCCAGGTCTGCTCGTCGATGGGCGTAAAGGCCATGGCGCTCCTCCCTCTCCGGCGTCCTCCGCCGGCCGTTTGGGCCATCGTACCACAGGCCGGGCCAAAAGTCCACTGCCGCCGCGGTCCATGCGAGGCGAAAATCCGCAGTTGACAAACTTGCCGCGGCGTGGCTATAATATGTTCCAAAGCAATGATGGAGAGGGACGGAGACCGGCGCCCTCAGAGAGCCGGCGGGCGGTGGAAGCCGGCGGCAAGGGTCTCCAGGTCCTATGGCTCCTGAGCCGAGGGTTCGAGGGCGGCGCGCCGCCGGTAGGGCCTCTCCGAGGACTGCCGCGTCAGGGCAGAGGGGTTGCTGGACCCCAAAAGGGGCGTCGGGCCGTGAGGACGGCGCAATTTGAGTGGTACCGCGGAAGCCTGACGGCTTTCGTCTCAAAGTTTTTCTTTGGGACGAAAGCCGTTTTTTCGTCTCCAAAGTCATCTTCATCCAGTCGAAAGGAGCACACACCATGAGCGATTACCGCATCGAAACGAAATGTGTCCAGGGGGGCTACACCCCCGGCAACGGAGAGCCCCGGCAGATCCCCATCGTCCAGTCCACCACGTTCAAATACGCCACCAGCGAGGACATGGGAAAGCTCTTTGACCTGGAGAGCGCAGGCTATTTCTATACCCGGCTCCAGAATCCCACCAACGACCATGTGGCCGCCAAGATCTGTGAGATGGAGGGCGGTACCGCCGCCATGCTCACCGCTTCCGGCCAGGCCGCGTCCTTTTACAGCATCTTTAACATCGCCGGTTGCGGGGATCATGTGGTATCCTCCTCCAGCATCTACGGAGGGACCTACAACCTGTTTGCGGTGACCATGAAGCGGATGGGCGTCGAGTTTACCTTTGTGTCCCCGGACTGCACGGAGGAGGAGCTGGAGGCCGCCTTCCGGCCCAACACCAAGGCGGTATTCGGGGAGACCATCGCCAACCCCGCCCTGACGGTGCTGGACATTGAAAAATTTGCCGCCGCGGCCCACCGGCACGGGGCGCCCCTGATCGTGGACAACACCTTCGCCACCCCTGTAAACTGCCGGCCCTTTGCATGGGGGGCGGATATCGTGACCCATTCCACCACCAAGTATATGGACGGCCACGGGGCTGGGGTAGGAGGCTGCATCGTGGATTCCGGCAAGTTCGATTGGACGGCGTATCCGGAAAAATTCCCCGGCCTTTGCACCCCGGATGAAAGCTACCATGGGGTGGTGTATACGGAGCGCTTCGGCCTGGCGGGAGCCTTTATCACCAAGGCTACGGCCCAGCTGATGCGGGATTTCGGCGCCATCCAATCCCCCCAGAACGCCTTTTTACTGAACCTGGGGCTGGAGAGCCTGCATGTGCGCATGGCCAGGCATTGCGAAAACGGCCTGGCGGTGGCCCGGTTCCTGCAAAGCCATCCCCAGGTGGCCTGGGTTCGCTTCCCCGGCCTGGAAACCGATCCTTACTATCCCTTGGCCCAGAAGTATCTGCCCCAGGGGGTGTGCGGGGTGGTGAGCTTCGGGGTGAAGGGCGGACGGAAGGCGGCGGAAGCCTTTATGAAGCGGCTGCGGATCGCCGCCATCGAGACCCACGTGGCGGATGCCCGCACCTGTTGCCTCCATCCTGCCAGCGCCACCCACCGGCAGATGAACGACCAGGAGCTGGCTGCAGCCGGGGTATCCCCGGACCTGGTGCGGTATTCCTGCGGGCTGGAGGATGCGGCGGACTTGATCGCAGATCTGGATCAGGCTTTAAACTGCTTGGAATAATTGGGAGGATACGCCTTTGCCTATTAAGATCCCCAACGATTTGCCGGCTGTAAAAACCCTGCTGGATGAGAATATCTTCGTCATGACGGAGACCCGGGCCATCACCCAGGATATCCGGCCCCTGAAGCTGCTGCTGCTGAATTTGATGCCCCTGAAGGTGGATACCGAGACCCAACTGTCCCGGCTATTGGGCAATTCGCCGCTGCAGGTGGAATTGGAGCTGATGCAGACCCGGACCCATGTTTCCAAGAATACCCCCCAAGCCCACATGCTGGCCTTTTACCAGACCTTTGACCAGGTGAAGGACCGGAACTTTGACGGCATGGTCATCACCGGCGCCCCGGTGGAGCAGCTTCCTTTTGAAGAGGTGGAATATTGGGAGGAGCTGTGTGAGATCATGGAGTGGAGCAAGACCCACGTCCACAGCACCTTCCATATTTGCTGGGGCGCCCAGGCGGCCTTATATTATCATTTCGGCATCCCCAAATACCCTTTGCCGGAAAAGATGTTCGGCATCTTTCCCCATCGGGTGGAATATAAGCCCTCCATCCTGTTCCGGGGCTTTGACGACGTGTTTATGGTGCCCCACTCCCGGCATACCACCGTGCGGCGGGAGGACATCGAGGCAGTGCCCGCCCTGCATATCCTAGCCTCCTCCCAGGAGGCGGGGGTGTACGCGGTGTCCGCCAAGGAAGGGAACCAGTTTTTCATTACGGGCCATTCGGAATACGATGGGAATACTTTGCAAAAGGAATACCTGCGGGATAAAAACGCCGGGCTTCCCATTGCGCCCCCCAAAAACTATTTCCCCAAGGACGACGATACCCAGCCCCCCTTGGTCACCTGGCGGTCCCATGCGAACCTATTGTATTCCAACTGGCTGAACTACTTCGTTTACCAGACGACGCCTTATGATATACAGCGGATCAGCTTTGGGGAACACACATAAAAGCAGCCCGCTCCCCTAAGGCGCCAGGTCCCCCTGTGCCACAGCCCCTCCCGGCGTCCCCCCTTGCGGTTCTAGAGACCAGGGGGCGCCGGGCGGGCTTGGCAAAAAGATTCGCAAAATTTGGCGCAGGAGCCTTGACAAGCCGCTTGGTTTGCGCTACAATAAGCAAGCACGTTGTGAGACGGAACGCGGGAGTAGCTCATTTGGTAGAGCGCCGCCTTGCCAAGGCGGAGGTGGCGGGTTCGAGCCCCGTCTCCCGCTCCAAGCTATGCACCCTTAGCTCAGTTGGTAGAGCACCTGACTCTTAATCAGGGTGTCCAGGGTTCGAGCCCCTGAGGGTGTACCAAAGCAGAAGCCCAGGCTATATGCCTGGGCTTTTTTGCGCGGAGCTTTATATCCCGATGGGCCCTGGGGTGGTTCAGGGGCGTATGGCTTTTTTTTCAGCGGCGGGAAATAAATATAGATTTGCTGGTGAACGTACATATGTCCGGACAGGTGTTTGCTACCGCGAACAAAGGTTGGCTTTTCAAGGGGGATGTAGGGAAAAAATGCCGAAAATGCAAGACCTTTTGCGCAAAAGTCCTTGCAATGAATGGGAATATATGCTATGATACGGACAGCGCGAGGGCGCTGGATAAAAATGTAAACACCTTTCGTTGCACATCCTGTTCAGGATGGGGTAAGACCAAGTTGGAGGCATACTCCATATTTTTTTCGCAGAAAAGCAGCCTTGGTTGCTTTTTAAAAGCTTGGCGCGGCTTGCTGCGCCGGGAACCCGGGCGGGATCGCCCGAAAAAACGTCCAAGATATGGACAAGCAAGGAGGAAAAAGAGAAATGAAAAAGATTCTTGCCCTGCTCCTGGTAGCTGTGATGGCTTTCGGTTGCGCTGCCTGCGCCGCCCAGCCTGCTGCCGAGGAGCCCGCTACCGAGGCCCCTGCGACCGAAGAAGCGCCCGCTGAGGAAGCGCCCGCTGCGGAAGCCCCCGCTGAGGAGGCCCCCGCCGAGGCTACCACCTACAACATCGGCGTTTGCATCTACAAGTTCGACGATAACTTCATGACCCTCTATCGCCAGGAGCTGGAGAGCTATTTCAAGAGCCTGGAGACGGACACCGTGAAGTATAACGTCACCATCGTGGACGGCAAGGGCGATATGGCCGAGCAGACCAACCAGGTGGATACCTTCCTGGCCCAGGGCGTGGATGCGCTGATCGTGAACCTGGTGCAGTCCTCTTCTGCCGCCACCATCACCGAGAAGTGCAAGAGCGCGGATGTGCCCGTTGTGTACATCAACCGTGAGCCCGCTGCCGAGGATATGGCTGCGTGGGACAAGATCTGCTATGTGGGCGCCGATGCTCGTCAGAGCGGCACCTATCAGGGCGAGATCGTCCGCGACCTGCCCAATAAGGGCGATGCCAACGGCGACGGCGTGGTAAGCTATGTGATGATCATGGGCGACCCCGAAAACGTGGATGCCCAGTATCGTACCGAGTTCTCCATCAAGGCCCTCACCGACGCCGGTATCCAGGTGGAAGAGCTGTTCAACCAGCGGGGCGACTGGGATCAGGCCAAGGGCCAGGAGCTGGCCGCTACCGCGCTGAGCCAGTTCGGCGATAAGATCGACGTCATCTTCTGCAACAACGACGCCATGGCCCTGGGCGCTGCGCAGGCCATCGAGGCTGCCGGCCGTGTGGTTGGCGAGAACATCTACCTGCTGGGCGTAGACGCGCTGGATGAGTGCGTGGAGATGGTCAACGCGGGCACCATGACCGGTACCGTTTTGAACGACCACGTGGGCCAGAGCCATGCGGCTGTGGACGCGGCCATCAAGTACATCAACGGCGAGCTCATCGGCTCCGCTGCGGATGCTTCCAACTACGTCTGGGTCGACTACCAGAAGGTCACCAAGGAATAACAAGCACTGAAATGGGATTGCGTGCGGGCTTGCTCGCACGCAATTCTTTCGGTTTGATCCTGTGATTTCCCCGGCAAAGCAAGGGAAATCTGGAAGAAGAAGGGGGAAACATGTCGGAATATTTGCTGGAAATGAAGGGAGTCTGCAAAGAATTCCCTGGCGTGAAGGCGCTGGACAACGTTTCGCTCAGGCTGCGGCCCGGCACGGTACACGCCCTGATGGGGGAAAACGGCGCGGGCAAATCCACCCTGATGAAGTGCCTGTTCGGCGTATATAAGATGGACGCGGGCGAGGTGATTTACAAGGGCGAGCCTGTGCATATCGCCAATCCGTTTGACGCGCTGCAAAAGGGCATCGCCATGGTGCACCAGGAGCTGCAGCCCATACCGGAGCGGTCCATTGCGGAAAACATCTACTGTGGCCGGTATCCCCGCAAGATGGGGGGCATCATGGTAGATCACGATAAAATGTATAAGGATACCAAGGCGCTGCTTACGGGCCTGGGCCTGGATTTTGACCCCAAGGCCAAGCTGGGCACCCTTTCCGTATCCCAGATGCAGCTGGTGGAGATCGCCAAGGCCGTCTCTGCCAACGCCCGTATCGTCATCATGGACGAACCTACCTCCTCCTTGACCCAAAACGAGGTGGAGATCCTATTCGGCATCATAGACAACCTGCGGAAAGACGGCTGTGCTATCATATATATCTCCCATAAGATGGACGAGATCCTCCGCATCTCCGATGAAGTCACCATCATGCGGGATGGCAAATACATCGGGACCTGGCCGGCCAAGGAGCTGACCACGGACCTGATCATCACCCGGATGGTGGGCCGGGAGCTGACCAACCTATACCCGCCCAAGGAAAACGTCCCCGGGGAAGTGGTGCTGGAGGTGGAAGGGTATACCTCCATCCACGCCAAGTCCTTCCGGAACGTGGGGTTCAACCTGCGCAAGGGGGAGATCCTGGGAGTCAGCGGCCTGGTGGGCGCCCAGCGCACCGAGGTGATGGAAGGGATCTTCGGCCTGCGGGCCAAGACCCACGGCAAGGTCATCTACAAAGGCCACGAGATCCACATCAACCAGCCCAAGGACGCCATCAACCAGGGCATCGCCCTGTTGACCGAGGACCGGCGGGCAACGGGTATCTTCGGCGTGCTGTCCGTCAGCGACAACGTGGCGGTGGCTTCCCTGGCCAAGTATCTCAAATACGGCTTCATGTTGGATGAAAAGAAGATCGATACCCTGGTAAAGGAAAACATCCAGAAGCTCAACATCAAGACCCCCAGCGGTAAGACCCTCATCCAGTCCCTTTCCGGCGGCAACCAGCAAAAGGTTATCTTCAGCCGCTGGCTGGCCAACGACCCAGATGTGCTGATTCTGGATGAGCCTACCCGCGGCATTGACGTGGGCGCCAAGTACGAGATCTATTGCATCATTTCCGACCTGGCCAAGCAGGGGAAGAGCATCATCATGATCAGCTCGGAAATGCCGGAGCTGATCGGCATGGCGGACCGGATCATGGTCATGTGCGATGGCCGTGTGACCGGCTTTGTAGAGGGCGAGGACATGAACCAGGAGCGGATCATGGAGCTGGCCACCCGTTTCGAATCGTAAAGGAGGACCACAATGAACAAAACCATCACCGGCAAACAGGTCGGTAATTTCCTGCTGAATAACGCGGTTATCATCATGATGCTGATCGCCGCGGTGGTTGTCAGCATTCTGCGCCCCAACTTCATTTCCGAATATAACGCCAAGAACCTGATCTCCAATACGGCGGCCCGTTTCATCGTGGCCCTGGGCGTTTCCGGCTGCTTGATCACCAAGGGCACGGACCTTTCCGCCGGCCGTATGGTGGGCTTGGCGGCCTGCCTGTCCGCCACCTTCCTCCAGCGGGCGGATTATACCAGCAAGGTCTATCCCGAAATGGGCGAGCTGCCTATCCTGGGGGTGTTCCTGGGGGTCGTGCTGATCTGCATGGTATTCGGCTTTATCAACGGCCTGGTCATCTCCAAGCTGTATGTGCCCCCCTTCATCACCACCCTGGGTATGCAGACCATCGTCTACGGCATCTGCCTGGTATATACCGGCGCACAGCCCATCGGCGGCCTAAGGGCGGATTACACCCAGATCGCCTCCGGTTCCCTGTTCAACATCACCTATATCCCTTACCTGGGCATCATCGCCCTGGTGCTGGGGGCGCTGATGTGGTTCATCTATAATAAGACCCCCCATGGCAAGTACATGTACGCCATCGGCGGCAACGAGAGCTCCGCGGAAGTGGCCGGTATCAACACCACCGCCACCAAGATCATCATCTACACCTCCGCAGCGGCCCTCTACGGCATCGCCGGCTTCCTCTACGGCGGCAAGGCGGGCGGCGCTTCGGTGAACATCGGCCTGGGCTATGAGCTGGAAGCCATTGCCGGCTGTACCATCGGCGGCGTCTCCACCAACGGCGGCGTGGGCCGCATCGGCGGTATCCTCATCGGCGTGCTGGTGTTCGAGCTGCTGAAGATCGCCATGCAGTTCATGAGCGTGCCCTCCGACTATACCTACATCGTACAGGGCCTGGTCATCATCATGGCGGTATCCTTGGATATCCGCAAGTATGTGGCCAAGAAGTAAACGCAAGCTGCGTTTCATACGGCCATGATTACCATAAAAGAGCTGGCCCACAAGTTGGATGTAAGCCCTACCACCGTTTCCAATGTGATCCACGGCAAGACCCGGGAGGTATCGGAGGCCACCATCCAATTGGTGGAGCAGGCGGTGCGGGAATATAACTACATCCCCAATATGAGCGCCCGGGCTTTGGCCCAAAACAGCTCCCATATCATCGGCGTCGTATTGAAGTTCATCCCCAAAAAGGAGTTGAACGCCCTCCAGGACCCCTTTGCCGGCGAGCTGATGGGGGCCCTGGAGGCCTGCATCCGGGAGGCGGGGTATTATATGATGCTCCATGTGGCCTCCTCGGTGCAGGAGATCGTCCACCTGATGCAGACCTGGAACGTGGACGGCCTGGTGCTCACCGGGTTCCATGCCCAGGATTACCGGCAGATCCGCAGCCAGAGCCAGAAGCCCATGGTGTTTGTGGATTGCTACTTTGGGGATGTGGGCATCCCCTATTCCAACATCGGCCTGGAGGATCAGCTGGGCGGCCGGCTTATGACGGAGCACCTGATCCAGCTGGGCCATCGGCGCATCGCCTTCCTTTCGGATAACCGCATCGGCAACGACTGGATGCGCTGGCTGGGCTATTGCGAGGCCATGGAGCAGGCGGGGTTGCCCTATTCGGAGGCGGAAAACTACATCCAGATCCGCTCCGGCCGGGCCTTCGACGCCAGCCTTGCCCGGGCCTTGACGCCCCGGGGCAGGTATACCGCCCTGTTTTTTGCCTCGGACTATTATGCCATGCGGGGCATGGACTATCTGTATGACCGGGGGATCCGGGTGCCGGCGGATCTATCCGTGGCCGGATTCGACGACAATGTTCTGGGCCAAAATTTGCGGCCCCGGCTTACCACCATCCATCAGGATCCCTCCCAGAAGGCCAGGCTGGCTTTTGGAATGCTGCGGGGAATCATCGCCGGGGAACGGCAGGAAGGGGAGATCGTCCGCCTGCCCATATCCCTGGTGATCGGCGGCACCACGGCACCGCCTCGGGTTTGATGGAAGGATGTAGCTGGAATCGGGGCCCGGCAGAAAACGCACAAAGCGGCCGCAGGGCCGGGCGAAGCCCTGCCTGCGGCCTTTTTGATGGGTGAGGGTTGATATGGACGGGAAAACGCCTTGGTGGAAGGAAGCGGTGGTATATCAGGTATATCCCCGCAGCTTTTACGATAGCAATGGGGATGGGATCGGCGACCTGGGCGGCATTGGGGAAAAGCTGGATTACCTTTCGGAGTTGGGGATCACCGTGTTGTGGATCGGCCCGGTGTACGCTTCCCCAGGCAAGGACAACGGCTACGATATTTCGGATTACCGGGCCATAGACCCCATCTACGGTACCATGGAAGACCTGGAACGGGTGATCGCCGGGGCAAAGGCGCGGGGCATCCGGGTCATGCTGGACATGGTTGCCAACCACACCTCGGATCAGCATCCCTGGTTCCTGGAGAGCCGGAAAAGCCGGGAGAACCCCTATCGGGACTATTATATCTGGCGGGACGGGAAGGGGGACGGCCCCCCCACCAACTGGGGCTCCATCTTTTCGGGCCCTGCCTGGACGCTGGACCCGTTGACCGGGCAGTATTATATGCACAGCTTCCTGCCGGAACAGCCGGACCTCAACTGGGAAAATCCGGCGGTGCGGGAAGCCATTTATGCCATCATGCTGTTTTGGCAGGAAAAGGGCGCGGACGGGTTCCGGCTGGACGGGATCAACATGATCTCCAAGGACCAACGGTTTTTGGATGGGGAACCCGGCCTGCTCTATGGAAACGGCTTCCCCTATATGTACAACGGCCCCCGCATACACGAATTTTTGCAGGAGATGAGCGCCCGGGTGTTTCAGCCCCATGACATGCTCAGCGTGGGGGAGACCAGCCATGTAAGCGTGGCGGACGGCCTGCAATACGCGGGGGATACCGGGGCGGAATTGAGCATGGTGTTCCAGTTCATGCATGTGGACGGAGGCCCCAGGCTGGCGGATAAATGGACGGACCGTCCCTTCCCCATGGAGGAGCTGCGGCGGATCTTCAACAGCTGGCAGGTGGGGCTCCATGGTCGGGCATGGAATAGCTTGTATTGGAGCAACCACGACCAGCCCCGGCCTGTGTCCCGCTTTGGCAACGACAGCCCCCTGTACCGGAGGGTATGCGCGAAAATGCTGGGCACCTGCCTGCATATGATGCAAGGCACGCCCTATATATTCCAAGGGGAAGAGCTGGGCATGACCAACGCCTATTTCCAGCGGCTGTCCCAATACCGGGACCGGGAAAGCCTGGACGCCTACAAGGAATATACCCAAAGCGGCATTTTGAATGAAGCGGAGATGGGCCGTTGCCTTCAGGTGATCGGCCGAGACAACGCCCGCACCCCCATGCAGTGGACCCCGGGGGAAAACGGGGGCTTTACCACCGGCACGCCTTGGATCGACGTAAACCCAAACCATACGGAAATCAACGCCCAGGACCAGCTGGCGGACCCGGATTCGGTATTCCGCTACTACCAGAAGCTGATCCGGCTGCGCAAGGAATATCCCATCATCGTCCACGGGGACTTCCATCCCCTGCTGGAGGAAGACCCCCACATCTACGCCTACGAGCGCAGGCTGGATGGGGCGCGGCTGCTGGTGCTGTGCAGCTTTGCAGCCGGGGACGTAGTTTGCCCCTTGGGGGAGGATGGAAGGGGACGGTTGCTGCTATCCAACTATCCTACCCACAAGGCGGGGCTGCTACAGCCCTATGAAGCCCGGGCGCTGTTTTATGAATAGACGAAGCGAAGGGTTACCCGCCTTTAAAACCATTCTATCAGCCCCCAAAACCCACGGGGGACGCAAGGAGGAAACATGCAACTGCCAAGCAAATGGAAGGAAAGGCTCCAGCAGGGCGCCTATGAGGCCCAGTGGGCCTGGCTGTACAGTGGGGATGCGGCCGCCCAGAGGGAACGGCATTTGGCTGCTTTGGCGGAATTTACGGAAACCTTTGGCGATAGCCAAAAGGTATGCTTTATCTCTGCGCCGGGCCGCACGGAGCTGTGCGGCAATCATACGGACCATCAGAACGGCCATATTTTAGCAGGCGCAGTCACCATGGATATGCTGGCTGTGGCGGCCCCCCGGCAGGATGGTTGTATCCGGCTGAAAAGCCAGGGCTATGGCATAACCAAATTGACCTTGGAACAACTGACGGCAATCCCCAGAGAGGAGGGCAGCACCAAGGCCCTGATCCGGGGGGTGGCTGCCCGGCTCCAGGAATTGGGCCACAAGATCGGCGGCTTTTCGGCCTACGTCACCTCCGGGGTGCCGGCGGGCAGCGGCCTGTCCTCTTCGGCCGCCCTGGAGATCCTGTTGGGAAGTATATTTAGCTTCCTGTATAATGACGGCAGCCTGGACCCGGTGATGCTGGCCCAAGTGGGCCAATATGCGGAAAACCGCTACTTCGGCAAGCCCTGCGGCCTAATGGATCAGCTGGCGGCCTCGGTGGGCGGCGCGGTGGCGGTGGACTTCCTGGACCTTCAGAACCCCAAGGTGGAATCCATCCCCTGCGACTTTGACCGGATGGGCTACGCCCTGTATGTGGTGAACGCCGGGGGCAGCCATGCAGGGCTTACCAGCGAATATGCCGCCATCCCCCCGGAGATGGGGTCTGTAGCCGCCTACTTTGGCAAAAAGGTGCTGCGGGAGGTGGATGAACAAACCTTTTACAGCAAGCTGGGGGAGCTGCGGGGCAAGGTGTCCGACCGGGCTATTTTGCGGGCCATGCATTTCTTTGGTGACGACCGGCGGGCGGTGGAAATGGCCCAGGCCCTGCGGGCGCAGGATGTGGAAGCCTATAAAGCCATCATGCTGGCTTCCGGGGCCTCCAGCATGAGCCGGCTGGAAAATATCTATCCCGCCGCCATGGTGGAGGAGCGGAGCGTGGCCTTGGCTCTGGCCCTAAGCGAGGAGCTCTTGGCAGGCAAGGGCGCATGGCGCATCCAGGGGGGCGGCTTTGCCGGCACCATCCAGGCCCTGGTACCCCACGCCCTGTGCCAGCAATACGAAAAACAGATGCAGGCGGTCTTTGGCCCAGCCTGCTGCAACCGTCTTTACATCCGGCCGGTGGGCGGCTATCTTTTGAAGGAGGATTGACCTATGAGCAACAAACGCATCCTGGTACCCGGGGGCGCCGGCTATATTGGCGCCCATACGGTGGCGGCCCTGGTGGAAAGCGGGGCCCAAGTGGTGGTGGTGGACGACCTGGAAACCGGCTTTAAGCAGGCCGTTGATCCGGCGGCCAAGTTCTATCAAGGCGATATTCGGGACAAAGCCTTTTTGGACGGCGTTTTTGAAAAGGAGCCCATCGATGCGGTGATCCATTTCGCCGCCTACTCCCAGGTGGGGGAAAGCATGGAAAACCCCCTCAAGTATTACGACAACAACCTGAACGGCACCCGGGTGCTGCTCTCCTCCATGATCGAGCACGATGTGAAGAAGATCGTATTCTCCTCCACCGCGGCCACCTATGGGGAACCCCGGAACATCCCCATCCTGGAAAGCGACCCCACGGAGCCCACCAATGCCTACGGGGCCACCAAGCTGGCCATGGAGGGGATGATGCGCTGGTGCGCCAGGGCCTATGGGCTCAAATTCGTATCCCTGCGGTATTTCAACGCCTGCGGGGCCCATTCCCGGGGCCATATCGGCGAGGCCCATAACCCGGAATCCCACCTGATCCCCCTGATCCTTCAGGTGCCCAACGGCCAGCGGCCCTATATCAGCATCTTTGGCGACGATTATCCCACCCGGGACGGCACCTGCGTGCGGGACTACATCCATGTGATGGACCTATCCGAAGCCCATCTGCTGGCGGCGGATTACCTGCTGTCCGGCGGGGAAAGCGACGTGTTCAACCTGGGCAACGGGGTGGGCTTCACGGTCAAGGAGGTCATCCAGGCTGCGGAAGAGGTGGTAGGGGCCTCCATCCCCGCCAAGATCGCCCCCCGGCGGGCAGGTGACCCGGCCCAGCTGGTGGCCTCCAGCGACAAGGCAAAGTCCATCCTGGGCTGGAAGCCCTCCCGGTACGACATCCATACCATCCTATCGGACGCCTGGAGCTGGCATAAGGCCCATCCCCATGGATACGAGGCATAGGGGCATATGGATGTGAACGCGTATATCGCCGGGCTAATCCAATATGCCCGGGAAAAGGAGCTGCTGCCCAAGGAGGATGTGTATTTCGCCCGAAACCAGCTATTATCCACCCTGGGGCTGGCCGCTTATGGGGAGCCAGAAGCCCCCGCCCAGAGCAGCCTGCCGGACCTGCTGGCCCCCCTGGTGGAGGACGCCATAGCCCGTGGGGTCATACAGGAAAGCGGCGCCCTGCGGGATCTGCTGGATACGGCCCTGATGGGCGCCCTGATTCCCCGGCCCGGCGAAGTGGCCCGGAAATTTTGGGCGCTGTACCGGCAGCAGGGGGCAAAGGCGGCTACGGATTGGTTCTACGGCTTTTGCCAGGACTGCAATTACATCCGCCGGGACCGGATCGCCCGGGACATGCGGTGGATCACGGAGACGGAATACGGCCCCCTGGACATCACCATCAACCTGTCCAAGCCGGAAAAGGATCCCAAGGACATCGCCGCCGCCCGCCAGGCCCCGAAAAGCGGCTATCCCGCCTGTATGCTGTGCATGGAGAACGAAGGGTATGCGGGCCGGGTGGATTTCCCCGCCAGGCAGAACCTGCGGATCATCCCCATCCAGGTGGCGGGGGAAGACTGGGGGCTGCAATATTCCCCCTACGTATACTATAACGAGCATTGCATCGTGCTCAACAGCCGGCATGTGCCCATGATCATCGACCGGAACGCCTTTGCAAAGTTCCTGTCCTTTGTGGAACAGTTCCCCCATTATTTCCTGGGCTCCAATGCGGATCTGCCCATCGTGGGGGGCAGTATCCTCTCCCATGAGCATTTCCAGGGGGGACATTACGCCTTCGCCATGGAAAAGGCCCCGGTGGAACGGGATTTTACAGTGCCCGGCTATGAGGACGTGGCCTGCGGCGTGGTGAAATGGCCTATGAGCGTGCTGCGGGTCCGGCACCCGGACCCCCAACGGCTATGCGATCTGGCGGACCACATCCTGGGCCGCTGGCGGCGGCACAGCGACCCGGCCCTGGGTATCCTGGCCGAGACCGACGGCGTCCCCCACAACACCATTACCCCCATCGCCCGCAGGCGGGGGGAAGCGTATGAGCTGGATCTGGTGCTCAGGTGCAACATCACCACGCCGGAGCATCCCTTGGGGGTATTCCATCCCCATGCGGAGCTCCATAACATCAAGAAGGAAAACATCGGCCTCATCGAGGTGATGGGCCTGGCGGTGCTGCCCTCCCGGCTCAAAGGCGAAATGGAAGCCCTGGCCCAGGCCATCCTGGCAGGGGCGGATCTATCGGCCTCGGCGGCCACCGCCAAGCACGCGGCCTGGTATGCGGCCTGGAAGGACCAGGCGCCCGCCCTTACGGCGGAGAACATCATGGACGTGCTGAAAGAACAGATCGGCCAGACCTTCCGCAAGGTGCTTCTGGACGCCGGCGTATATAAGCGGGACGCCCAAGGCCAAGCGGGGCTAGACCGATTCCTAAAAACCCTGTAAAATACAAATAGCACCAGCCCCGGCGGCAGGCAATTCCGCCGGGGCATTTTTTCAAGGCGAGAAAGGGAGCGGCATGGAGAATTTCGTATTTCACACCCCCACCAAGTTCTACTTCGGCAGGGATACCCATCTGAAAGCCGGGGAGCTTCTGAAAGGGGCCGGCGCAAAGCGGGTTTTGCTCTATTACGGCGGCGGCAGCATCCTGAAAACCGGCCTGTATGGGCAGCTGACAGCCGCCCTGGAAGCGGCCGGAGTGGCCTACGTACCTTTGGGCGGGGTAAAGCCCAACCCGGATGTGGAATTTTGTAGGGAGACGGTGGCTTTTATCCAGAAAAACAAGCTGGATTACATCCTGGCGGTGGGTGGCGGCAGCGTGATCGACTCGGCCAAGATGGCGGCCTTAGCGGTGGGCTCCGGGGCAGACCCTTGGGATCTTTCCACTGGGGCGGCGGAACCCAAGGGCAGGCTGCCCCTGGGGGTGGTGCTGACCATCGCCGCCACCGGCAGCGAAGGCAGCGATTCCGCCGTGCTGACCAACGAGGCCCTGGGCTGGAAAAAGGGCCTATCCAGCCCCTATAACCGGCCGGATTTCGCCATCCTGAACCCGGAGCTTACCTACACCCTGCCCCCCTATCAGACCGCCGCAGGCATTACGGACATCATGATGCACACCTGCGAGCGATACGTTTCCCTAAACGGGCCGGATCTGCTCCTGGACGGCATGGCGGAAGCCCTTTTGCGGGCGGTGATCCAGGCGGGGCGCAAAGCCATGGCAGAGCCCCGGGACTATGACGCCCGCGCCACCCTGATGTGGGCGGGGATGCTGAGCCACAACGGTCTGATGGGGACGGGACGAAAATACTTTATGGCAGCCCATCGTCTCCAACACGAGTTGAGCGCCATGAACCCCCATGTGGCGCACGGGGCAGGGCTGGCTGTAATATGGCCGGCGTATCTGAAGTATATCTACCAATACGATCTGCCCAGGTTTGTGCAATACGCTGTGGGGATTTGGGGCTGTGAGGCGGATGATCACCATCCGGAGGCCACGGCCTTGGCCGGCATCCGCCAAACGGAGGCATATTTTCGGGAGATCGGCATGCCTACCCGCCTGGGAGAGCTGGGCTTTGACGAAAGCCACATCCCTGCCCTGGCCCGTGGTTGTTCCCGGGACGGGACGCTGGTCTTGCCCAGCCTGATCCCCTTGGATCGAGAAAAGATGGAGGCCATCTACCGGCTTGCCTTGTAAGGCAAGGTTGCGCAACAAAGAGCCGGAAATTCAGGACCCCGGCGGGGAGGGAACGGCCTCCTTTGCCGGGATCATCGCTTGTGGGGGAAGCTGCCGTGCGAGGGGGGCGGCGGCGTTTGGCAGGCCCGGCGGCCCCATGGGGCCGCCGGGCCGCCAAACAAAATAGCGAGCCCGGGGCCAAAGGCCCCGGGCTCGCTATTTCAGGACGCTTCGCGTCCCGCCGCCGCCCCCCCGGGGCGCTACGGCCCCCACCAGCGACAAAAAGGCGACGGGAAAGCCAGGCCCCACGATCTATGGGGCCTGGCCCATAAAACGCTGTCAGAAAGGGGCAAGACGCCGGTTCACTCCGTGGGCAAAGCCCGGGCCCACGCTCTACGGGCCCGGGCGGAACAGCCCGCCCTGCCGCGGGCTACGGCCTCAGGCCGCCCGCGCCCGCTGTTGCGCGATTCTCGCCGCCCGCGAAGGGCCGCCGCCCGCGAAGGGCCGCCGCCCGCGTAGGGCCGCCGTCCGCGCAGGGCAGCTATAGAACAGCCCATCCCCCCTTGCCAAGGGGAGTAAGATCCGCTATACTAATTAACAACCAATATTATGAAATGAGGTTTACAATATAGTATGCGGTTCTCCACTCGTAGCCTGATGCTTTGCGCGTTGTTTGCGGCGCTGATGGGGGTTTGCTCCCAGCTGTCCATTCCGTTGCCCATGGTGCCCATCAACCTGGCGTTGCTGGCGGCGCTTTTAGGCGGGGCGCTGTTGGGGCCAAAGCTGGGGGCGGCAGCCATTGGGGTATACGTTCTGGTGGGCTTGCTGGGCGTGCCGGTATTCGCCTCCTTTGGCGCAGGGCCGGGGACGTTGTTTGGAAAGACCGGCGGGTATATAATAGGATATGTGCTGGCAGCCTTTTTGACCGGGCTGTTGACCATATGGCGGAAGAACTATGGTTGGACATGCTTGGCCATGGTGGCGGGCACATTGGCCTGCTATCTGTTTGGTACGGCCTGGTTCATGCAGGTGACCGGCATGGGATTGTGGCTTAGCTTGACCTACTGTGTGTTGCCATTCCTGCCGGGGGATGGGCTGAAGATCTTAGCTGCGGCATGGCTTAGCGGCCGGCTGCGGCCCCATGTGGAGGAGATGTTGACAAGATGAACACCAAGGCGCGGGTCCTTGCCATATTGGAGGAAAACCGGGGGACGGTTGTTTCCGGGCAGGCGTTGGCCCAGGCGGCGGGGGTATCCCGCACGGCGGTATGGAAGGCCATGGAGCAGCTCAGGCAGGATGGCCATAGCATCCAAGGCGCCACCAACCGGGGATATATGCTGGCGGCGGATAGCGGGGTGCTGTGCCGGGAAACCGTGCTGCCCTACATGAAGGCCCAGGTGGCGTTGGTGACCCCGGGGGCGGTGGATTCCACCAACAACGTGGCCAAGCAGCTGGCCCAGCAAGGGGCGCCCCATGGCACGGTTGTGCTCAGCCATAAGCAGACCGCGGGCCGGGGCCGGATGGGCCGCCGGTTTGAGAGCCCGGAGGGGGGCATTTATGTGAGCATCCTGCTGCGTCCCCAGCTGCCCGCCCAGGAAGGGGTACGGCTGACCTTGGGGGCTTGCGTAGGGGTTTGCAGGGCCATGGAGCAGGCGGACGGGCTGCAAGGCCAGATCAAGTGGGTCAACGACGTGTATCTGGAGGGGAAAAAGGTTTGCGGTATCCTCACCGAGGCGGCCACCAGCGTGGAAAACGGGATGCTGGAGTATGTGATCGTAGGGGTGGGGGTGAACTATATGGAGCCGCCGGAGGGGTTCCCGCCGGCGCTAAAGGATATTGCCGGGAGCCTGTATGGCCCCCACCGCGCCCCGCCCTTGCCCCGGAACCGCATGGCCGCCCTGCTGATCGACCAGCTGATGGATTGCCTGGAGCGGCCGCTGGATGCAGATATCTTGGAAGAATACCGGCAACGGAGTTTGGTGGTTGGAAAAGCGGTATTGGTGCTGCGGGGGGAATCCCAGCGGCCGGCCCTGGCGGAGGCCATCCTGGCGGACGGCAGCCTGCGGGTGCGGTATCCCGACGGCAGCCGGGAGGACCTTTGCAGCGGCGAGGTTTCCATACGGCCCCGGGGATAGGCGCCGAAGGGGCGATTCGGCCCGACGTGGCCGGCGTATTGGCGGGAGGCCCTAGCGGGGGCCTTCCTGTTTGTTTGTGGAGGCATTAAGCAGGGTTTGCCATAAGCCTTGCAATTCTTACACTACTTTTTTTTACAAGGGTGTGATAAAATATAATAACATTCCATTCACTTGGCCGGTTACGGCCAGGGGATGGGCCATTATCATCATCATCTGTAAAGGAGCGTAAAACGAATGGAAACCAAAAAAGCATCCCTCTGGAAAAGCTATCGCTTCCCGCTGTTGCTCATCGGCTCCATTGTTGTTGGCTGCCTGCTGGGCTGGGCTATGGGGGAGAAGGCCACGGTCCTTAAACCCTTTGGCCAGGTCTTTCTAAACCTGATGTTTACCGTGGTGGTGCCCCTGGTGTTCACCAGCGTGGTCACTGCCGTGGGCTCCATGGTGAACCTGAAACGCCTGGGTAAGATCCTGGGCAATATGCTGCTGGTGTTTGTGGCCACCGGCATCATCGCCGGCATCATTATCATCGCCGTGGTGAATATTTGGCCCCCGGCCCAGAATGTTTCCTTGGATATGTCTGGGGATGGCGGCTTTGAAGAGGTGGTTTTGGCGGACGCCATTGTAAACGGCATCACCGTTAACGATTTCTCCGGCCTCCTTTCCCGGAATAATATGCTGCCCCTGATCATTTTCTCCATCCTCTTCGGCATCGGCCTGAGTATGTGCGGCGGCCAGGATAGCGCCGTGGGTAAGGTCATCGCTAACCTGAACGATATCATGATGAAGCTGGTGAAGATCATCATGTATTATGCCCCCATCGGCCTGGCCGCCTATTTCGCCAGCCTGGTGGGCGAGTTCGGACCCCAGCTCCTGGGAGACTATGCCCGGGCCATGGTCATTTACTATCCCATTTGTTTCCTGTACCTATTTATCATGTTCCCCTTGTACGCCTATTTTGCCGGCGGCAAGCTGGGCGTAAGGCGCATGTTCTCCAACATCGCCGCTCCCGCTCTCACGTCCTTTGCCACCGGTAGCTCCATCGCCACCATCCCCGTTAACCTGGAAGCCTGCGAAAAAATCGGCGTCAAACGGGATGTGAGCGAGATCGTGGTGCCCATCGGCGCCACCATGCATATGGACGGTTCCGTGCTTTCCGCCATTTTGAAGATCTCCTTCCTGTTCGGCATCTTCAACATGGAGTTCACCGGCATCGGCACCTATCTTACCGCCATCTGCGTGGCTGTGCTTTCCGGCGTGGCCATGAGCGGTATCCCTGGCGGCGGCCTCATCGGCGAAATGCTCATCGTCAGCCTCTACGGCTTCCCCCCCGAAGCCTTCCCCATTATCGCCATGATCGGCTTCCTGGTGGACCCCCCTGCTACCATGATCAACTCCAGCGGCGATACCATTGCCGGCATGTTGGTCACCCGCATCGTGGAGGGCAAGGGCTGGATGGAAAAACGCCAGGCAGCACAGGACCCCATATCCCAATAACCCGATTCCTCCCCTTTGGAAAAAAGTGGCTCCGGCCACTTTTTTTCTTGCAAAAGCGTGGCCAAGGGGCTTGCTTTCCCGCTGCAAAACGGGTTACAATAAATACGTATGGCAAGGTGAAACTTGCCGATTCTTTGAGAAAGGAGAACTTCATGGACGCCGGACCATGTGGCAGTAGTCGCCACAAAGCTTTTAATTTCATATGGGAACGGCGTACCCCGATCTTGGCACGCCGTTCGTAAAGGAGACGTGTTTTTTATGATCGAACAAGTTCTTCAGTACCTGCGGGAACGCAAATATGCCCAGGTAAAGGCCGCTGCCTTGAACATGCACTATGCGGATATCGCAGAGGTCTTTGCCCGCTTGGACGATGATGGCGACCGGGAAAGCGCCCTGCTTTTCTTCCGCCTGCTGCCCAAGGAGCTGGCTGCCGAAACCTTCGCCTACATGGAGCCGGATGTGCAGGAGCATATCCTTAGCGCCATCACCGACCGGGAGCTCCGCTTCATCCTGGACGACCTCTATCTGGACGACTATGTGGACCTGGTGGAGGAGATGCCCGCCAACGTGGTCAAGCGCGTGCTGCGCAACTCCAGCGGCGAAAACCGTAAGCTGATCAACCAGTACCTCCAATATCCCGAGGACTCGGCTGGCAGCATCATGACCAATGAGTACGTCTATTTCAAGCAGAGCCTTACCGTGCGCCAGGCCATTGAAAATATCCGCAAAACCGGCATCGATAAGGAAACCATCAATACCTGCTATGTGATAGACAACGAGCACCATCTGGATGGGGTGGTGGGCCTAAGGGAGCTCATCCTGGCGGACCCGGATACCGTGGTTGGGGATATCATGCGCACCCACATCATCTGCGTCCATACCCATGACGACCAGGAAGAGGTCGCCTTGATGTTTTCCAAATATGATATGCTTTCCATGCCCGTGGTGGATAACGAAAATCGCTTGGTGGGCATCATCACCATCGATGACGTGATCGACGTTATGGCCGATGAAGCCACCGAGGATATGGAAAAAATGGCCGCCATTACCCCCAGCGATAAGCCCTATCTGCGCACCGGGGTCTTTGAAACCTGGAAAAGCCGTATCCCTTGGCTGCTCCTGCTCATGGTTTCCGCTACCTTTACCAGCATGATCCTCCTCCGCTTTGAGCAGGCCCTCTCTACCGCCCTCATCGCCTTTATTCCCATGCTCATGGATACCGGCGGTAACTCCGGCAGCCAAAGCTCCGTTACCATCGTCCGCAGCATCTCCCTAGGCGATGTGGAGTTCCGCGACCTCCCCCGGGTCCTTTGGAAGGAGATCCGCGTGGCCCTGCTGTGCGGCATTACCCTGGCTGTATGCAACTTCGCAAAACTCCTCTTCTTCGACCGGGTGGGCGTGCCTGTGGCTACGGTGGTGTGCTGTACCCTGATTTGCACCGTCCTCTTCGCCAAAATCGTGGGCTGCGCCCTGCCCATGCTGGCCAAACGCCTGGGCTTCGACCCCGCCGTCATGGCCAGCCCCTTTATCACCACCATTGTGGACGCCGCCTCTTTGCTTATTTACGTGCGCATCTCCATGGCCCTGCTGGTGTAAGCATCCCTTGTTCCTTTGCCGCCTTCGGGCGGCTTTTTTTTGCGCTTGCCCTGGGTCTTTCGGAGGGGCTGTAGCCGCACCCCCCTTCCATCCCTTCTTTCTTTTTTTAAGAAGGAATATGGTTCCGCCCCCCCTCCCGCAAACGCCTGCCCCCGCCCCTTGGTACATATAGAAACAAACGTTCTATTTTGTGCAGGCCCAGCCTTTTTTCCGGCAAAGGAAAAAGCCCCCGAATCCGGGGGCTTTCCCTTGCGAAAAAAACTGCACTTGCAACAGCTTTTCTGAAAGGATGCTAAAACCGTGAGCCCGATGTGGTTTGTTTTTCCGGGGCGGCGAACCGCCCCGGCTTACAGGTGCGTGTAATTACGCGTTGACCTTCCGTACGGCCACGGCAGCGGCAACCACGGCAACCATGATCATGGCGAAGCCGATCACGCTGGCGTTGTCACCGGTCTTGGGGATGGACACGGTGGGGTCAAGGATGATGGGGGTGCTGTTGGCCTTCCAGGTGATGGAATCGGATACCTTGTTGGCAAAGCCGAAGGCAGTCCGCATGTTGCTGTCGGTGAAGTAAACCTCACGAGCCGCAACCGCATCGCGGAAGGTCTTGGAGTTGCCCTCGTCCAGCCAAGCCATCAGATTGGTAATAGCCTGGGTACCAGCCCACGTCGCACCGGCATACTCGGCGTTGAGAGCGCCGCCATTGTAGGCTTTGAGCTCGTCCTTGCTGCCGAGCACATCCAGAGCGAGGTCGCTGCCACCCAAGGGGATAACGGCGATCAGCTTGCCCTTGCCAATGGGATGGTTGGCCTCACGGAATTCCACCACGGTGGTGCCGGCGGTACCAGCGGTGCCGATGGCCTCAGCGGTGAAAATGGGGGTTTTGCCGTTGAACTGGGTGGTATAGTCTGCAGGAGCGCCCACTTCTGTGAAGTAGACGATATTAGGATAGTTTGCAGCATCGTAATTCACAGAGAACTTCACGCCGTCGATTGTGACCGTGCTGCCAATACCCAGCTTCTTGGCAATCTGATAAGCAATAGCATTGCCAGTCGTATCGTTATACACGTCCGTCAAATGCTCCACAGGAATCCCGGCCAGATTGTAGACCAGTTTATACTCCCCTTTAGAGTTGAAGCCACCGAAAGTGAAGTTGATCTGAGTGGGCTTGTTAACATCGCTTGCGTTGTAAACTGTTACGGTGTTCGCGTTGAAGGTAACATCGGCGGGGACTCCAGCGGTGCCGCCTACGGTAACCTTACCGATGTCATAATTGCCAACGTTGAACCAACGGCCCAGAGGACGGTCGGAAGTAACTTCCGCATAAACCTCGGCGGTGTCGGTATCCAGGCAGTACCGG
>UQRU01000016.1 GCA_900543475.1 uncultured Eubacteriales bacterium
CGTACACGCCGCCAAATCCGATTATAGCCTCCGGGGGCTGCGGCCCCCGAACCCCCAAGGGTTTTTCGACAGGCTGACAAGCGGCATTATGCCGCTTGTTTTTTTCGCTCCACATTCTGGGGCCGGCATCGCCAGGCCCGCGGCCCAATGCTAGGGCATAATAAAAGAGCCGGCGCAAGGCCGGCCCTAAAAAGAGGAATACCGATGATCTCTCGCTGAAATTACGCGTTGAAGTACCGCTTGAGCAGGCCGGCAAAGGCTTTGCCGTGACGGGCTTCGTCCCGGGCCATCTCATGGACGGTGTCGTGGATGGCGTCCAGGTTGGCCGCCTTGGCCATCTTGGCAAGGTCCGTCTTGCCTGCGGTGGCGCCGTTCTCCGCCTCTACCCGCATCTGCAGGTTCTTCTTGGTGGAGTCCGTGACCACTTCCCCCAGCAGCTCCGCAAACTTGGCCGCATGCTCCGCCTCTTCATAGGCGGCCTTCTCCCAGTACAGGCCGATCTCCGGATACCCTTCCCGATGGGCCACCCGGGCCATGGCCAGGTACATGCCGACTTCCGTGCACTCGCCCTGGAAATTTGCCCGCAGGCCTGCCTTGATCTCCTCGGGAACGTCCTTGGCCACGCCCACCACATGCTCGGCGGCCCAGCTCATCTCCCCGCTCTGCTCGATGAATTTATCCGCGCCCGCTTTGCACACCGGGCACTTTTCCGGAGGCGTATCGCCTTCATGCACATAACCGCAGATAGAGCACACAAACTTTTTCATTTTCATTTCCTCCCTCGTTTTTCCTTGATCTAAAAATAATACTTATTCTCAATTTTGTAAAGACCCTTTTTTCAATTTCCCGAAGTTTTTTTCGCGAAGCAAAGGGGCGCTTGCTTAAGTGGGCAAGTTAGCGCCTATGGTCAGCAATTCTCGCCATTTTTTAAGCCCAGGCGATAATCCTCCAGATTCCGGATCAAAAGCTGGGGCGTATCCAGGCCATAGGGGCATTTGGCGCTGCATTGATTGCAATGGAGGCATTGGGTGATGTGCTCCATATTGGCCTGCCAGGTAGGCGTATACCAATCCTTACTGGGGGCGCGCCGGCGCATCAGCGCCATCCGGGCGCAATCGCTGATGAGGATGCCGGCGGGGCAAGGCATACAGTATCCGCAGCCGCGGCAAAAGTCTCCCGCCAGCTCTGTCCGGTCTTTTTGGATGACCGCTTGTAGATCTTCCGTCATGCTGACCGGCGTATCGACGCACGCAAGGAACGCATCCAGCTCCCATTCCCGCTGTACCCCCCAAATGGGTAATACATTGTCATATTGGGCTTGCCAGGCATAGGCGGCGGAGGCATTGCGGATCAGGCCGCCGGCCAAGGCCTTCATAGCGATAAAGCCCATGTTCGCCTTTTTACAGCCTTCCACCAAGGATAATTCCTTTTCGGAGGAAAGATAGCTGAAAGGAAATTGCAGCGTCTCATATAAGCCGCTTTCAATGGCTTCCTGCGCCACTTTTAAACGATGATTGGTGATGCCGATATGCCGGATCAACCCCTTGGCTTTGGCTTCCAACAGGGCTTCATACAAACCGCTCCCATCCCCGGGCTTAGGGCAGAAGTCGGGGTTGTGTAGCTGATAGATATCGATATGATCCGCTTGTAGATTTTGTAGGGACGTGCGCAAATCTTCCCACAGGTCTTCCGGGGTCTTGGCGGCGGTCTTGCTGGCGACATAGATCCCCTCCCAATTGCCGCCGAAGGCAGCCCCCAACTTTTCCTCGCTGTCGGAATAAGCCCTGGCGGTATCGAAGAAATCAATGCCGCGTTGGCGGGCTTTACGCAGCAGATACACCGCATCCTCTTTGCTGATCCGCTGAATGGGTAGGGCCCCGAAGCCATTCTTGTTCACCGTGATCCCGGTGGACCCTAAGGTAACCGTTACCATAAATACCCTCCTTATTTATTTTTTCCGCTGGGATTCATCAAAAATATTGCTAAAAAAATTATACCATTCCAGCATTGCCTTTGACTAGGCTGTGCCAATAGAAAAAACAAAAGCGCCTGGGCAAACCAAGCGCCTAAGACCTTTCCGAATAAGGTGGTTGTGAGATAGCCCCAGGCCTGCCCCCACCCGGCAGCGACTTTCGCATATTCCGGAGGAGCGCCTTGCGTTCCGGGGGGATGCGATAGCTATCCAGCCCCTTTTGCAGGGCTTTGCGATAGGTCTCTTCATCCAAATGGCACGTTGCCCCGCAAAGATAACCGATTGTAGCCTCCCATTGCACCGTCAACCCTTGGCTGATGCCCCAGGCAACCGCCATTTTTACATAGTAATCCGGGTGGCTTACTCCATCATATAGGGCAAGGGTATCCTGGATATGAATATCGTCCATAAAGTAGTGAAGCAGCATCACGCAAGCAAACCGCACATGATACACCTGTTCAGAGGCTAGAAGGGGCCGCAAAAAAGCAAGCACGGACGCCGGTTCCTTTTTGGCGCAGGTCATGGCCGCGCAAAAACTGTCGCACACGGCCCAATTGTCCACCAAGGGCAAAAAATCCAGGCACAATTGTAGCCGCTGGGGGAGGGGGCAGGGCAACTGGGCGATCACAAGGCCTTGGAGCATGCGGATCTCATAGGGAGGGTCCGCTGCCCCAAAGGCGGCCTCTAAGAAAGCTTCCGGCGCTTCTTTTAAGATACGGCGGGCCTCCTTGCGCAAAACGGGCATTCGCACCCCAAGAAAAGCATCCGGCGCCAGGCCAGGGACAAGCCCTAGATGAAAGCGCTTATACTGGGGATCCCCCTGCTGACACAGGGCGTCCAATACGCGCCTATAAATAGGAGGTGGCGGGTCGGGGATAACATTTGACGGATGGACAAACATAGGCCGCTTAGGTCACCTGCACAAAATCTTCCACCGGTAAGGAAAAAACAATGGCCTTAGCCTCCGCCCGCAGGCCAAACCCCTGGTTGACAGCCTGCATGATGGGGAGCCGCTGTTCCGCAGGCGTTAGGATAGCCACGATCTCCTTGTCGGCCTGGAGGGTGATGCCAAGGAACCGGCTGGCGCCATCATGGCCGACTCCCCGGGCATAAATCACCGTGCCGCCTGTTGCGCCTGCGGCTTTTGCATGCTCCATGATCGCGTCAGTATAGCCGGGATTGGCAATGGCCAAAACAAGGCTGAGCCCTTCGGAACGATAGGGGTCCGATCTGGGCGGCTGCGCCTCCTTTGCAGCCGGTTCCGCCGGCGGGGCGGCGATGGGCATTTCCTGTTCCATGGGTGCGTCCTCCTTTTCCGGGTCTTTTTCCATGCGTTGGGTCAGGGCGGCTTCAAATAAGGCGCCAATACCGCTTAAGGGCAGGGTAAAGGCAATACCCTTGCCGGCGGTGCGAATGAACCGGCGTCCGGCGATATCGCCTAACATATCCGGCAGATCCGCTGCGCTCACCAAAGAGAGCACCACGTCCTTATCCACGTTATCCAAGCCCAGCATAGCCATGATATCGCTGCCAGCGGTGCCAACCCCCATGGCGAGAAAGCTAGCCTGGTTATATTTTCGGTTCAAAAAGGCGGAGATCCCTTCGCCCTTTCCCCGATCCACAATGGTGATCAATGCCTTAACAGTAGGGTCCATGTCACGCAGCCTCCTGCTGGTAATCGATAATGTCATCGGGTAGCGTATCTACGAACTGACGGGCGGCGGTCACTGCGGCCATCCGGCGTTTATATATGAGGCCCAGGCCCTGTATGGTGATCAGTGGGGTCATGGCCACCATGGCAACCACGCCGAAAGCATCCGTGAGGATATTTCCGCCCAGGCTCTGGCAAGCGCCCATGGCAAAGGGCAGCAAAAATGTGGCCGTCATGGGCCCGGACGCCACGCCGCCAGAGTCAAAGGCAATACCTGTAAAGATCCGGGGCACAAAGAAGCTGAGCAGGATGGCCGCCAAATAACCTGGAATTAGCATATAGAAAATGGATATGCCGGTCAACACCCGGGTCATTGCAAGGCCGGCGGATATCGCCACACCGATGGAAAGGCTGCGGTTCATGGCGGATTGTGGAACCGCACCGTTGGTGATCTCCTCTACTTGCTTGTTTAGCACATGGACGGCGGGTTCCGCCATGACGATATAGTAGCCGATCAACATGCTCAAGGGGATCAGCAGCCATTTGTAGGGAGATGCCCCTAAGGCGACCCCCATATAATTACCCGCAGGCAAAAAACCCACGTTTACCCCGCAGAGAAAGACCACCAGCCCCACATAGGTATAGGCGAATCCAATAAGGATGCTGGCTAGCTTCCGGCGGCGGAACCGGCGGGCTAAGAAATTGTATAGGAAAAACACCAGGGCAATGGGACCTACCGCCAAGGCCACCTCTCGGCAATAATGAGGGAAGGCATGGAGAAATTGCAAGGCCAATTCCCCGGTGGTGGAAATGGAGACAAGCGCATAGGTTTGAACCCCCGCGGAATCCGGGCGGAAGATGACCCCTAAAAGCATAACGGAAAGGATGGGGCCGATGGAACATAGGGCAACCAGGCCAAAGGAATCATCGTGGCTATTTTTGTCGCTTCGGATGGAGGCGACGCCTATGCCTAGGGCTAAAATAAACGGCACGGTAATGGGGCCGGTGGTTACCCCGCCCGCATCAAAGGCAAGGGGGATAAACCTACCCGGCGTAAAGGCGGAAAGTAGAAAAACCAGCCCATAAAACCCCAACAACATAAACCGCAAAGGAACGTTGAACAGGATGCGCAGCATGGCCACCACCAGAAACACGCCAACGCCTACCCCTACGGTAAGCACCAGCACAAGGTTGGGGATATCGCTTACCTGTTCCGCCAGCACCTGCAAATCCGGCTCCGCAACGGTGATGATCAAGCCGATGAAAAAAGAAATGGCCAATACCAGCCCCACCTTTCGGGTGCGGGTCATGCTGACGCCAATGGCTTCGCCCATGGGGGACATGGCGATGTCCACCCCCAGCGAAAACAGGCCCATGCCTAAAATCAACAACACAGCCCCCCCGATAAACAACGCCATGATGTTCAAGGGGAGGGGCGCAAGGGAAAAGCTTAAAGCCAGAACGATCAACGTAATGGGGACCACGGAGGCCAAGGCTTCATGAATCTTTTCCTTTAAGAGAATACTTGCCATAGCGCCTCCTTATTATGAAAAATAATTACAGAAATATGGGGCGAACATATCCACTCCATATAGCATCCTATAAACAATGGTAATATATACAGCCTTGATTCGCAAGGCGCATTCTGTAAAAAAACTGTTAAGGGGAACTTCTGCTGGATCCGGCAAGCAGGCAAAGCGCAAAGGGAAGGCTATTTAAGCCTATGCCGGGAGCAAGGAAAAGCTACCTTGGGCTGGAACCAATGGGCAAAAATCCTTCGGCAATAGGGCGAAGGCAAGCCCTGCCCGCTTTTCCGCAGGGACAAGGGTCGCCTCGCTGTCCCTATCCAACCGCGGAAGGGCGCGGTCCCCACATCCATGAAATACGGCAGGATCTACCAAAGAAAAGTACGTTGGCTGTTAGAAAAATGGTTTACAACGGACAAATGCGCTGGTACAATATTATTTGGTGACGCATGCACCTATTTTAACACCATGTTTTATTATACTACTACACTACTACCGACAGGGGGACAACCATGAAGAACTATACCGCAGCAAACATCCGCAATATCGGCATTTTCGGCCACGGCGGCGAAGGGAAAACCACCCTTACCGAGGCAATGCTTTTTAATGCCGGTCTGATCGAGCGTATCGGTAAGGTGGAAAACGGCAATACCACCACCGACTACGATCCCGAAGAGGTCAAGCGCACCATTTCCATCAACGCCGCGCTGGCGCCCTTCGAGTGGAAGGATGTCAAGGTCAACATCATTGACGCCCCTGGCTTTTTCGATTTTTATGGCGAAGTGACCGCTGCCATGGCGTTGGCGGACGCGGCCCTGATCGTGGTAGGCGCTGTTTCCGGCCCAGTGGTAGGAACGGAAAAGGCCATGGCCATGTGCAAAAAGTCTGGCAAAGCCCGCATGATGGTCATCAACCAGATGGACCGGGAAAATGCCAACTTCGACAAGGTGATGGGCGAAATAAACGAAAAGTTTGGCCCCAGCGTCGTGCCCATTCAGCTGCCCATTATGGAAAAGGGCGCCTTTGTGGGGTATGTGGATATCGTCCATATGACCGCCCGCCGCTTCGACGGCAAGGGCGAGAAGGAAATGCCTATCCCCGATGGCCTTGCCGATCGGGCCCAAGAGCTGTACGAGCAGCTGACCGAAGCCGCTGCGGAAAGCGATGAAGCCCTCATGGAGAAGTTCTTTGAAGAGGGCGAGCTCTCCCGGGACGAGATCCTCCAGGGCCTAAGCCAGGGCGTGTTGGACGGCGTCGTTACCCCGGTGTGCTGCTGCGCGGCCGCTCCCAATATTGGCGTGACCACCTTGATGGATAACCTGATCCACTATATGCCCGCCGCCAACCAGGTATCTGCTCCTGCGGCCATCAACCCCAAGAACGGCGAGGCCGTGCAGGTGGGCCAGGACGGGAAGTTTGCCGGCCAGGTCATCAAGACGGTGATCGACCAGTTTGGTAAATATTCCATCATTAAGGTCTATCGCGGCACGCTCAGCGTGGATACGCCCCTGTATAACACCAATCAGGAAAAGAACGAGAAGGGCACTGCCCCTGGCCTCATGCGGGGCAAGAAGGTTACGCCCATGGATAAGTTGATCGCTGGGGATATCGGCGCGCTGTCCAAGCTCCAGTATACCGCCACGGGAGATACCCTGTGCGATCCTTCGGACCCGGTGCAGTTTGCAGCCATCGAGTTCCCCAAGCCCTGCATTAGCCTGGCGGTTTCCGCGAAGAAGCAGGGTGAGGAGGACAAGGTCTTTGCCGGACTTAACAAGCTCCTGGAAGAAGACCCCACCATGGCCATCGAAAAGAACGTGGAGACTGGCGATGTGCTGATCTGCGGCCTGGGCGAAGTGCATCTGGATGTGCTTTGCTCCAAGCTGAAGAATAAGACCGGCGTGGAAGCCCAGATCTCCGATCCTCGGATCCCCTACCGGGAGACCATTCGCGGCACCGCGGAAGCCGAAGGTAAGCATAAGAAGCAAACCGGCGGCAGCGGCCAGTTTGGCGTGGTCAATATGCGCTTTGAGCCCTTGACCAACGGCGAAGATTTCGAGTTCGTCAATGCCATTGTGGGCGGCGTGGTGCCCAAGGAATACATCCCCGCCGTGGAAAAGGGTACCCGGGAAGCCATGAAGAAGGGCGTATTGGCCGGCTATCCCATGATCGGCGTCAAGGCCACCCTGTTCTTCGGCAAGTACCATCCCGTGGACTCCAAGGAAGTGGCCTTTAAGAGCGCGGCCCGTCTGGCCTATAAGGAAGCCTGCGCCAAGGCCCAGCCTGCCTTGATCGAGCCCATCTATCAGTACAACATCACCGTGCCCAACGAGTATACCGGCGCCATCATGGGCGATCTGTCCAGCCGCCGGGGTCGGGTGTTGGGTATGAACCCCTGCGAGGACGGTACCGAGGTAGTGGCGGAAGCGCCCCTGTCCGAAATGTTTAAGTATGCCACGGATCTGCGCTCCATGACCCAGGCGCGGGGTTACTTTACCAGCCAATTTGTCCGCTATGAGGACGTCCCCGCCATGGAGGCCAAGAAGATCATCGAGAATGCCCAGAAGGACGAGGACGAGGACGAATAATCGATCCGGACAAAGGGATGCGCAAGCATCCCTTTTTTTATTAGGGAGCAGTGCGCGACAGGGATCACCCCGATAGGGGATGCAGGGACGATCCCATTGGCATCCACAAACGTATGCCCCACCGGCTGACCTTCGCCCCTTATGCCCGCATCTGCTGTAAAGCCGATGTTTTATCGGCCCCTTTGGATAGAACGGGAAATCAGACCCGGCCGCCTGGATACATTGTCCCGGGGGAAGCAATGGGGCGCGCCTGGATGGCCGCTGGCGACGGCTATGGGGAAAAGAGCCAATAGGAGGATGAATATGATGGAATATAGGGTCCGCGATATGACGCCGGCAGAATATCCCTTACTGGCGGATTTTTTGCATATGGCCATCTTTGTGCCCCCGGGGCAGCAGCCGCCGCCTCGGGAGGTATTGGCGTCGCCTGAAATGCAGGTATATTTTAAAAACTTCGGCCAGGGAGCGGGGGATAGAGGCGTGGTGGCAGAGGCGGCGGGCAAGCTGGTGGGGGCCGCCTGGGCCAGGATCATGGAGGACTACGGCCACGTGGATGACGATACCCCTTCCTTGGCGGCGGCGGTGGAAGCGCCCTACCGGGGGCAGGGGATCGGCGGGGCGCTGCTCAGGGCCTTGCTGGACCAACTTGCCCAGGCCGGATACCGGCGTGCCTCCCTTTCCGTACAAAAGGAAAACCCAGCCGTGGCCTTATATCGGCGGCTGGACTTCCACACCCTAAGGGAAACCGAATCGGAATATATTATGGTAAAGACCCTGGGATGTTAAACGGGGAAGGGAAAAACAGGCCGGTATAGGGCCTTCTATGGCCTAAAAAAGGAGCATGAGGTTGCTTCAACTAGAAAAAGAAGATAAAATATGAACATATGGGAAAAAGGCCATGAAAATGTCGAAGAAACGGGGCGACATGGTAGCAACAAATGGGCCAAAACCGGCAGCTATCCATATGGGGATTGGCGGGAAAGTTCGCCATGAGCCTGGGGCCCTTTAAGGAGCCTAAGCATAGGGGCGGAATATAGCTCCGCTTCTGAAAGCCGTTGCCGGGGATGGAGCGAAGGTAGAAACACCTTCCATGTTGGAACCCCTTGCTGGAGCTGTATGAATGGCCGGAAGCGAAAGGCATTGCCCTTCCCGCCGACGGCAACGGTGCGGTAGCTGGCCCGGCGCAGAGCGGATAACAAGGGGAAACGAGGAGGCGCGCATGAGTGTAACGGTGGCGGATCTGTTGAATTTGCCTTCCCTGCGGCAGGCAAAGGTATTGGGCGGGCGAAATGGACTGGGGAAGATCGTTTCCTCTATTTCCGTATTGGAATCCGTGGACCCAGGAATCCTGATCGATCCCTTGTTTCCCCAGGGGGAATTTTACGGAAGCGAGATCGTGATTACCGGGTTTTTGAACTGCCGGGACGATGTCCAGCGGCAATGCGACAACCTGCGCCGCCTGGCGCAAGGCGGGGAAGTGGGGCTGATCCTCTATTATGTGGGGATCTATATGCCAAAGGTAGACCCTAAGCTCATTCAGCTGGCAGATGAATTGGATTTTGTGCTGATCTGTATGCCGGAAGGGGAACAGGCCCTTCGGTATGGGGAGGTGATCAACGATGTGACCGCCTGCATCTTCCGGGACCAGGCAAAGCAAAATTCCATCGTGTTGGACATCCTAGAACGGGTATCCGCCCTTCCGAAGCATCAGCAGTCCGTGAATACGGTGATGAAAATGCTCAGCGATCGGATATGCGCTACGGTGATCCTGTGCGACGCAGCCTTTCACATTTTAAACCTGGTTACCTGGCCCCGCAGTACGGAAAACCGGATCAAGGAGGAGATGGAGCGCCTGCGGGCGTTTCCTTCCAGCGGGGGGAGCATCGCGTATCCCTTTGCCGGGGATTGCCGGCTGTACCGCAATGCCATCAAGACCGACAGCGGGCAAACCATGGAGTTATTGCTGCTCAAAGCAGGCTTGCCATTGGAAGCGGACGCCCTTTCCCAAATCGTGGATGCAGCAAGGATTTGCATCAACATTTGGGGTCGCAAGCACGGGGAGGTGGCCATCCATGAACTGGTACGGGCCATTTTGCAGGACGAGCCTATGAAGATGTACCGCCTGGCGGAGATCTTTCACATCGATATTGCCGCCATCCATGAAATGTGGATTCTGGATAGTGGCCAGACCAAGGAGGCGACGGCCTACAAGGAACAGCTGGCCTGGGTAAAGGAATATCTATCCGGCTTCAAGGGGACGTTTGTGGCGGATATCTATGGGGAGCGGCTATTGTTGTTCCTGAGCACGCCGCCTTCCTTACAGGAGGCGGAGCAGATGCTTATGGACATCCTGAAAGGGGTTGCCCAGCAGGACGCCAACGCTACCTTGACCCGCTGCAGCCAGCTTATGACCACGGGGGATGTGCGGGCGGCATACCAAACCTATAAGGAACATCTAGGGGATGCCCGGAAGATCTTTCCCCTGCAGCGGATCTTTACAGGCGGGGATATGGAATTTGTCTCCCATTGCCGGCAGCTGATCCAGAAGGACGAGGCAGGGGTAAAGCAATGCCTGGCGCCGCTGGCGTATCTGCAAAAGGACGACGATGAGATGAACCTGCAAAAGACGCTGGCGGTATTTTTACTGGATGGGGCGTCCAGCGTAACAAAAACCGCGCAGCTTTTATACTTGCATAAAAACACGGTAAAATATCGAATCAAGCGCATCGCGGACCTGTTGGGCTATCATCCCGGCAAGATGCCGGAGGCGGCTGCCCTGTATCAGGCGGTAGCAGTACAGCGCCTGCTCAATTGACGATGGCCTGGGCCCTTGTTTGACAGGACAAAGCCGAAACTCGGAGAAATCGCCTGGCGCCAGGTCGTTTCCGCATCGCCCGGGCCATGGACAAAGGCGCGTGGCTCCAGGCGGAGACGGCGCGCTCCCAGGCGCGGCTGCAAGCGCGTTGTGCCATGGGGCAGCCGGTTACGCCCTGGTAAAAGGTTTTTTTTGAATTTATTACAGCCAGCAGGATGGGTTCCTTGTCCAAAAGGACAAGGAACCCCCTTTCTTTTTCTGCCCTTACACCAATTCACCTTTGTTGTGTAACGCAGTAAAATGCAAGGGTATGCTGTCGGAATAAATCTTTCACCTTTGCCGGCAGAAAAGCAATCATCCGGAGGTATCCTATGCGCGAAACAAACACAGCCAAAGAGGCAAAAACCACCCAACAGGATAAGGGCATTTCCCAGATCCTGAGCAGTGAAAAGCGAACCTGGATCAGCGTGGCGTTCATCTGGATCGGCACCATGATCTGCATCCCGATGCTGATGGTAGGCGGCCTGTTTGCCAGCTCCCTTACCATGGGCTCCATCTTTTGGGCAACGGTGATCGGCTTTGCGATCTGCTGCCTGCTGATGGTGCTGGGCGGCATTATCGGCAGCGATCTGGGACTCAATGCCACCATGTGCTCCACCCGAGCCTTCGGCATGTCCGGCGCGAATTTCTCCATGGCGCTGGTGGTGTTCATTGCAGAGGCGGGCTGGTTTGCCGTGCAGACAGCCACCTGCGCCTTGGCTTTTAACACGCTTATGAGCCTGTTTGGCGTCGCATTTCCCTTCTGGCTCTCCTGCACCATCTGGGGCGTTGTGATGTTTATCACGGCGGTCTATGGTGTGAAATGGATGGCCGTGCTGAACTACATTGCCGTCCCCTTGTTGATCCTCTTGTGCGCCTATGGCTGCATCCACGCCCTGGACATGAGCGGATGGGCCAGCATTTCCTCCACGGTAACGGAAAACCAGATGGGAATGCCCGCCGCCATCTCCACAGTCATCGGCCTGTTTGCCCTGGGCGCTACCTGCAACTCGGACTATACCCGGTATCTGCGTACGCGGGCGGATGTGGTAAAAGCCACGGTGATCGGCGTTCTGCCCGCCGCGACCTTTATGATCATGGTTGGGGCGATCATGGCCTTGGGTACCGGCAATTACGATGTGACCGCCATATTTGCCAATCTGGGGATGCCCTTTATCGCCATGCTGGTGCTGATCCTGGCTACCTGGACCACCAATACGGGCAATGCCTATATGTCCGGCTTGGCTGTATGTAAGATGTTTTCCATCAAGGATAAAGACCGGCCCAAGGTGACCATGGGCGTGGGCGTAGTCGGGGTTATTTTGGCCATTCTGGGTTTGGCGGATTTCCTCAACACCTACATCAGCATCATCGGCGCTGTGGTGCCCCCCATCATGGGCATCGTCATAAGCGATTACTGGGTAATCTGCAAGGCGGATAAAACGGCCTGGCTCCCCCGGCGGGGTACGAACTGGGTCGGGATCATCGCCTGGGTCCTGGGCGGCAGCTTTGCCTTGCTGGAGACCCTGGGCGTGCTACAGGTATTCAGCCCGGCGCTGGACGGCGTGGTGATCTCCTTTGTGGCCTATGCTGTGCTTTACAAAGCTCTGGAAAAGACGCCGCTGATCGGCCAGGGGGATATGACCATAGAGGAAGCTACGGCTTCGGCAAAATAAGGAGAAGGACATGAGAAAAATCGGCATCAAAGAGATTGAAGATATCGCTCTAGGCGCCGCGCTTCTAGGAGCCGGCGGCGGCGGGGACCCTTATATTGGCAAGCTGGTGGCCATGGGCGCCATACAGGAATGCGGCGAAGTGACCCTATTGGACCCCACGGAGTTGTCGGATGACGCCCTGGTCGTGCCCATCGCCATGATGGGGGCGCCTACCGTACTGGCGGAAAAGGGGATCGGCGGCCAGGAATATCAAACCCTGCATGAGATGGTATCCCAGTTTTTCGGCAAAAAGATCGATGCCTTTTTGCCCATTGAGGCAGGCGGGGTAAATTCCATGCTCCCCATCGCTGCCTGCGCAAGGCTGGGGTTGCCCCTGGTGGATGCGGACGGCATGGGCCGCGCCTTCCCGGAACTGCAAATGGTCACCTTTACCATTGGCGGCTGCAGCGCTACGCCCATGGCCCTTACGGACGAAAAGGGGAACTGCGTCATCTTCCGCACCATTACCAACAAATGGACCGAGGAACTGGCCCGGGCGGTCACCATGAGCTGCGGCGGCGCAGTATCCGTCGCCCTGTACCCCATCAGCGGGGCCCAGCTGAAACAATACGGGGTGAAGAATATCGTCACCCGTAGCCAAAAGTTGGGCGAGGCCATACGCACCGTAAAGAATTGCGGAAAAGACGAAACGCCGGAATCCCACTTTCTGTCCTTCTCCGAGGGCTACAAGCTCTTTAAAGGAAAGATTACGGACGTGCTGCGGGAGACCCGGGGCGGGTTCAACTTCGGCAAAGTGGTGCTGGAGGGCATCGGGGAATGCAAGGGCCGGCAGGCATTTGTGGAATTCCAGAACGAAAACCTGTGCGCAACGGTAGACGGGAAGATCGTAGCCACTACGCCGGACCTTATCTGCCTGGTAGATACGGAAACCTTTATCCCCGTGACAACGGACGGGCTTAAATACGGCAAGCGGGTGCTAGTAGTTGGGCTAAAATGCTTTGAAATGTGGCGGACCCAGGCGGGGCTTGACCTGGTGGGACCCCAGTACTTTGGGTTGGATACGCCGTATATCCCCCTGGAGGAGCGCTGCGAAGGAGGAATAGCATGATGTACAAGCTGGGCGTAGACGTGGGTGGCACCAACACGGACGCGGTGCTCATCGATGAAAATTTACAAGTGGTAGCGGATATAAAATATCCCACCTCCGGGGATGTATACGAGGGAATCCTCTGCGCTGTCCGGGAGGTACTGCGGGTATCCGGGATCGATAAAACCAAGATCCGCCAGGCAATGCTGGGCACCACCCAATGCACCAACGCCATTGTGGAGCGGAAAAATCTGGCGCCCATCGGCATTCTCCGGCTGGGTGCGCCGGCCACAATGGCCGTCCGTCCCATGCTGGACTGGGCAGAGGATATCCAAGGGATCGCCGTAGGCAGCAAGATCATCGGCGGAGGCTTCGAGCATGACGGCAAGGAACTGGCGCCCTTTGACCGAGAGGCGGCCCGAGCCTTCTTCCAGGAGATGCGGGAAAAGGGCGTCAAATCCATGGCCATTTCCAGCGTATTCTCCACCGTGCGCAACGACCAGGAGCTGGAAGCAGCAAAGCTGTGCCGGGAAGTGATGGGGCCGGATGTACATGTATCCATTTCCAGCGAGATCGGCTCTATGGGCCTGATCGAGCGGGAAAACGCCACCATCTTGAACGCCGCCCTTTGGCAGGTGGCAGACCGGTTTACCGAAGGGTTTGCAAAGAGCCTGGCGGAGGAAGGGATCACCAACGCAGATATCTACCTTAGCCAGAACGACGGCACCTTGATGACCATGGAGCATGCGCGGCGGTATCCCATCCTCACCGTTGCCTGCGGCCCCACCAACTCCATACGCGGGGCCAGCTATCTAAGCAAGCTGAAAAACGCCATCGTGATCGACGTGGGCGGCACCACAACGGATCTGGGGGCGATCCAGAACGGATTCCCCCGGGAGTCCAGCGTGGCAGTTACCATAGGCGGGGTGCGCACCAATTTCCGCATGCCGGATGTGATCTCCATTGGTCTAGGGGGCGGCTCCATCGTGCGGCAAAAGCCGGATGGAAGCGTTACGGTAGGGCCGGACAGCGTGGGCTATGCCATAACCAGCAAGGCGCTGATCTTCGGCGGCGATACCCTCACCGCTACGGACATCGCAGTGCGGCTGGGCATGGTGACGTTGGGAGACCCTGCCCGGGTACAGCATATTCCTCTGGACTTAGCCCAGAAGGCCATGCAGGTCATCACGACGCTGGCGGAGGATTTCATTGACGCCATGAAGGTGTCCAACCAGGACAGCGACGTTATCTTGGTGGGCGGCGGCTCCATCATCTTGCCGGAGAAGCTGGCGGGCGCTGCTTCGGTGATCAAGCCGGCCCATTTTGGCTGCGCCAACGCCATTGGTTGCGCCATTTCCAAGGTGAGCGGCACTTATGAGCGGCTGATCAATTACGATGAGATCCCCCGGGAGCAGGCCCTGGCCAAGGCCAAGGCGGAAGCGGTGGAGCTGGCGGTAACAGCCGGCGCCATACGGGAAACGGTGGAGATCATCGAGGTGGAGGATGTGCCGCTGCAATATTATGCAGGCCATACCAGCCGGGTGAAGATCAAGGCGGCAGGGGACCTGCAAAGCATCTGTCCTTCATAAGACGCAAAAACGGAACCAATAACAGAAACCTTGCCAACCCCTTTGCGGGCAGGCGAGGTTTCTTTTTCTTCTCCGATGACCAATGGGCGTGGAAACTTCAGGCTGCCAACCGGGCTACCTTGGCCCGTCCCAGACCCGAATGTGGCGGCAAAGCTACCGCAGCGCCTGGCCCAGCCCTAGAGGCGGGCGCGGCCTTCCCTAGCCGGCGGAAGCATCCTATCCGTAGGGGGCGGGGGCGCTGATTAGGACCTGCGAGACTAGCTAACCTAGACCGGATACCCACAGGCTCCCTTTCCATACAAAAGGAAAACCCAGCCGCAGCCTTGTATCGGCGGCTAGGCGTTCCACCCCCTAAGGGAAACCAAATGGGAGCATAGCATGGCAAAACCCTGGGGCGACAAACGAGGGGCGGCAGAAAGAGGCGCGCCCTTTGGAAAGGGGAACCTATTCCAGGAAAAAGGCTTTGATGGCGTCGGCCATTTCCTCTGCCCGGGAGAGGATTAAAGGATGTTCACCCCAATCGAAAAGCCGATATTGGATATTCGGGCTTTTGCTGTGCAAATCCCGGCATTCCGATGCCATGTCGTTTGCCAGCATAGCGTCCCCTTGGCTGACGGTGATCAATAGGGGAACTTGGATGTCCTGTATGGGCCGGAGGAAAAGACGCAGGCCCTTTGTTTCACAATTTACCAGCGCCTCCGTGTCCAGATCCACGACCCGCTCCCAATCTTCCCCCTGGCACCATTCGTAAAAACCCCGCGCCTGCGGGTCCCCTTTGGCAGACTGACGTTCCTGCAAAAGGGCTTTGGAAAAGCCCGGCGCCAGCTTGCTTCCATCAAAGCTGTCCGCCACCACCTTGTTAAACAGTTCCGGCGCTGCAAGGGCGGCGTTGATGGCGGCATAGGCCCCGCCGCTGGTGCCGACCAGGTTTACCTTTGGATAGCCTAACGCTTTGCATAAGGTCACCACCTGCATCCCCTGGTCGATCCACAATTCATCCGGGAAACGGCAAACGCGTTCGGATTTTCCGTTCCCCAGAAAATCCAGCAGCACGATCCCCATCGTCTGCTCATAGAGCGGCAGGATAAACTGGAACATCTTGGAGGAGGCGGTGTTGCCGTGCAGGAACACACAGGGTATACCGCTGCCGGATTCCGTATAGAAAATCCGCTTGCCTGCATAGTAGAAATAGGCCATGGTCACGTTCTCCCCGTTTGCGGCTTAATGCCGCTTGCCGGTCCAATGCGTCGCTTCGATCATAAAGACCCGGGTTTGGGACAGAATCCCCGGTTCAAAAGTATAGGGCCCTTTGGAAAACCGGGCCATGACTTGGGCTAGGCCGGCTTCCTTTTCCTGGGGTTCCCGTAGTTCTTTTGCCCGGCCAAAGCCGATCATGCTGGCATAGTGGTAAGAATATTCACAGGCGACCTCGCCGGCGATCAGTCCATGGTCGCAGTCCATTTCAAAGCACACCTGAGGGTTCTCTTCCAGCATCTGAATTTTCCGGCCTTGGGCGGCACAGTGGAAAAATAGCTGCAACCGCCCTTCCGGCTGGATGATGTAGCCAAAGTTCAGGGGCACCACATAGGGCCCGTCGGGCCCGGCCATGGCCAGGCGCATGACCGGACATCGGGCCAGAAGCTGCTGCAATTGGGCTGGATCGGTGATGGCTCGGTCTTTTCTGCGCATGGGCGGGTAGGTTGCGTCAGCCATATTAAGCATCCTCCTTTGGCATTTTTTTTGATGAATGTCCTATTTTTTTCCAAAAGGGAAAGGTCAAGGGCCAAACCAAACCGCCAAATAGGGCGATTAGGCAATACCGTATGCCATCCCCTATGGGATCTCCCTGAACCAGTTGCTGGATAGGCGCTTTTAATCCCGCTTTAAGCCCCAAAATGACGGCTAGCCCTAGCACGACCTTGCAAATTTGGCCCAACAGGGGGGCGTGGGTGTCATAGCGGATATGCCGTTCCTCTACCCACCAGGCAATGGATAGGCCTAGGGCCGCACCGGCCAGAGAATAGGCGCTTTCCAGGCCGTGCTGGTCAAATTCCGCCACGTTAGCCGAACCTTTTGGGGCCAACAACAGATAGCCAAGCATCAGGGCCATGGCAGCCAGGATGATCCCCCGGATGGCTCCAGGCCGCAGCCTGTCAAACAGCCGGATACATACCAAGCTGGTCAAGAGGCCCACCACCAAGGAAACGCCAACGTCCAGAGGCGTATGCACCCCCAGATACATCCGGGAGAAGCCGGTAAGCAGGATGATGATGGCGCAAAGCCACGTTACCCACCTACGCTTTGCCCAGAGGGCGATAGCGGAAAATTCCGCCGTGACGTTTTGGGTATGGCCGCTGGGAAAGGAGTAGCCGGTGGCCGCAGCCCGGGCGGATTCCACAATGGTGAAAGCAGGGTCCTTCACCCAAGGCCGGGGAATTAAAAATAAGGCTTTTAAAAGTTGGTTGACAGCCGTGCCGGTGGTGGCAATTAGAAATAGGCAATACCCTTTTTGCTTGTCAAAGCACCATAACAGCAGCAAGACCGCGGCGATACATACGGTTTGATCCCCTAGATAGGTGAGAACGGAAAAGACAGCGTTCAAAAACGGTGTGCGGAGTCCCTCCAAGGCATACAGAATATCCATACGGCAACATAAGGTCCCTTCATGGAAGAATGGACGCTCCCATAGGTTAGAGAACGTCTTTGGTGCATAGTATATCACACAACGCCGCACCCTTTCAATGCGGCGGCTGGCCGCCTTATGATAAATGCCGGGCCCTTGCTTTGCCAGATGGCGAGCCATGTGATATACTGGAAAAAACGGATCTGGCTTGCGCTCGTTTGCAAAGGCGTTTGGCGGATTGGAAAGGAGAGATGACATGCAGCTTTTTTTAGATGGAAAAGCCATAGAGGCCCAATGCGGGGAAACCTTGCTGACCCTGGTGCGGCGGGCTGGGCTGGATTCCCTGGATATGGCCCAGCGTCCCCTTGCGGCCCAGATTGGCGGCGATATATATACCCTGAATGTAGACCCCGTCCACGAAACCCCCACGGGGATAGAACCTAGGCAGGCAGTGCGGCGGGCCCAGGGCCAGATCAAGCTCCTACGCTATGGGGATGACCTTGGCAAGCGGGTTTATGAGCGGACCCTGCAATATGTGCTGTTTATGGCCTTGCGGCAGTTATGGCCCAAGGCGAAGGTACAGGTGAATTATTCCTTAGGGCCAGGTTTGTACATTACGGTGGAAAAGGAGCCAGATCTGTCCCAGGATGATATCAACCAGCTGGATGCTTGCTGTAGGGCCATTGTCCGGCAGGATCTACCCTTGCTGCGGGAGCGGCTGGATATTCAGGCAGCCATCGATTTTTATCAGAAGGAAGGGCAGGAGGATAAAGTAAGGCTTCTCCGTTGGCGCAAATTCAACTACTTCGACTGCTACCGCCAGGGGGATTATCTGGACTATTTCTACGGGGAAATGGCCCCTTCCACAGGCTATGCCCAGGTATTTAGCATCCAGCTGGAATCCCCGGGGCTGATCCTGTGTATGCCGGACGATGAAGATCCCAATAAACCGGGGGTATATCATAGAAGCCCGAAATTCGCCGCCGTGTTCGCCCAGAGCGATCAATGGGGCCGGCTGCTCCATTGCGGCAATGTGGCGGATCTGAACGAGATGGTGGAAAACGGCTCCATCCGGGAGCTGATCCGCATCAACGAAGCCCTTCACGAGAAACGCTACGCGGCCATTGCAGACGACATCGTGCAGCGGGGCGCCCGGGCGGTGATGGTGGCAGGGCCGTCCTCCTCCGGTAAGACCACCTCTGCCAACCGGTTATACACCCATCTGCGGGTGCTGGGGAAGAATCCGGTGCTGATCTCCCTGGATAACTATTATATCGACCGGGATAAGATCCAGCCGGATGAAAATGGAGAATTGGATCTTGAGAGCATCGATACCCTGGATGTTGCCCGGTTTAACCAGGACCTGGAAGCGCTGATCGACGGCAAGCTGGTGGAAACGCCTATTTTTGATTTTAAGGTTGGCCGTCGTGCCCCTAAGGGACGGGAGATCCAGGTGGCGGCAGGGGAGCCTATGATCATCGAAGGCATCCACGGCCTGAACCAGCGAATGATCAGCCCATCCATTCCAGCGGAGGCGGTATTCCGCGTGTACATCAGCGCCCTGACCACCCTGAACCTGGACGACCATAACCGGATTCGCACCACGGATATACGCCTGCTGCGGCGGCTGGTGCGGGATTATGAGACCCGGGGAGCTTCCGTGGAGCATACCATGTCCATGTGGCCCAGCGTACAGCGGGGAGAGCGCACCTGGATCTTCCCCTATCAGGAACAGGCGGACGCCTTGTTTAATACCACGCTGGTTTACGAGCCCGCGGTGCTCAAAAAACATATCTATCCCTTGCTGCTCCAGGTGACGGAGGATAGCCCCTACTATGCCGATGTGCACAGCATCATCAAATTCCTGAACTACTTCCAGGAGGCGGAGGTGGAGGACGAGATCCCGCCCACCTCGATCCTGCGGGAATTCATCGGCGGCAACGCCTTCTACCGATAAATAAAAGGGCGGCGCCGGCATTGCGCGTGATGGGAAGCGGAAGGAAACAGATCCGATTGGCCGGAGCGGCGCTACTGGTTGTGGGGATCGTATGGGCGGCCGGGTTCGGCTGGGGCGCGCCCCAGGGGGACACCCGGCAGGGCCGGGAGCAGCTCTTGGAAACCTCCCTTGCAAAAGGGGAAGAATGGCGCATCGTAACGGAGAGCCAGATTGCGGGCTACATCGTCAGCGGCGGGGTAAGCAGAGACGGCATGGCTACCATCGCTGTATTTGCACTGGAAGGGTCGGAGAAATACCGGTTTTATACCGCAACCAATCGCAGCCAAAACCACCCGATGCTGGCCGGAGCCACCATAAACGGCAGCCGGTACGACCTGTGCTGGTTTCCGAATGCCCGGACGGAATACGCCTTATTGACCTATACGGCCAATGGGGAAACCCAAACGCTACAGTTTGATACCGGGGATGGAGACATCGTTGCAAACCCTGCTCCCCAGGGCGACGATACGCTGCAAGCCCGCTATGTGGACGGGGACGGAATTTGGTACGAATAAACGACCAACAGCAACCACCGACAGCGAAAAGAGGGAAGCCCACGGGCTTCCCTCTTTTGTATATATGGGCGGGTTTACGCCTTTGCCAGCACGTGCTCCTGGAAGAAGGCGTCCACCGTTTCCGGGGAAACGGAATAGAGCGTCCCATCCACGGTGACGGATACACCATTCTGGCAGTTCTTCATGCAAAACGCCCCTGCCAGCTCCACCTTATCCTGCAGCTGATGCTGGGCGATCAGGTGCTGCAGCTCTTCCACCACCTGGCGGGAACCCTTGATATGGCAGGAACTGCCGATACAAATCGTGACCTTCATGATGCTTCCTCCCTGTTATTGATATTCCGCCACATCCACCCAGGAAAGCAGGAATTCCCGCTCCTGGGGCTTACCCTTCACGGACTGGGACGCGGCTACGATGGGGAGCCAGCGCTCCACATATTGCCGGGCGGTGTCGCTCTTCTTGCAGAAGAGGTTCAGGTACTTCTTCGCCCCATCGATATCCCCGTTTAGCCAGAACAGAAGATACGTCCGGGCCACGTCCGCGGAGGCGTTGCCCTGGGTGGCATGGGACCAATCCAGAATGTAGGGGCCGTTCTCCGACATGATGATGTTGGAGGGGTTGAAATCCCCGTGGCAGACCTTGTTGTGGTGGGGAGTGGAGTCCAACCGGGTGTGCAGTTCATACCGGGTGGTGGCGTCCAAGCCCGTTTCGTCGATCTTGCGCTTCATCTTATCGTGCAATTTATTGAGCAGAGGCGCACGGTGGGTATGGACATCCATTTGCAGATCCACAAACTGCTCCAAATATGCGTCCTTTTCCTGGGGATTTTCCTCCATTAGCTGGGCCAGGGTCTTGCCGGGGATGTATTCGGATACGATGGCCCATTTGCCGTCGATCACGGACACCTCCAATACCTTGGGGACCCGAATGCCAGCTTCCTCCACACGGGCCTGGTTCAGGGCCTCGTTAAGGATATCCGACTTGGAAAAGTTGGCGTCAAATACCTTGATCGCCTTGTCGCCATCCCGATAGACGGTCTTGTTGTTGCGTACCGCAATTACACGTTCCAGATTCATATTCCGCCTCCTTGCTTAAACGGGTTCATGGGTGCCGTAATAGGCGTTCAGGTACATCTGCCGCATCTCATTCATGAGGGGATAACGGGGGTTGGCGCCGGTGCATTGATCGTCAAAGGCCTGCTCCACCATCTCATCCAGCCTGGCCAGGAAGTCCGCCTCGTCGATGCCATAATCCCGGATGGTCTTTTTGATGCCGACCCGGGCCTTCAGGTCGTTGATGGCCTGGATCAGGTTCTCCAGCTTCTCCTCCTGGGTGCTGCCCCCCAGGCCCAGGTAGTCCGCAACCTCGCAGTACCGGGCCAGGGTATGGGGGTATGCGTACTGGGAGAAGGTACCCATCTTCGGCGGCGCTTCCACCGCGTTGAAGCGGATGACTTCCTCGATCATCAGGGCGTTGGCTACGCCGTGGGGCAGGTGATGGAAGGCGCCCAGCTTATGGGCCAGGGAGTGGCACACCCCCAGGAAGGCGTTGGCAAAGGCCATGCCCGCCATGGTGGCGGCGTTGGCCATCTTTTCCCGGGCCTCCGGGTCGTTCTGGCCGTTGTCATAGGCCCGGGGCAGGTATTCGAAGATGGTCTTGAGGGAGCGCAGGGCCAGGCCGTCGGTATAATCCGTGGCCAGCATGGCGGCGTAGGCTTCCAGATCGTGGGTCACCGCATCGATGCCGGAGGCGGCGGTAAGGCCCTTGGGGGCGCTCATGTGCAGATCCGCGTCCACGATGGCCATGTTGGGCATCAGCTCATAGTCGGCCAGGGGGTATTTCACGCCGGACTGCTCGTCGGTGATCACCGCGAAGGGGGTCACCTCGGAACCGGTGCCCGCGGAGGTGGGGATGGCCACAAAGTAGGCCTTTTCGCCCATCTTGGGGAAGGTGTAGACCCGCTTGCGGATATCCACAAAGCGCATGGCCATATCCATGAAGTCCGCTTCGGGATGCTCGTACATGACCCACATGATCTTGGCCGCGTCCATGGCGGAGCCGCCGCCCAGGGCGATGATCACATCCGGCTCAAAGGCGCGCATCTGCTGGGCGCCCTCCTTGGCGCAGGCCAGGGTGGGATCCGGCTCCACGTTGAAGAAGCAGGCGTGGGCGATGCCCATTTCATCCAGCTTGTCGGTGATGGGCTTGGCAAAGCCACTCTTATAGAGGAAGGAGTCCGTCACCAGGAAGGCGCGGCGCTTGCCCATGACCGTCTTGAGTTCGTCCAGGGCCACAGGCAGGCAGCCCTTCTTGATATAGACCTTTTCCGGCACCCGGAACCAAAGCATATTTTCCCTCCTTGCAGCAACGGTCTTAATGTTCAAAAGGTGCTTGACGCCCACGTTTTCGGAAACGCTGTTCCCGCCCCAGGAGCCGCAGCCCAGGGTGAGGGAGGGGGCCAGCTTGAAGTTATACAGGTCGCCGATACCGCCTTGGGCGGAGGGAGTGTTCACCAGGATCCGGCAGGTCTTCATCCGGGCAGCGAAATCGTGGAGCTTTTCCTGCTGGGTAATGGGGTTCAGGTACACCGAAGCAGTATGGCCATAGCCGCCGTCCGCCACCAGGCGCTCCGCCTTATCCAGGGCCTCGTTGAAATCCGCAGCCCGGTACATGGCCAATACGGGGGAGAGCTTTTCGTGGGCAAACTCTTCGGAAAGCTCCACGCTCTCCACCTCGCCGATGAGGATCTTGGTGCCTTCCGGCACCGAGACCCCGGCCAGCTTGGCGATGGTACAGGCGCTCTGGCCTACGATTTTGGCATTGAGGGCGCCGTTGATGAGGATGGTCTTACGCACCTTGCGCAGCTCGTCCTCCTGGAGGAAGTGGCAGCCCCGGGCGGCAAATTCCGCCTTCACCCCGGCGTATACGCTATCCACGGCGATGACGGACTGCTCGGAGGCGCAGATCATGCCGTTGTCAAAGATTTTGGAATGGATAATGGAGTTGACGGCAAGGCGGATATCCGCGCTATCGTCGATGATGGCGGGGGTATTGCCGGGGCCAACGCCCAGGGCGGGCTTGCCGCTGGAATAGGCTGATTTTACCATGCCGGGGCCGCCGGTGGCAAGGATGAGATCCGATTCCCGCATGACGGTGGTGGTAAGATCCAGGGAGGGCACGTCGATCCAGTCGATGATGCCTTCCGGGGCGCCGGCGGCCACAGCGGCCTCCAGCACGATACGGGCTGCGGCGATGGTGCTGTTTTTTGCCCGGGGATGGGGGCTGATGATGATGCCGTTGCGGGTCTTGAGGCACAGGAGGGTCTTGAAGATGGCGGTGGAGGTGGGGTTGGTGGTGGGGATCACCGCGGCGATGACGCCCACAGGCTCCGCGATCTTCATGATGCCGTAGGCCTTATCCTCTTCGATGACGCCGCAGGTCTTGGTGTGCTTATAGGCGTTGTAGATGTACTCTGCGGCATAGTGGTTCTTAATGACCTTATCTTCCACCACGCCCATGCCGGTTTCCTCCACAGCCATTTTGGCCAGGGGGATACGGGCCTTGTTGGCGGCGGTAGCGGCAGCCAGGAAGATCCGGTCTACCTGCTCCTGGGAATAGGTGGCAAAGACCGCTTGGGCCCGGCGGACCCGGGCGAATGCCGCTTCCAGGGTCTCCAGGCTGTCCACAAGGGGATACTGTACGTTGCTGTCCATTATTCATCCTCCTATTTAGATTAAAAACAATATGGCAACCTTCCAGCGCAAAGGGCGAAGGGAAGGGTTGGTTTAGAAGTAGCTGACCCGGATCTTCTTGCCCATTTCCTCCAGGCATTTACTCAGCTCGTCCACCAGCCGCATCTTGATGCTGAAACTGATGGGCAGGTTAGGGTTCTGGTGGGCGGCATTGACGGCCCGGCCCACATAGAAGTTAATGTCTGTAGCCTCCTGGAAAAGCATACGGGCGATTTGGGAGGCGCCGTCCATCCTGCTGCACCATTCCCCATAGCGGGCGTTGTCCTTAAGGTAATCTTGGGCGTATTCCAGCACCCGGTTGATGGTGATGACCCCTTCTGTGGCCAGGTCCACCCCCTCGATGGAAGCGGTAGGCGGGATCTCCGGGTCCAGATATAAGGGCATGGCCACGGTCAGAGGCTTGCCCAGATGCTCTGCGGCCAGGGTGGAGGTGGTGCCGCCGCAGACGATGTGCTTGCCCGCCTTGGCAAAGAACAGGCTAAGCATCTTATTTACATCCGCCGGGTCTGTGGGAGGGCCAAAGAGCAGGTTGACCGGGTTCCGCTGCCGGATCTTCACGGTGCAGACCGTGGCGTCGTCCCCAGGTTCCCCGCCATAGAGCTGCTCGCATTGGCTGATCAGCATGGCGGAAAGGGTCTTTGCCGTCAAGGCGGGATCATAGTTCTCCTCTAAAAAGGCAGTCGCATTGGGAAGCTGCCAGCCAAAGTTCAGCTTGGGCCCCACCCCTGCATGGATGACCCCGTCGCTGACCGCTACAAAGGTATCCCCTTCCCGCAGCCGGACATGGGATTGGGCCACCGTTTTGCCATCGATGATCCGCTCCGTAATGGGGTAGGGGGTGCCTTTCCCGTCCCGCAGCAGGATCACCCGGGGATTATCGTATTGGATGATCTCCGCTTCCAGGCTGGCGGTGACCCGCAGGATGGTGAAGGTAGAATAGGCGACCCCCCGCACCTTGCAGATGGGCAGAGTCTTGGCAATGGCCTGCACGCAATCCTCTAAGGGCAGGTCGTTGGCCATCATGGTGGAAATGATCTTGGCGGTGAGGGTGGAAAGGATGCTGGCTTTTACGCCGCTACCCAATCCATCCGCCAGCACCAGCACCAGGGAATCCCCGCCGTCCTGCTCCACCAATTCCACATGGTCGCCGCAAAGCTGTTCGCCAATATGGTTGATGCTGACATAACCCACATCCGTGCAAAGTTCCTTCATGCTAGACCTCGCTGCACCTCCGGCCCGACAAGGCCGCCTCCCCTGATTTTTCGATAATATTGTACTATAGGAGAGGCGGTAGGGGGAAAGATAAAATGGGAATATCGATATTCTGATATCGATAGAAATACATCGTTATTTTTATAACGATTTGACTTACATTTTTATTGCCAGTGGAAAAAGCCTATATGCAGCCGCTGCTGACATATAAAATATAACATAAAAAAATATATATTAAAATATGTTTCTCCTTACCCAATAAAAAAGCTGCTCCCACAATGGAAGCAGCGATCCAAAGCCCGCAGGCATTATGATACCGGCGTTACTTGGATGGTATCCAGGACCTGAGAGAAGGTGGGACGCAGCCCATCAAAATCGTCTTGGGGGGCTGCGCAGCATACACAGTAGATATGGGAAGGGGTATAAGCGATATATAATTCATTATACCAGGTAACGCCGTCCTGTTCCCCGGTGTAGCTTACTTTCGCCCAGTTGTAGCCCGCCATTTCCTCTTGGGAGATATCCAAAACCTGTGCGTCGGGGATCCCCCAGGTAAAGGCCTGGATGAAGATCTCCAACATACCCGACTGGGCCAGATAATCCTCGCTGGGGTTTGGCTGATAGGAAAGGTAAATCATTCCTCCATCCGGGGAATAGAAAAAATATTGATCCAGATCTGCCTCCACCGGCGAGACCTGCCAACGAGGGGGGATCTCCAACTGTAACTCAGCGGAAGTATATACCGTGGGCCCAGCGCAGCCAGCAAAGAGAAGCAGGCAAACCAGAACAAGGATCAGCCGTTTCATACTATTCATTACCTCATATTGTATAGAATTGGCGGCGCGCCGCCCACATCAGCATTATACGGCATTGGCCATGACAAATAAAGGCTTTTTTGTCATCGTTGGTGGAGATGGCAAAAAAGGCGGAAACTGGGCGGATGAGCTGGTAGCCTGGCATGGAAGGGGCAATTCCACATTCCAATCATATCTTGGGCCCGGGGGTCATACCCTGATACCATGGAGGGCTTGTATGATGCGAAAGAGATTGCCGCTGCAAAAAGGCAAAAGAAGGCCCGTGCTGCTTCCGCTCCTGCTGGGCATATGCTGTTTTGGCGTTTTGTGGATCCAGGGGCGGACCTATTATGGCGAGACCATGGCCCTGGAGCATAGGTTAGCGGGAATGCAGCTTCCGGTATTGTATGGGGTACCCTATTCCACGCCTACGCCGGCTACGCCTGCGCCTACGGTGGGTACGGATATCGATAAAGGGGTCGGCGAAGGGATCCGGGTGGAACTATTGACCATATCGGAGACCCCGGCGGTGGACCTGACCGGCGATGCCCCCAAGATCCTGATCTACCATACCCATACCACGGAATCCTATTTTAAGACGGCGGATCAGGACTATGAGGAAAGCAGCGATTGGCGTACGGAAAACAACGAATACAACATTGTGGCGGTTGGGGAGCGGCTAGCCAAGATCCTGCGGGAGACCTATGGGATCAGCGTCATCCACGATATTACGGACCATGAGCCGCCCAAGTTGGCCACCAGCTATTCCCGCTCCGTAAAGACCATGGAGAAATACAAGGAGGAATATCCCTCCATTACCATGTTTATTGACGTGCACCGGGATGCCTATGGGAACGATCCAAAGGAGCCGGCGGATTATGTGATCATCGATGGGAAAGAAGTGGCCCGTTTAATGTTTGTGGTGGGGACCGGGGAGGGCGCCACGGGAACGGGCTATGAGCAGATGCCGGATTTTGCTTCCAACTATGCTTTGGCAAAAGCCATAACGGAATCCTTGGCAGCAGTGGACCCAGGGCTCGTACGGAATATCCGGGTCAAGTCCGGGCGATATAACCAGCACATTTCCAACCAATGCCTGCTGGTGGAGGTGGGGCATAACGCCAACACCCTGGAACAGGCCCTGAACGCGGTGGATTATCTGGCGGCGGCCATTGCGGAGGCAGCAGGCTTGGAAAAAGGCGGCACGGATGCCGCCCCCAGCTTATTTGCGCCCTGAGAAATCAGGATACCAGCATGCGCACCTCATCGTAATCCGTACCAAATAAGGCCATGTTGATCCCATCCGCCAAGACCCGGGACATATCGATGGCGATTTGGTCCACATCCTTTGGGGTGACGATCATGGAGCCCAGATGCTCCTCGATAACCTTTTCCGCCAGGCCGCGGAGCTTTTCTTCATCCTGATGGAGGCCGGTCTCGTCCGCGATCAGGGAGATGGTATCCTGGGAGATGGTGGTGGCATAGACCACCATGGGTACCCCGATGGCCAGTACCGGCACGCCGAAGGTAGCTTGGTTTAGCCCTTTGCGGGTATTGCCCACGCCGCTGCCTGGCTGTATGCCCGTATCTGTCATCTGGATGGTGGTGCTGATCCGGGCGGCACGGCGGGAGGCTAGCGCATCTACTGCCAGGATCATGTCCGGGTGCAACCGCTCCACCACGCCCTGGACGATCTCCATGGTCTCGATCCCGGTGACCCCCAATACCCCCGGCGCCACTGCGCAAACCGAGCGAATGGGACGAGAGAGGGCGTCTGGCACATATTCCGTAACATGCCGGGTCACATACACCTGCTCCGCCACCCGAGGACCTAAAGAATCCGAGGTGATAGCCCGGTTCCCAAGGCCTACCACCAATATGGTGGCGTCCTGGGACAGGTCCTTCCACAATTGCTCCAATTCCTTTGCCAGGCTCTTGCTCACTGCGGCGAAGAGATCCAGCGGACGATCCACTAAACCTGGCGCGTCCAAGGTCACATACTGGCCCATGGCTTTCCCCAGCTTTTCAGCCGCCCCTTGGGTGGTGACCCGGATCCTGGAAACGGCTAAGCCTTGGCCTTCTTCTTTTTCCTCTTCTACCCCCGAAAGCGCCGGGTTTAGCTCCCGCGCTTCCAAGGCAAGGTCGGTGTAGATATTCTTCTGCATATGCCTTTCCTCCTGTCAGATGGGTTCTAGGCTAGTATGCGGCGAATCAGTCCGCATTATTTGCAAAAAATCCGCTGGAATACGGGACTTTGGGCTTGCAAAGGTGAAAGGGACATGGTATAATTTCTACTGTTCGAGTAAAAAAAGGGAGGAACGTACTTTGGCTAACCATAAGTCCGCGCTTAAGCGGGTTGGCATTACCGCGAAAAAGAATCTTCGCAACCGCATGATCACTTCTCAGGTGAAGACCGCTGTCAAGGGTTTTGACGCGGCCCTGGCTGGCGACGATGAAGCCGCCATCAAGAGCAGCTACCTCAATGCTGTTAGCACAGTGGACAAGGCTGCGGCGAAGGGCGTGATCCATAAGAATGCGGCGGATCGTAAAAAGGCCCAGATGGCCATTAAGCTGGCTGCAAAATAATCCCTTCGGCTGTTAAAACGCAATAAACCGGCCCTGCCGGTTTTTTTGCGTACCTATTTTTATTGGGATGGAGGCATACCTTGCAAAAACAAAGGGGCTTGTTTTTCGTCCTGGGTGCCGGGGTCCTCTGGGGCTCCACCTTGGGCTTGTATGCTAGGTTCATGGACGCCTTGGGCTTTTCTCCCATGCAGACCACGGCTGTGCGTATGCTGGTCAGCGCCCTGGTATTCTTCCTATATGCCCTTTGCTTTGATAGGCGGCTTTTCCGCATCCACTGGAAGGATTGCTGGATGTTCGTTGGGACCGGGGTGCTGAGCATTGGGGCGTTTTGTTATTTTTATTTTACCTCCCTGCAATATTGCCCCCTATCCGTTTCCGCTATCCTGCTGTATACATCGCCGGTTTTCATCATGCTGTTTTCCGCCCTGCTGTTCCACGAGAAGATCACCCCTAGGAAACTCCTGGCCATGGCGTTGGCATTGGTAGGCTGCGGCCTGGTCAGCGGCCTGATGGACGGCTTTGGCTCGGTCCCTGTCTATGGCGTGGTCACCGGCTTGCTCTCGGGGCTTACTTACGCCCTGTACAGCATCTTTGCAAGGGTGGCCCTGCAGAAATACCATACCCTCACCATCAACTTATATACCTTCCTGTTCGCCACCTTGGCGACCCTGCCTTTGGGCGGGGTAGGGGCTACCCTCCGGGGCCTTGCCGGCTCAATGGAAGCCCTACTGGTGGGGATCGTGGGAAGCCTGCTTTGCAGTGCAGCGCCCTTTTTCCTATATACCAAAGGAATGGAGACCTTGGATACGGGCAAAGCCGGCATTTTAGCTACCACGGAACCGGTGATGAGCGCGGTGGTGAGCGTAGTTATCCTCAAAGAGCCCATGGGGCTTTGGGGCGCCGTTGGCATCGGCCTGGTGCTGGCCGCCATCGTATTGCTGGCCCAGCGCCAAACAAAAGAAAAAACCCCCGAGGCTTAAGCCTTCGGCAGGTGAAAAGTACCTTTTGGTCGTAGGTGGCAGAAAAGAGATCCCATACGGTTTATGCTAGGCCGCATCCCTTCCGGGGGTGCGGCCTTTTTGATTGGCGGTATCCCGGGGCCTAAATCAGCGCCCTGGGGCCCCAGGGGGGCGGCGGCGGGGGGGGCCCCCCCCCCCCCCGCCCGCCCCCCCCCCCCCCGGGGGGGGCCCCCCCCCCCCCCCCCCCCCCCCCCCCCCCCCCCCCCCCCCGCGCGCCCCCCCCCCCCCCCCCCCCCCCCCCCCCCCCCCCCCCCCCCCCCCCCCCCCCCCCCCCCCCCCCCCCCCCCC
>UQRU01000017.1 GCA_900543475.1 uncultured Eubacteriales bacterium
CAGTGAGCAAGGGAGCGCCAGGAAGGCCCCACGGGCCGACGCAGCGCGACCTTTGCGAACTGCATTGCGGCCCCCGAGCCCCCAGGGGTTTCTCGACAAGCTGAAGCCGGCGGAGAATACCGCCGGCTTTTCCCTTTTGCCACATGCTGTGGCTGCTAGTCCTTCATATTGGCCACCAGGTCGGCAAGGGCGTCTACCGCCGCCTGCTCGTCCGCTCCTTCGGCCCGCAGCAGGGCTTGCTCGCCCTGGGCCAGGCCCAGGGTCATCAGCATGATGATGGATTTGGCGTTGTACCAATCGTCCTCCCCCACCCGTTGCAGGTCGATCTTGGATTGGAATTTTCCGGCCAGCTGTACAAATTCTGTGGCAGGCCTTGCGTGCAGGCCCGTTTCGTTTTGAATGGTGATCTGTTTTTCTACCATGCTCCTTCTTATGCCTCCCGTTTATTGATGCGCATTGGAAAACGCGGTGAGCCGGGCTTGGACGGCCCCGGCGGTTTTCATGGATAGAATGTCCTGGGCAAGGGCCTGGGCCTGGGGCAGGTCCAGATTGCGGATGACCCGTTTGGCGCCGGCGATGGCGGCGGCCCCCATGGAAAGCTTTTGGATGCCTAGCCCTACCAGGGCGGGGATGGCCAAGGGGTCTGAACCCAGCTCCCCGCAGATGCTCAAAGGCTTCCCAGCTTCCCGGAAGGTTTGGCTCAGGATGTCCAGCAAGCGGAAGAGGGCCGGATGGTAATCCTGGTAATAGGGGCGGACCCCTGGGTTCATCCGGTCAGCCGCGCACAGATACTGGATCAGATCGTTGGTGCCCACGCTGACGAAATCCACCTCTTCCGCCACCCGGTCGGCGATCAAAGCAATGGAAGGGATCTCCACCATAATGCCGATGGGGACGGCATGATCCCAAGGGATTCCTTGGGCGTCCAGCTTTTCGCCTTCGGCCTGGATGATGGCCTTGGCGGCGTATACCTCGTCCAGGGCGCCCACCATGGGCATCATGATTTGCAGCTTGCCGTGGGCGGAAGCCCGCAGGGCAGCCCGGATCTGGGTGCGGAACAGCTCCGGCTTGGAAAGGGAAAGCCTTAGGCCCCGCACCCCCAGGAAGGGATTGCTCTCCTTAGGCAGGTCCAGGCAGGGCACCTGTTTGTCCCCCCCGATATCCATGGTGCGCAGGGTCACAGGCTTATCCCCAAAGGCTGTAAGGACCTTTTTATAGATCTGGAACTGTTGGGTTTCATCCGGCAGCCCCTGGCTGCTGGTGTATAGGAATTCCGTGCGGAACAGGCCGCAGCCATCCGCAAAGGCCGCTCCCGCCAGCTCCTGCTCCGTGGCTGCCGCCACGTTAAGGTGTACTTCTACCCTATGGCCATCCAAGGTCACAGGGAGCTTATCCCGATAGGCTTTTGTGATTTGCAGCTCCGCCTGTAACTGGGCGGCCTGCTGGCTATAGCGGGTTATTTCCTCCTCCGTGGGGTTGGGGATCACCCGGCCTTCCACCGCGTCCAGAACAATGAATTGGCCGTCCGCCAGGGCGTCCATGGCGCCCGTTACTCCCAGCACTGCCGGGATCTCGTAACTGCGGGCGATGATGGCCGTATGGGAGGTACTGCCCCCCACCTGGGTGACGATGCCCAATACCCGCGCCCGGTCCAGGGAAGCCGTGTCCGAAGGGAATAGGTCGTCCGCCACCACGATGACCGGCTTGGCTAGGGAGGAAAGGTTCTGCTCTGGAGCGCCGGCCCAGCAGCGGAGGAGCCGGCGCTTCACATCCTGTAGGTCGGAAGCCCGTTCCCGCATAAGGGCGTTTTTGGATTTTGCCAAAATGGCGGCATAGGTGTCGTATATCTGGGCGATGGCCGCATCTGGGCTGCACAACTGTTCCATCACCAATCCCCGGATCTCATCGTCCATGGCAGGGTCCGCCAGGATCTCCTGGTGGGCGGCCATGATCTTGGCCTTTTCCGGGTCGGTCTGGGCCATGCGCTGTTCCAGGGCGCCCAATTCCCCCTTGGCCTTTTCCTTGGTGGCAAGGTATTGGTCCCATGCTTGCCCCTGGGTCCCTTCCGCCAGGGGGGCTTGGGTCAGCACCGGCGCGAAGGGGATATAGCGCAGCACTTCGCCCATTACGATCCCTGTGGATACAGGTTTACCAGTTAGTTCCATTGTTTGTCCCCCTTTATATGTCCGAATGGGCCCATGATTGTTCTTCGATGATCCGGCCCAAGGCTTCCGCCGTGGGGGCTACTGCCACAGCGCCTGCCTGTTCCAACTCCCCGGGCTCCCCATAGCCGCAGTAGCTTAAGCCGATGCCAGGGATTCCCAGGGAAGCTGCGCAGGAAATATCCACCCCCCGGTCGCCGATCATAACGGCCTGCCCGGCAGGCACGTCCAGCAGCCGAAGGGCCTCCCGGATCACGGCGGTCTTTTCTTCGGGCACGCCGTTGTGCCAGCTCCCGGCAATGGCTTCAAAGCAATCGGAAAACCCGCAATGCTGCAAGGTGGGCCTACAATAGATCCAGGGCTTGCAGGAAGCGATCCCCAAGCGGTACCCCTTTGCATGGAGGGAGCGGGTCAGCTCCACCATGCCGGGGACCGGGGTGGTGGCAAAAAGGCCGGTTTCCTGGTAATGGGGCAGGAAGCGTTCCCGGATCCGCTGGACCACTGGGCCTTCCATGCCGAATTTGCGCTTGAGCACGGATTCCAGGGTTTCCCCCAGGAAATACCGGGCCTGCTCCCGCTTTATCGGGGGCACGCCTTCCGCTTCCATGGCGTAGCGCATGGACTGATAGACCCCCTCGGCGGAATCCACCAGCGTACCGTCCATATCAAAGAGCAACACGGGATACATGGCGATCCTCCTGCTTTTCATTCTAGCATGGGCATATTTCAGCGGCAAGGCGCATCGCTTTGCGGCTTACAGCTTGATCCAGGCGTCTAGGCCGTCCGGGTTGTCCGGGTCAACGCCCCGGTGTTGGGCATGGTGCAGGCACAGCACCTGGATGCAGTATAGGGCGAATACCGCCTTCGCCTCATCGCTGCCGCAGGCAGGTAACTGGATGTTGTGGCCGGGCAGGGTTTGCGGGCCAGGGGCGCAGTCCAGCACCAGCAGCCGGGAGGTCTTTTTGGCGATGTCCGCCAGCAAGCCGGCTTGCAGCGCCCGGTCACCGGAGGAGACCAGGGCGATCACCAGCACGTCCTGGTTGATCTGCACCATGGGGCCATGGCGCACGTCCAGCATATGGTAGTGGTTGGAATCCCGGCGGCAGATCTCCTTGAAGGCCAGGGCGCCCTCCTCCGCCAGGCCGGCGGGGCCGCTGTCCGCCAGGACCACTGCCCGGGTCCAAGGCTGTTGGGCCAGTTCCTTCAAGGCAGCTTCCTGTTGGGAACAGAAGGGCTCGCTATAGGCTTCCAAACCCTTCAGGGCTTGGAGGCCGGCGTCGTTGCCGCCGGCGATGTAGGCAAGGCCCAGCAGGGCGATATACAGGTTGGAAACGGTTCGGGTCTGGCAAACCGCCTTGTCATAGGCCCAAGGCAGGATCAGATCCAGGTCCGTATGGGCTTCCACCGGGGCGCCCGCCTGGGTGCAGATGGAGAGGATGCGGCTGCCGAATTGCTGTTTGCATAGGGCGGCAGCCCGGACAACCTCGCTGGTGGCGCCGGAGCGGGAGAGCAAGAGGATGGCGCTATGTTCCAGGGTGCGCTTGTAGGCGGGGAAATTGACCAGCAGATCCCCTGCCGCGATGGGGGTGGCGGGGATGCCCGCCTGCTGGGAAAGTAGAGTTGCTGCGGATTTTGCAAGGCTGTAACTGGAACCGCAGCCCAATACGCAAATGGATTTTACATCCGCCAAGGCCTGGGCCAGGGCGTCCTTATGGGCAAATAGGGCGTCCACAGTCTGGGTGGCCGCCGCGAACTGGTTGCGGAGTTCCTGCTCGATCAAATACATGATGGGGTATTCCTTTCTATCGTTGTCTACCTGGAAAAATGGCGGAGGGTAGAATGCCTACGCCTCCGCCATGGATTTAGGAACGCATGGGTTACGCGGCCTGGCTCTTTTCAGCTACCTTTTTCTGATAGCGGACCGCCAGTACGGATGCCAGGATGAAGGCGCCCACGATGATGATGATGCCCACCACCGGGTTCTTCATGATGGTCATAAGGGCCATAGCGTCGATGCAGTCGTGGCCGGTACCTTCGGCGCCCACGGCGGCAAAGTGATTGAACAGGCTATAGGTGAAGCCGGAGAACAGGATCAGCTCCAGGCCATAGACGAAGCCGGAGACCATGGCGCCGATCCGGCCGCCCAGGGCGTTGCCCATGATGCCCGCAACGCCGCCGGTGAAGAAGGCGCCGATGATGGAGACCAGGGGAACCACGCCGAAGAAGACGGAGGAGAGGAACATGGCTACGATCATGCCGATGGTAGCGAAGATGAAGCCCAGCATCAGGGAGTTGGGAGCAAAGCCGAACAGGGCGGGCACATCCAGCGCGGGGATGGCGTTGGGCACCAGCTTATCCGCAATACCCTTGAAGGCGGGAACCAGCTCGCCAAGGAGCATCCGAACGCCTTGGAGCAATACCAGGATACCGGCGGTGAAGCCCAGGGCCTTGAGCAGACCGTAGATCAGGTAGTTGGTGCCGCCTGCGTATTCCGCCACGGCCTCGGGGCCGGCCAGAATGACCACCAGCATATAGAACACGAACATGACGATGGAGATGGACATGGAAGTGTCCTTGAAGAACTGGAGGCCCTTGGGGAGCTTCATGTCTTCCGCGCTCTTGCTGTTGCCGCCGATCCATTTGCCAACATAGGCGGAGGATACGGTACCCAGGGTGGTCAAGTGGCCGATGGCGAAATCGTCGCTGCCGGTGATCTTGCGCACCACAGGCTGAGCAATGGCGGGGATGAGGGTGAGCACAGCGCCCTGGAGGATGATGCCGATGAGGATGATCATGCCGTTGCTAAAGCCGAACTCATACAGGGAGAAGGCCACCGCAACGGAGCTGATCCACATCATGTGGCCGGTGAGGAAGATGTACTTGAGGGGGGTGAACCGGGCCAACAGGATGTTTACCAGGAAGCCGGCGCCCATGATGATGGCGGAGGTGGAAGCGATTACAGGCACAGCATCCTGAATGGCGCCTACGATGATTTCCGAACCGGTGGCAAAGCCGCTCAGGTTGGTCACCTGCTGGAACAGGCCCACAAAGGGGGAAATTTCCGTGACCAGCAAGCTGGAGCCCGCAGAAAGGACCAGGTAGCCCAGGGCTGTCTTAACGGTGCCGGAAAGCACATCGGAGAACTTTTTGCGCTGGGCGATCAAACCGATCAGCGCGACGATTGCAAGGATAATGGCTGGCGTCTGCAATAATTCAAGAAAAAAGTTTAAGAATGCCATGTGTGACTCCCTTCTTAGATCGGATTGGAACGAATGAGACGAATTGGTTTGTTAAATTCCAAGATACGCTTTGAGCTTTTCCTTCACCTCCGCCGTGTTGACTACATTGTTGACGAATATCACGTTGGACTTGCCGGCGAACCGGTCTTGGAAATCAGCCGAGGTGACGATCAGGTCTGCATTTTTGCTTTCCACGGTCCCTGCGTCCCAGTGTTCGATCTCATGATCGGTTGCGCCTAATTCCCGTAGCGCCTTATCCACCGTCATTTTTAGGATCAGGCTAGAGCCCATGCCCAATCCACATACACAGACAATATGCATCCGAACCTCCTTTTCGCGTACTCGACAGGGAAGGGGATTCCCTGCCATGACACGGTTGTCGTTGTTGCGGCGACGACCCGCCGGTATTGGTTTTTAAAATGAGTGCTTGGTAAATAAGTATTTAAGGGTAATCGCGGTTATTATAGGCAAGAGATCAATTTGCTGTAGTTCTTGATGTGTTGGGCGTTGATAGCGTCGCCTTTATCCAGGTTGGAGCTTACGTAAATGGGGGGAATGCAGCCTGCGTTCACGCAGTTTTCCACGGTCTGGGCAACGATGGATTCCATAATGGCCATGCCTAACACGGTGCTGGTGCCGCAGAAGTGGGGCTCCAATCCATCCATGGAGAGGGCGGCGTCCCCGCTGACGCATTTGACGTCGATCACCACGTCGGCCACATCCGCCAGGTGCTTCCCGCTGGAATGCCTAGAGGTGGTGCTGCTGGAGAACTGCCGGGAGGTCAAGGCGATGACCTTCATGCCGATGGCCTTGGCTTCTAGGGCCATATCCACCACGCCGGCGTTCCGGCCGGAGATGGAAACTACGATCATGGTATCCCGTGGATCGGTATCCTCCAGCTGTAAATACTGGCCGCAAAAGCCCTCGATCCGCTCCTGCAAGGTGCTGAGCTTGGCTTTGGGGAACAGGGCCATGTGGGGGATGAGCAACGCGTTTACCGGCACTAGGCCGCCCGCCCGATAAAACACCTCCATGGCGAACATCTGGGAATGACCGCACCCAAACACGTGGATCACCCGGCCGCTTTTCACCGATTCAGCGCAATATTTGGCGGCAGTCTCGATGTTTTTCCCCTCCTGGGCAAACTGTTCTTCCAGCTGGCCCCGGATGACCTCATGATATTCTTGATATTTCATACCATCTCCGCTCCCTCTTGCAGTTTTTTCATAATTTCCGCCTTGCTGCCATTGTTTCGCAGCAGGGACAGAAATTCTTCGTCTTGTAGATATCCGCCCAGTTCCCGCATCAACTGCAAGTGGCTGTTTTTATCCACCGCTGCAAAGGTGATCGCCGCTTTGATGCGCTTTTCGCCCAGGAAAACGGGGTCCCGCAGCAAGACCAGGCTCATGGCCATGTCCTTGACGCCTGCTTCCGGCCTGCCATGGAAGAACGCAATGTCGTCCACCAGCACCATATAGCTGCCATATTCCGCTATGGTATCCTTGATGGACTGGAGAAACCGAGGCTCAACCCGGCCTTGCTTCACCAGCAAGCCGCCGCCAATGTCTACTAATTCTTCCCAGCTGTTACATTTGACATCTTCCAGATAGGTTTCTTCTGTGATAAGATCACGAATCAAAATTTACCACCTCCTCCTCCCACCGATGTATTAATTTTGTCATATTCCTTTTCGCTTTTCAAGGGAAGGCCGTTGTTTAGGCCCAATTGCCCACCGGTATGCAAACAAAAGCCATACCAATTGACCAGTTGTCTGATTCGTTTGACAGGGGAATAAATTTCATATTATACTTTTATAGAGGTGGCATTATGGACGGCATACCGCTTTATAAAGAAATATACGAAGATCTTCGCAGCAGGATTCAAAAAGGGGAATATTCAGAAAATTCAGTCTTGCCAGCTGAGCGTGTCTTATGCCAGGTTTATCATGTGAGCCGGTCTACCATACGGGCGGCGTTGGAAGAGCTGCACCGGAACGGCTACATCATCAAGGCCCATGGGAACGGCAATTTTGTAAAACCAAAAGTGTTTGAGCAGCGCCTGACCAAATTTCACTCCTTTGCCGGCAGCCTGAAAGCCCAACATATCCTTATCAAGAATCAGATCCTAGACTATGAACTCATTGAAAACGACAAATATTTGGATTCCTTGACCAATATTCGCCACGCATTCCCCCGGGGCTGCCGATGGCATAAGCTGACCCGCTTGCGGTCTGCGGAAACATTCCCGCTCATGATCGAGACCAGCTATCTGTTGCAGAGCCGATTTATCGCTTTGGAGCCGGACGTGCTGCGGGAGGGGTCCTTATATGCTTATCTGGAATCCCGCTATAATATGGAAATCACGGACGCCGGCGAGGTGCTTTCCCCCATGTTGGCCAATACAAAAGAAAGGCTGCTTTTGCAGATCCCAGCCCATATCCCCTGCATGCTGTGCGAACGGTTTTGCCATGAGCGGGAGCAGCTGATCGTGATCCACCGGACGGTGGTGCGCGGGGATAAATTCAAGTTCAAAGCAGCCTATTATGTGGATGAAAAGACCGAGTGAGGAGGGAAACCATGCGCATTGTAAACGGCCTGGTATTTTGTGAGGATGGGGCGTTCCATCCGCTGGAAGTAGAGACCCAAGGAGACCGGATCGCTGCCCTGGAGCCGTCAAAGGCCGGAGAGGGGGAGACCCTGGACGCGCATGGAGGCTATGTGGTGCCCGGGTTTGTGGATATCCACATCCATGGGGCCATGGGGGCGGATTTTAGCGATGGAGATCCCGCAGGCTTTGCCGCCATGGGGGAATTCCTGCTCCACCAAGGCGTTACCAGCTTCCTGGGCACCTCCATGGCCCTGCCGGAAGAACGGCTGTCCGGGGTGTTTTCCGCTGCCCGGGCCTACATGGAGCAGCCTGGCCAAGGGGGCGCGGCCATGCGGGGCATTTATATGGAAGGGCCTTTTTTCAGCCCGGAAAAGCGGGGGGCGCAAAATCCCGAATATATCATCCCGCCGGACCTGGCCATGTTTGAACGGCTGCTGGCGGCCAGCGGCGAGGGCATCCGGGTGGTGGCTGTGGCGCCGGAGCTGACGGGGGGATTGGACTTCATCCAGGCGGCTAGCCGGCGGGTCAACGTATCCCTGGGCCATACCTGCGCGGATTATTCCACGGCCCAGGCGGCCTTTGCCCGGGGGGCCAACCATGTGACCCACGCCTTTAACGGCATGAGCCCATTCCACCACCGAGACCCCGGCGTCATTGGCGCAGCCATTGGTACGGGGGCCTATGTGGAAGCCATCAGCGATGGGGTGCATTTGCATCCGGCGGTGGTCCGGGCCCTGTTCGCCCTGTTTGGGGACGACCAGGTCTGCCTGATCAGCGACGCTATGCGGGCTTGCGGCATGCCGCCGGGGCAATACGACCTGGGGGGGCAGCTGGTGACCGTGGCCAACGGCGCCGCCACCATTGCCACCGGTTCCCTGGCAGGCAGCATTACCCCCTTGAGCGATTGTTTCCGCAAGGCGGTCTCCTTTGGCGTTCCCCTGGAATCCGCCCTGAAGGCGGCCACCATCAACCCTGCCCGCTCCGCCGGGATAGACCAGGCGGTAGGCTCCCTGGCCATAGGGAAGCGGGCGGATATCCTTATCCTGGATCGGACGCTGGGTTTGCGGCATACCGTCTTTGGCGGCAGGCTGCTGCCGTGACAAGCTGGATAACAATGGGGCAGGCTCCCTGGGGAAGGGAGCCTGCTTTTTTTGCGGCAATGGCACCCCAAAGGATCTACATTGCCGGCAGGGAAGGGGGGGACGGCGCCTTTTATCTTGCTTTTTTCGGCGGATTCCCCATGGGATGCAATTGCACGAAGTGGGGATACGTGCTATACTATATCTGAATACATATGTATATTTGGAGGATTAGCGATTATGGCAAGGGGAGGATTCCCAGGCGCAGGTGGAATGAACATGCAGCAGCTGATGAAGCAGGCCCAGCAAATGCAGCAGAACATGGCCAAGCTCCAGGAGGAGCTGGCCCAACGTGAGTTCAGCGCAAGCGCGGGCGGCGGCGCGGTCAAGGCTACGGTTACCGGCGCTAAGCTGCTCAAGGCCTTGGAGATCGACCCGGACTGCGTGGACCCAGAGGATCTGGAGATGCTACAGGACATGATCCTGGCGGCGGTCAATGAGGCGCTGCGTACCGCAGAGGAGACCGTAAGCGCGGAAATGGGCAAATTGACCGGCGGTATGGGGTTGGGCTTCTAATATGCAGACGGACCCCATTCAGGCCTTGGCCCAGCAATTGGCCAGGCTGCCTGGCATTGGCGCCAAAAGCGCCCAGCGGCTTGCATATTTCATTTTGGATATGCCGGAGAGCGGGGCCCGGGAATTGGCGGCCGCCATAGAGCAAGCCCGGGACCAGGTGCATCCCTGCCCCATTTGCGGTAGCTATACCAGCCAAGATCCTTGCGCCATTTGCCAGGACCCCAACCGGGAAGGGGATGTGATCTGCGTGGTGCAGGAAGCCAAGGACGTGGCGGCAATGGAGAAGATGCGGGAATTCCGCGGCAAATACCATGTGCTCCGCGGGGCGATTTCCCCTATGGATGGGATCGGGCCGGAGGATCTACGCATTGGCGAGCTATTGGCTCGGGTGGATCAGGGGGGCATACGGGAAGTGATCCTGGCCACCAATCCGGATGTGGAAGGCGAGGCTACGGCGGTATATCTGGCCAAGCTGCTTAAGGAAAAGGGCGTACGATGCACCCGCATCGCCCACGGTGTGCCGATTGGCGGGAACCTGGAGTATATTGATGAAATGACCCTGTATAAGGCCATGGAAGGCCGCAGGGAGATATAACCAAAAGGAAAACGGGGCATATTAAGAATAATTGGTGTAAATCTTTCGTAAATTTTAAAGTTTTCGCAACCTTTTGGTAAGTTGAATCGTCTATTATAGTAGACAGGGAGAATTGAGGAATAAGATGCAGGCGCTGCCAACCTCGTGGCGCCGGGGCTCGGAAAGGAGTTGCGTATGTCGTACCGGTACGGAAAGCGGATGGTTGCCATTTTGCTTCTGCTAACTGTGCTGTGCCTTGGAATGGGCACATCCGGTTGCGCGTTGCCGGTGGGCAGCACGGGCGAGGCCCGGATCTTAGCCCAGGCCCGGCAGGATTACCGCAATGCTTCCTTGGTGGTATCCGGCACCTGCCTGCAAACCCATGTCAACGCCAAAGGCGTCAATTGCTACGACCTTACGGTAGAGGATGTACTGGCAGGCCAGGCGGCGGCAGGGGATGTGATCCATTGCACCTCCCCCATGGCGGAAGGGAAGAGCTATCTGCTATATCTGCAAAAGGGCGAGGATGTGCCCCATACGGAGGATATGCAGGGCTATACCTTGGTTTCCGGACAGCCTCTGGCTCTATCGCAAGGCTGCGTGCTATTGGATGGGCTGGCGGTTTCTTTGGAAACGCTGCTGGCGGATATGGCCAAAATGGACGCCATGGTCAGCGCGCCTTCTTCTATTTATTATTATGATAGCTTGGCCGAGCTTGTGGAGGCGGCGGATCATATTTTCATCGGCCGGGTAGAAGCCCAGGAAGGCCCCAAGGACACCCAGTTCCATGCCCAGAGCAACGGCACCACGGTGGAGCATACCATTCCCGCCACCATGCTGCAGGTCACCGCCTATGGCGGCATCAAAGGCGCCATGAAATATGGCGATCAGGTGGAATTGGTGTATGCGCCGGGCATGAATGAGGATATGGTCAACGCGGCCACCCTGGCGGCGGAACCCTATACCGCAGAGCAGGCGCCCCAGGTGGAGACCGGCGGTATCTACCTGTTCTTTACCTTGAATGGGCCGGATGCGAAACAGGATTATATTTTCCCCATCAATCCCATGCAGGGCTTCCTTAAGATCACCAACGACGCCTTGACGGTGCCTTATGGAAATCGCGCCATGCTTTCCTTCGACTCTTTGGACGCGGCGGTGCGAGCCATCCGCTCCATCCTGGAACAAGGATAAGGCCGTTGCCCTATTCCCACGCAATCATCCATGTATAAGGCTGGGTACTCTCCCAGCCTTATTTCCTGCAACCCATTACCGTTTCAGCCTATGGCTTGCTTGTGCCGCCGCCGTTTTGGCGGCGTTTTTTTGCGCCAAAAGTCGGAAAAATAAAGGGAAGGTCCCACCCAACCCGAGAATGCGGAGCAAAAATCACCGAAAATGCAGGTGTAAGAGCATAAACGGACTATAAAAGTGGCGCAGGGTGTTGCGAAGTGGTGAATTGGATGCTATAATAATCCTACAGTGAAATGGCAGACTCTACCCTGTGCTTGGGGTAGAAGCGGCATGGCTGCCCGGGGGTGGGCAAGCTGTGCCCGGCAGAAAGGCGGCGCGCGGGTGCTGATCAGTTCCTTCGAACACAGCGTGGACGCCAAGGGACGGGTGTTCATTCCGGCCAAATGGCGCGAGGATCTGGGAGACACCATCGTCATCACCCGGGATATGTCCGGGGGAGGAGATGGCAGGTGTCTTTTCGGCATGTCCGTGGATGTGTGGAAGGAGATGCTGGAGCGCTTTAACCGGGTTGCCATTTCCGATGTAAAGGCCCAGAACGCCATGCGGATGATGTTCGCTGGCGCCAGCGATTGCGAGCTGGACAAGCAGGGCCGGGTGCTGTTGAGCGCAGGCCTGCGGCAATATGCGGGCATCGATAAAGACGCGGTACTCATTGGCATGGGGAACCGGATCGAGATCTGGAGCCAGGAACGGTGGCTTCGGTGGCAGGAAAAGGCCCAGGACGATATGGGCACCGACGCCCTGGCTTATCTGGCGGAGTTGGGCATATGACGGCGCCCTTTCACCACATCCCCATTATGGTGGAGCCCGTGCTGGCCCTATTGGCGCCGGAACGGGGCGGTATTTTCGTGGACGGCACCCTGGGGGGCGGCGGCCATGCGGAGGCGGTTCTTTCCCGCCTGCCTGCGGATGGCCGGCTTATCGGCATCGACCGGGACGCCGCTGCCATCGGGGCGGCCACCCAGCGATTGTCCGCCTACGGCGACCGGTTTATAGCCCTGAAGGGAAACTTCTTTGCTATGCCCGCCCTGCTGGCAAGCCAGGGGGTCCAAGCGGTGGACGGCATTTTGCTGGACCTGGGGGTCTCCTCCTACCAGCTGGATACGCCGGAGCGAGGTTTCTCCTATCACGAGGACGCGCCCTTGGATATGCGCATGGACACCGCCGCGGCCCTGACTGCCGGCCAAGTGGTGAACCAATATTCCCAGGAAGCCCTCAAGGGGATCATCCAGGACTATGGGGAGGAGCGGTATGCGGCCAGGATCGCCGGGGCCATCGTAAAGGCCCGGCAGCAAAAGCCCATCGAAAGCACCTTGGAGCTGGCCCAGATCGTGAAAAACGCCATCCCAGCGGCCAACCGTAGGGAAGGGCCCCATCCGGCTCGGCGGACCTTTCAGGCGCTGCGCATTGCGGTAAACGGGGAGCTGGACGGCCTAGATCAGGCCATCGTCAAGGCCCATGACCTGTTAAAGCCAGGAGGCCGCATGGCGGTCATTACCTTCCATTCCCTGGAGGACCGGATCGTAAAAAACGCCTTCCGGCAATTTGAGCATCCCTGTACCTGCGATCCTCGGGCGCCCATCTGCACCTGTGGCAAACGGCCTACGGCGCGCATCCTGACGAAAAAGCCCTTGATCGCTGGCCCAGAAGAACTGGAAGCCAACCCCAGGGCCCGCAGCGCGAAGCTAAGGGGCATAGAAAAGTTATAACCGGTAAAAAAGGAGAATACACATGGCTATAGCGGCAAGAAAGACGGAAAGCCAACTGCGATATGCACCTCGTACCCGGGTGTATGTCCAGGGCGCAGCCTGTCCTGCTGCGGAGCCTTTTGGCGAGGCGGCGCCGGTGCATAGCCACACGGCTGCCAAGCCCGCAGGCCCCCGGGTCACCCGGATCGCGCGGCAACCCCGGGGCAATCTCTATGTGGATGCAGGCAGGTTGCTTTTTACCACCATGGGCGTATTGTCTGTGGCGGCGTTGTTGATCATCCTGCTGGTGCGGTATGCTATCATCAGCCAGGAATACGCTGTGGTCAACGAGATCCGGGATCAGATCGTAGCTTGCAACCGGGAGATCGATATTCTGAACGTACAGCTTAACGCAGCCGTCAGCCTGGAGGAAGCCAGGGAGGCGGCGTTGGAGGCGGGCATGGGGTATCCCCAGGCAGATCAGATCGTCCGCATCCAGGGAACGGAACCATCCCTAGCCGGAGGCCAAGCGGCCCCCCAATAGGGCCGCGGAGGTGATAGACATTGGGAAATGCAGGGGTATCCGGCAAAAAAAGATTAGCGATCACCCTGGTTGGGGTGGCGGTGATTTTTTTCCTGCTCATCCTGCGCTTGGCCTGGTTTATGTTGATCCGGGGCTCTGAGCTTAGGGAGCTGGCCTCCAACCAGCAGACCCAGGATACCTCCCTCACCGCTTCCCGGGGCGCCATCAGCGACGCCTCCGGGGTGGTGCTGGCCCAAAGCGGTACCGCGTATAAGGTTTTGCTGAATCCATACCTGATGAGCCAGGAGGAATACGCGGACGACCGGCAGCGGATCGCCCTGGAGCTGTCCGAGATCCTGGAAATGGATTATGATTATGTGTTACAGCAGGTCATGAAGACCAATAGTGCTGGTGAATACTATAGAGAGGTCATCCTGAAGCGGCAAGTGGAACGGGATGTGATCGACGAGATCAATGGCCGCCAACTGGGAGCCGGGGTCTACACGGCCATCGACTCCAAACGCTATTATCCCAACGGCAGCCTGTTCTCCCAGCTGCTGGGGTTCACCACCATCGACGGGGTGGGGCAAAGCGGCCTGGAGCAGAAGCTGGATAAATACCTGGCGGGCGAGGACGGCCGCATGATCACGGAAACCGACCGGGCGGGCCAGGCCCTGGCCTATGGGGCCCAGGAGATCATCCAGCCCATCAACGGCTACGACGTGGTGCTCACCACGGACAGCGCCATCCAGTCCTTCCTGGAAAAGGCCCTCAAGGAGGCCCTGGAGGTAAACCAGGCGGAAACCGCCCAGGGGATCATCATGAAATGCAAAACCGGCGAGATCGTGGCCATCTCCACCCAGCCGGACTATGATCCCAACGATCCCCCCCGGGACGATATGTCCCTACTCAATTCCTTGAGCCGCAACCGGGTGGTGGCGGATAGCTACGAACCCGGCTCTACCTTTAAGATCATCACCCTGGCGGCCGCCCTGGACAGCGGCACGGTGAATGAATCCACCTCCTACCATTGCGATGGCTCGTACGTGGTAAACGAGGAGCGGATCAAATGCTGGAAGGACGGAGGCCATGGCAGCGAGACCCTGATCGAGGCGGTGCAGAATTCCTGCAATCCGGCCTTCATGCAGATGGCCTTGGCCATGGGGGTGGAGACCTTTTACGATTACATCTACGGCTTCGGGTTTGGGAGCACCACGGGCAGCGGCATCTCCGGGGAGAGCGGCGGCATCGTGACCCACCAGAAGTATATTAACGACAATACCCTGGCCCGCATCGGCTTTGGCCAAAGCATCGCCGTGACCCCCATCCAGTTGGCCACTGCCGTATGCGCGGCGGTGAACGGGGGAGAGCTGATGCAGCCCTATGTGGTGGACCGCATTGTCAGCGAAAGCGGCGAGGTGATCCTGCAAAACCAGCCCACCACGGTGCGACGGGTGATCTCGGAAGAGACCAGCGCCAAGGTCCGCACCATTTTGGAGAGCGTGGTCACCGAGGGCAGCGGGAAAAACGGCGCCATACCCGGTTACCGGGTGGGGGGCAAGACCGGCACCGCCCAGAAATACGAGGACGGCAAGATCGCCGAAGGCAAGCTGATCGCCTCCTTCATCGGCTTCGCGCCGGCGGACGACCCGGAATACCTGTGTTTGATCCTGGTGGATGAGCCCAAGGTGGGCACCATTTTCGGCAGCACGGTGGCGGCGCCCTTTGTCAAGCAAGTGCTGGAAGAAACCCTGCGCCACGCGGGCTTCTTGCCCACCGAGCAGGCGGAGACCGTGAGCGTGCCCGACCTGACGGGCATGACCATCCAGGATGCGAAGGCGGCCTTGGAGGCCAACGGCTTGGAAGCCGTATACCAGGACGATGAGGCGGATACGGTGACCGCCCAGGTGGCGGCGCCCAATGAGATCGTACAAAAAGGCAGCGAAGTGCTGCTATATACCGCCAACACCGGCGAGATCATCACCGAGGCGGAGATAGAGCAAGTGACCGTGCCCAATGTTTTAGGCCGCACCCGGCTGGGGGTGAAGGATATGCTGGACGAGGCGGGGCTGGAGATCCGCATCGACCCGCCGGATCAAACGGGCATCGCCTTCCGGCAGGTGCCGGAGGCGGGCACCAAGGTAGAAGCTGGCACAGAGGTGCTGGTGGAGTTTGAAAACGCCGCCACCGCCACCTTGCCCGGCGACGAGGAAGAGGACTAGACCCCAGGAACCGGGCGGCTTGCGCCCATGAAGGAGAGAGAGACATGCGTTTGAGCGAACTGGCAAAGCCGACCGAGCACAAGCTGCTGGGGCAGGACGTGGAAGTGGGGGAACTGCAATACAATTCCCGCAAGGTAAAAGCAGGGGATGTATTCTGTTGCATCGTAGGCACCTTTGCCGACGGGCACGCCTATGCGGCCCAGGCGGTGGAGCAGGGGGCGGCGGCGCTGGTGGTGGAGCGGGAGCTCCCCTTGGCGGTACCCCAAGTTTTGGTGCCCAATACCCGCATCGCCATGGCGGAGATGGCGGCGGGATACTATGGCTATCCCGCCAAGGATATGACCATCATCGGCATCACGGGTACCAACGGCAAGACCAGCACCACCTACATGCTCAAGGCCATTGCGGAGCGGATGGGGAAAAAGGTGGGGCTTATCGGCACCATCCGGAACATGATCGGGGACTTCATCATCGATACGGAGCGCACCACCCCGGAAAGCGTGGATCTGCAGCGGATCTTCCGGCAGATGAAGGACGAGCAGGTGGATGTGGTGATCATGGAGGTATCCAGCCACTCCCTGGATCAGAAGCGGGTCCACGGCATCCAGTTTCAGGTGGGGGAATTTACCAACCTGACCCAGGACCATTTGGATTATCATAAAACCTTTGCCAATTATCTGGCCGCCAAAAAGCAGCTGTTCTATCAGAGCGATAAGGCGGTGGTCAATATAGACGATTCCCATGCCCAGGAGCTGCTGGCGGGCTTAGATCTGCCGGTGATGACCTTCGGCATCCGGGAACAGGCGGATATCACCGCCAGCGAGATCGATATCACCACCCGGGGGGTACAGTTTGACCTGCATTACCGCAACATCACCTCCCGGATGAATATTCCCATCCCCGGCCTGTTTTCCGTGTTCAACGCCATGGGGGCGGCGGGGGTGGCCCTGAGCCTGGGCTGGTCCCTGGATTCCATCAAGAGCGGCCTGGAAAACATGGTGAGCGTCAGCGGCCGGCTGGAGCCCTTGCCCACAGGCAAGCACGCCTTTACGGTGCTGCTGGATTACGCCCATACCCCCGACGCCCTGGAAAACGTGCTCAAAACCGTGCGGGGCTTTGCGGCGGGCCGGGTGGTTACCCTGTTTGGCTGCGGCGGCGACCGGGACCATGCCAAGCGGCCCATCATGGGGGAAGTTGCGGGCCGGTATAGCGATTTTTTGATCGTGACCTCGGATAATCCCCGCAGCGAGGACCCCATGGCCATCATCCAGGACATCGAGGAAGGGGTCAAGAAGAGCGGCTGCGAGCATGTGATCATCGAAAACCGCCGGGAGGCCATCCGGTATGCCCTGGAGCATGCCCAGAAAAACGACGTGATCATCCTGGCTGGCAAGGGTCACGAAAACTACCAGGAGATCAATGGCGGCAAACATCACTTTGACGAGAAAGAGATCGTAGCGGAGCTGTTGGGTACCGATTGATCCGCAGACGGAGGTTGATCCATGCGTTACATGATATACGCCCTGCTGCTGAGCGCAGGCGTGACCATCCTGCTGGGGCCGGTGCTGATCCCCCTGCTCAAGCGGTTGAAATTCGGCCAGTGCGAGCGGGAACTGGGGCCGAAAAGCCACCTGACCAAGCAGGGGACCCCCACCATGGGGGGGCTGATGTTCATCTTTGGCATCCTGGCGGGTACGCTGGCATTTTCCCTATCGGCTACGGAATTGGTGTTGCCCGCCCTCCTGTGCACGGTGGGGTTTGCCCTGGTGGGCTTTCTGGATGATTTTCTGAAGGTGCGCTGCAAAAATACCGTGGGGCTTCGGGCCTATCAAAAGATCATCGCCCAGTTCCTCATCGCAGCCATCGTGGCGGCTTACGCATACAAAAGCCCCTTTATCGGCCCCAAGATCTACCTGGCCTTTTCCGGCCTGGAATGGGACCTGGGGGTATTCTATATCCCCTTCATCATGTTCGTGATCATCGCTACGGTCAATAGCGTGAACCTTACCGATGGGTTGGACGGGCTCTCCTCCGGGGTGACGTTGATCTATTCCCTGACCATGGGGGTGATTTTCCTGTATCTGGCTACGGCCATGAAAAATCCCGATGGAATGGCCCAGGCCCAGCAGACCCAATATGCGGCGGAGCTGCAATCCATGGGCGTATTTGCCGCCGCGGTGGCGGGAGGATGCTTGGGTTTCCTCCGGTATAACAGCTATCCGGCCCGGGTGTTCATGGGGGATACCGGTTCCCTGGCCCTGGGGGGCGCGGTGGCGGTGATGGCCATCTTCTCCCGGGCGGTGCTGTTGCTGCCCATTATGGGGGCCTGCTTTGTGGCCAGCTCGGTTTCGGTCATTTTACAGGTGGGCAGCTATAAGACCCGGAAAAAGCGGATCTTCAAAATGGCGCCCTTACACCATCACTTTGAATTGTTGGGCTACAGCGAGACCCGGATCGTATCCGTCTACATGATCGTGACCACGATCCTGTGCCTCATTTGCCTGTTGGCCTTTCAATAACCCATTGGGCAGGTAGGACAAGCCCAATCACCCAATCGTTTTTATTCGCCGCTCGGTGGCAGGTACCGTATAGCCGTGATTCGTTGGCGCTTGGCACGGCAGGCGGGTTCAAGGCGTTTGAGACAGGACGCGGCTCCTTGTCTCAAACTCCCTGAAACTGTTACCGGACGGCTTTTTTCGATTTTATAGGCGAAAGCCTTTCAATAGAACCATAGGCAAATAGGAGGATGCAGTATGAACGGGCGCAAGACCGCCCTGGTGTGCGGCATGGCGAAAAGCGGCGTGGCCAGTGCGCGGCTGCTATGGGAACAGGGCTACCAGGTCACCATCAACGACATGAAAAAGGAGATCCCGGGTCTAAAGGAACAGCTGGCGGGCATAGAGTATAGGGACGCCCTGGGTCAGGACCCCATGGAGCTGGTAGCGGGGCAGGACCTGGTGGTCCTAAGCCCGGTGATCCCTATTTTCGCCCCCTTTGCCAAGAAGGCCAAGGCCCTGGGGGCGGAGGTGATCGGCGAGATCGAGCTGGGCTACCGGTATTGTGACCCGAAGGCCCGGTTTGTCTGCGTGAGCGGCACCAATGGGAAAACCACCACCACCGCCCTGACCGGCGCCCTATTCCAGGGGGCGGGGAAGCGCGCCTTTGTGCTGGGCAACATCGGGGTGCCCATCACCCAGGAGGCCAAGAACACCCGGCCTGGGGACTACGTGGTAGCGGAGGTGGCGGCTTTGCAGCTGGAGAGCATAAAGCGGTTCCGGCCCAACGCCATGGGGATGCTGAACATCAGCGAGGACCATCTCAACCGGTTTGAGAACCGGATGGAAAACTATGTGGCGGCCAAGTGCCGGGCCTTTGAAAACCAGCGGCCGGAGGATTTCGCCGTGCTCAATTACGACGACCCGGTGGTGCGGGATATGGCCCGGCTCACCAAGGCCCGGGTGGTATATTTTTCCCAGGCCCAGGCGTTGGGGGAAGGCATGTGCCTACAGGACGGGCGTATGACCTTCCGGCTGGACGGCCGGGAGATCCCCCTGGTCCGGCCCGGGGAATTGCAGATCCCCGGGGCCCACAATTTGGAAAACGCCATGTGCGCCGCCACCTTGGCCCTTTGCATGGGCCTGGAGCCGGCGGCGGTTTGTAGGGGCCTAAAAGCCTTCCCCGGGGTGGAGCACCGGATCGAATTCGTCCGGGAGGTGGGGGGCGTGCGGTATATCAACGACTCCAAGGGCACCAACCCGGATTCCACCATCAAGGCGGTATTGGCCATGGACCGGCCTACGGTTTTGCTGCTGGGGGTGGGCAACTACGACAAGCATAGCGATTTTCGGCCCCTGTTCGAAGCCTTCGGGGGCCGGGTGAAGGCGGTGCTGGCCTCCGGCTGCAACATTCCGGCCATCCAAAAGGCGGCGGCGGAAACCGGCTTCACCCCGTTTTATACCTATGACGGCCCGGATTTTGAAGGCATGATCCGCCGGGCCGGGGAATTGGCGGCCCCCGGGGATACGGTGCTGCTATCCCCGGCGGCGGCCAGCTGGGGCCAGTTTGACAACTATGAGCAGCGGGGCGAAATGTTCAAGGCCATCGTCAACCGGCTGTGACCCTTTGGAAAGGAGGCGGGAACCATGGAGATAAGGCGTAGGCCCCAGACGGGGAAAATGGACCATTGGCTGTATATCGCCGTGTTGGGCATATCCGCCTTTGGCCTGGTGATGATGTTTTCCGCCAGCTATTATTCCGCCCAATACAGCGCCTCCACCAACCACGATGGGTTCTTTTACCTGCGCAACCAGGTGCAGTACCTGCTGATCGGCATCGTGGGCATGTACGTCATGTCCCGCATCCAATACCGGTATCTGGAAAAGCTAAAGGTGATCGCCCTGGTGGTGACCATCTTGCTGATGATCGCGGTGGTGTTCTGGGGCCGGGAGCTCAACGGCGCCAAGCGTTGGCTGAAGATCGGGGGCTTGCCCTCCTTCCAGCCCTCGGAGCTGGCCAAGTTCGTTTTGATCCTGTATATGGCCTCCTTCATGGCGTCCCATGGGCATATGATGCAGGATTTCGTCCGGGGCATGGTGCCCATGCTGATCATCATGGGCGCATTGGCGGCCCTGCTGCTGATGCAGCGGAACATGTCCATGGCCATGATCGTGCTGCTGATCGGGGCGGTGATGCTGTTTATCGGCGGGGCCTCCATGAAGCACCTGTTCGGCCTGGGAATGCTGATGATCCCGCTGTTTTTGGTCCTGGCCAAGGTGCAGCCCTACCGCTGGGCCCGGCTAACCATTTTTACCGACCCCTGGAAGGACCCCTTGGGCAGCGGCTATCAGCTGATCCAGTCCCTATACGCCCTGGGGAACGGGGGCCTGTTCGGCAAGGGATTGAACTTTTCCACCCAGAAGCTCCGCTTCCTCACCTACGGGGAAAGCGACTTCATCTTCTCCATCATCGGGGAGGAGCTGGGGTTCGTGGGATGCGTGCTGCTGATGGGGGCATACTTTTTCGTGATATGGCGGGGGATACGCATTGCCGCCCGGTGTAAGGATCGGTTCGGCAGCCTGCTGGCCGGGGGTATCACCCTGGTGCTGGCCCTGCAGGTGGCGGTCAACATCGGGGTGGCCACCAGCTCCGTACCGCCCACCGGCCAGACCCTGCCCTTTATCAGCGCCGGCGGCACCTCCCTGGTCATCTTTATGATGGCGGTGGGGATCTTGCTAAACATTTCCAGGGACATCCAATTGGACTAAGATCGGCAATTGGGCTGCACAAACTGCATTCTCCTGCATAAGATGGAATGTGCCGCATTGGGAAGGCATGGGCGGCGGGAGAGGAGCGTTGGATGGCAGCATTCATGGTGGAGGGTGGATATCCGTTGTATGGCAGCCAGCGGGTATCCGGTGCAAAAAACGCGGCGCTGCCCATATTGGCGGCAGCCTTGATCTGCCCGGGCCAGGTGCGGCTATATGACTGCCCCCGGCTGCGGGACGTGGAGAATATGCTGGCCATCCTGCGGGAGCTGGGGGCGGACTACCGCTGGGAAACGGATGGGACGCTGTGGCTGGATATGGCGGCCACCTCCGCCTACACCATGCCCCAACGCATATCCAAGGAGATCCGTTCCTCCATCTTTATGCTGGGGCCCCTTTTGGCCCGTTTTGGGCGGGCGGTATGCACCTATCCCGGGGGCTGCGAGATCGGCAACCGGCCCATCGACCTGCACCTGAGCGGCTTGAACGCCCTGGGGGTAAGCATCCGGGAGCAGGGGGGATTGATCCTGTGCGACGGGAGCCATATGCAGGGGGCGGAGATCCATTTGGATTATCCCAGCGTAGGCGCCACGGAAAACATCATGATGGCGGCGGTGGCGGCCCGGGGGGAAACCTATATCCGCAACGCGGCCCGGGAGCCGGAGACCGAGGACCTGCAAAGCTTTCTCAACGCCCTGGGCTGCGATGTAACCGGCGCGGGCACCTCCAACATCCGGGTCCGGGGGGGTACAACGGCGAAAAGCACGGCGGAGCATACCATCATGCCCGACCGGATCGTGGCGGGCACCCTGCTTTGCGGGGCGGCCATCACCGGGGGCGAGGTGGAATTGCACAACGTGCGGCCCCAGCACATGGGCAGCATGCTCAGCAAGCTGCGGGAGACGGGCTGTAAGATCGATTGCCGGGAAGACGCCATCCTGCTGCGGGGGCCGGAACGGCTGCAGGAGATCAAGCTGATCGAGACCCTGCCCTATCCGGGCTTTCCCACGGATATGCAGGCCCAGTTTTTCGCCCTGGCCACGGTGGCCCAGGGGGCGTGTATGATCGTGGAAAACGTATTTGAGAACCGGTTCAAGCATGGGCCGGAGCTGATGCGCATGGGGGCGGTGTATACCCAGAAGGACCGCACCGCAGTGATCCGGGGGGTAGAAGGTCTTACCGGGGCCCAGGTCACAGCCCGGGATCTTAGAGGCGGAGCGGCGTTGACCCTGGCGGGGCTCAAGGCCCGAGGGATCACCACCATATACGGGGTGGAGCTGATAGACCGGGGCTATGAGGCCCTGGATGCGCAATTGCGGGCCCTAGGCGCCCACATTACAAGAGAGGAGAACCTGTAAGGCCATGGATTGGAGAAATCACAGGCGCAAGGGGAAGGGGCAGCCGAAGCCGGCGGCTCCGGACCCTTCGCGTCCCTCCATTGACCTGGCCCAAATCAAGGCACGGTATCGCGCCCCCGACCAGGGTTGGGGGGGACAAGGGGAAGCGGAGGCGTATCCGCCCATTGAATTTGTGGACGCGCCTCCCTCCGCCCCGGCAGGGGAAGCTACGACGCCGGAGGGGGAAGAGGCGGAAGCGGCCGTCCCCGTTGCCGGCGAGGATGGGGCGGTGGCCCCGGAAGAAGCCCTGCCCGGGGCGGAAGGGGCGGCACAAGAAGACGGCTGGGAGGAATTCTTGGACGAGCCCCAGGAAGAATCCCAGGAGGAACCCCAAGAGATCCCGGCGCTGTTTCCCAAGGAAGCGGAAGCCCCAGGGGGAAAGCGGCGCAAATGGCGGCGGAAAAAGGTCAAGGGAAAGGGGAAAAGGAAAAGGGGAACCCCGGGCCCCAAGGGGAAAAGGGAAAGGGAAAAGGAACTGGATCTGGTGGATCTATCCAAGGCCCAGCCCCGGCCCCGGAAAAAGCTGCGGGTTTCCCGAAACGTGATCGAAAAGGGGGTCATGTTTTGCGGCCTGGTGCTGATGGGCTGCATTTTGGCCACCCTGTACTATTGGCTGCTGATCCAGCGGATCGAGGTGGAGGGCAATACCACCATCCCCCGGGCGGACGTGCTGAGCCAGGCGGGGATCAACGTGGGGGAGCACATCCTGCTGGTGAATACCGGGGAAGCCCGGGCGCGGCTTCTGGAAAATCCCTTGATTCAGGACGCCACCATCCAGCGGGTCTATCCGGACAAGCTGCGGATCATCATCCAAGAGCGGCAACCCATTGCAGCCATTGCCGGTGGCGGCAGCTATGCCATCATCGATGCAGAAGGCTATGTGATCTCCATTGAAAAGAGCCCGGGGGACCTGCTGGAAGTATTTGGCATGGGCTCCACCGGGTTCCAGGTGAACCAGCGGCTGGGAGAAACCGGGGATTTTTACAGCAATATTTTAATTTCCGTTATAGAGGCGTTGAACCAGGCGGGAATCGCAGAGGATATGCAAAGCCTGGATATGACCCAGCCCTTGAGCGTGAATTTAGAATCCAAGGATGGCTATACCATCCATTTGGGGCAAACGGAGGATCTGTTGGATAAATTGGCCAATTTGCCTGCCATTATCCAGCGGCTGGAGGAAATGGGGCTGCAAGGGGGCACCATTGACCTGGCGGTGCAGGGCGACCCGGTATATAGCCCGCCGGAGACGGCGGCCCCAGAGACCGACGATACCCAGGCGCCCCAGCAGGACGACGGGGAAGGAGAGGAAGCGCCCCAACAGACCCCAGCGCCCCAGGAGAGCCCGGCCGCGCCCAGCGATTCGGAAGCTCCGGCACAGCCGCCAGCCACATCGGGTGGAAGCAATTTTGACGGATAGGCTGGAAAAAGAGAAAGCTTTCCCACAAATTCGTGAAATAGATAGACGTCGTATTGCGTAAAATATGACGGTATGGTATGCTAAATCTACGTATGGAATTCCGGTTTGGCTAGGATTTCCAGGTGAAGAAATGGATTTTTATGCAGGGCCTGGCGTAGAGCCGGCTTGGAGGATATATGGGGCAAAACACCGCCATTTTAGATATCGGCAGCTCTAAGATCATCTGCCTGTTATGCTGCCCTGACGGCCGGGAAGGGTTCCTGGTGCGGGGGGCAGGCATACGGGAATACGATGGTTATCGAGACGGGCGGTTTTTAGATGTCCAGCAGTTCTCCGGCGCCCTGGTAGAAGCCTTGACCATGGCGGAGGAAGAGGCCAAGATCCGGGTCCGCAATCTGAATATCGGCGTGCCGGCTCCATTTCTAAAGCTCATCGTCCACGATGGACGGGTGGAGCTGGGCGGCCGGGGCAAAAAGGTCACCATGGATACGGTGGATCAGCTGATCGACGCATCCCTGGAGTTTGCGCAGCCCGAAGGGTATGCCCTCATGCATTCCACCCCCATTGAATTCGATACGGGGGCAGGCCCCCGGCCGGAGGTGCCCGTGGGACAAGCAGCGCCCTATCTTTCCGGCCCCGTGAGCCACGTCTATGTCCAGGAAGAGCTAAAGTCCTTGATTTCCGCCGCCCTGGATAAGGTGGGGCTGGATGCGGATATGTACATTGGCGCGCCCCTTTCCAGCGGCTTGTTCGTGATCCCGCCGGCAGAGCGGGCGGATTGCGCGGTGCTCATCGATGTGGGGGCCCGCCATACGGATCTAAGCGTGCTGCGGGGCAACGCCCTGGTGGCCTGTGAATCTATCCCGGTGGGCGGCGGCCATTTTACCGGGGATCTGGCCTATGCCTTCGGCATTTCCCGGTCGGCAGCGGAAAGCATCAAGCGCCGGTATGTGTTTTCTCTGGATTATCAGGATTCCATCGACACGGTGCGGGTCCCTTCCGGCGGCACGCTGCGGGTGGAACACGCGGCCATCCAATACATTCTGGAAGCCCGGGCCAAGGAACTGGTGGAGTTGATCCGGGGCCGGTTGGGAGAGATGGGGGTGCAGCTATCCAAAAGCCTGCCCATTTATCTTACCGGCGGCGGCGTTACCCTGATGCGGGGTAGCTGCGAGTTTATGGAAAAAGAGCTGGGGATCCCCATCAAGGTGCGGATGCCTTGGATGCCCCGGTTAAGCTCCCCCAACTATGCCAGCGCCTTTTCCGTAATGGATTTTGTGCTCCATGCAGGGGAAGGGGAGGGCCGGCTGGAAGGAATGACCTTTCAAAATGGGATTTTTAAAAAATTAAGAGGCTTTTTTTCAAATAGATGATATAATAAGCTAGAGAATAGCTATGCACCACGATATTAGGAGGAAGAATATGCCGATCGGTTTGGAATTGGATTTTGAAAGAGGCCAGCTTGCCCAGCTGAAAGTGGTCGGCGTAGGCGGCGCCGGGAATAACGCGGTGAACCGTATGATCCAATACGGCATCCGGGGCGTGGAATTCATCTCGGTCAATACGGATAAGCAGGCCCTTTATCTTTCCCGGGCCAACCAGAAGATTCAGATCGGCGAAAAGCTGACCAAGGGCCTGGGCGCAGGCGCAGACCCGGAGATCGGCCGCAAGGCCGCCGAGGAAAGCCGGGATTCCATCACCGAAGCCCTGCGGGGGGCGGACCTGGTGTTCATCACCGCAGGCATGGGAGGCGGTACCGGTACCGGCGCGGCGCCGGTCGTAGCGGAGTGCGCCAAGGAGATGGGTATCCTTACCATCGGCGTGGTGACCAAGCCCTTCGCCTTTGAAGGCAAGGTGCGCATGAACAATGCGGTCAACGGCATCCTCAATTTGAAAAACAACGTGGATACCCTCATCACCATCCCCAACGACCGCTTGCTGGATACGGTGGGCAACGTAAGCCTGGCGGAAGCCTTCCGCATTGCGGACGACGTGCTGCGCCAGGGCATCCAGGGCATCAGCGACCTGATCGCGGTGCCGGCCATGATCAATCTGGACTTTGCGGACGTGCGTACCATCATGCGGGAGCGGGGCATGGCCCATATGGGCATCGGCACCGCCACCGGGGACAAGCGTGCTTCCGAGGCGGCCCGGCAGGCTGTGATCAGCCCCCTGCTGGAGACCACCATCAATGGCGCCAAGGGCGTTCTGCTCAATATCACCGGCGGCAGCGATTTGGGTATCCATGAGGTATCCGAGGCAGCCTCCATCATCCAGGAATACGCGGACCCGGAAGCCAACATCATCTGGGGCGCGGGCATCGACGAGGAGATGGGCGAAGGCGTGCGCATTACGGTGATCGCCACCGGCTTCGAAGGGGACCAGAGCCAGAACCCTGCCCAGCAGCAGGCTGCAACCAAGCAATCCACTGCCCAACGGGGCGGTAAAACCGTAGGGGAAACCAAAAACCGGGGGACGGAAGACGAATTGCAAACGGTATCCTGGATCAACCGGCCCAGGACCCGCAAGCCGGACTATGTATCCCCCCTGCCGGAAGGGGAGGATGTGACCCCCCATTTTACCAAAAAGGATCTGCCTAAGACCGATTATAATCCCAAGGAAAAGAATAACCTGGATCTGCCCAGTTTCCTTCGCAGGAACGACGAGTAGGTCAACGGAAATTTTCCAGGGATCGCCGTCCGGTAAGATCCGCGGACGGCCGAATGATCATTGCTGTAAGGGCCGTATTGCTCCGAAACATTGGAAAGGAGAATATGGCCTTTTTTGAGGCCCGGCAAAGGCGTAACTTCGATCCTGCCGGCGGGAGCGGCGGGCGTTTCGGGGCCGCAGCAGCATAGCGGAAGTGAATCATTTTTATGGAGAGGAGTGTTTCCATGTCCAAAACCTATATTCCCGCGGGCTATCGCCCTACCATGACCCTGTACGATACCCAGGACGCCATCGCCCTGATCAAGCGGAATTTTCAGGATAGCCTGGCCCGGGCCCTGCGGCTCAAGCGGGTGACGGCGCCCCTGTTCGTGGTGCCGGAAAGCGGCCTCAACGACAACCTGAACGGGGTGGAACGGCCTGTGCGCTTCGATATCCCCAGCGCGGGCTGCGACGCGGAGGTGGTGCATTCCCTGGCCAAGTGGAAGCGTATGGCCCTATATCGGTATGATTTCCGGCCGGGGAAGGGGCTGTATACGGACATGAACGCCATCCGCCGGGATGAGACCCTGGATAACCTCCACTCCGTGTATGTGGATCAATGGGATTGGGAAAAGGTCCTAACCCCGGAAACCCGCAACCAAGAGACCCTCCATTCCACCGTACGGGCCATCGTGGGCTGCGTATGCGATACCATGGACGCAGTGCGGGCCCGGTATCCCCACCTGAATACCGAGCTGTGCCGGGAGGTGACCTTTGTGAGCACCCAGGCCTTAGAGGACCGGTATCCGGAGCTTTCCCCAAAGGAGCGGGAGCACGCCATCACCCGGGAATTCGGCACCGTGTTCATCCAGGGCATCGGGGATAAGCTCAAGAGCGGCATGCCCCATGACGGCCGCGCGCCGGACTATGACGACTGGGCTCTCAATGGGGATATCCTGTTTTACGACGCCCTGCTGGATTGCGCCATGGAAATTTCCTCCATGGGCATTCGGGTGGACGCGGAGTCCCTGGACGCCCAGCTGACCAAGGCGGGCTGCGACGACCGCCGGCAATTGCCCTTCCACTCCATGCTGCTCAAGGGCAAGCTGCCCCTCACCATCGGCGGCGGCATCGGCCAGAGCCGGCTGTGTATGCTGATGCTGGGCAAGGCCCACATCGGCGAGGTGCAATCCTCCATTTGGGATGAGGAAACCCTGGCCGCCTGCGAGCGGGCGGGCATTACGCTGCTTTGATCTCTCGGCCCCGGCGGGCCGAAACGCAAACCAATATACGAGGTTTTTGCAGGCATATCCCCTGGGATATGCCTGCTTTGCGTTTATTCCCGCCCATTCTCCAGGGCAAAAAGCCCCCTGAAGCGCCACCCATCCCTCGCTGTTTTTCCCATATATATGCGGCACTGGTTCTACAATCTTCCGCCGTCCCATATGCTAATATTAGGCCCATGGGGGTGGGCAAATGTATATCGAGTTGTTCCTGCTGGATAATGCCCTGATGGATCTGCTCATCCTGCGGCTGGCAGCCGCCATGCGGGGGACCAGACTATATAAAGGCCGGGCGGCCTTGGGCTGTTTTACCGGCGCCTTATATGCCCTTTGGGCAGCCTGCTGGCCGCCGGCGGGCTGCCTGGCGGCCAAGGTGGCCTTTGGCTTGCTGCTGGCCATGGCCTTATCCCCAAGGGGATGGCGAGATTATGGGCTGGGAGTGTTATGCCTATTTACCGCTGCGTTTCTGGTGGGCGGCTTGGCCTTTGCCTTGGCCATGGCCACCGGCGGCCGGATAGAAAATGGGGCGGTATGGGGCGGCATCCCCCTTCGCACCGCCCTGGTGACCGCGCTGGCGGCTTCCTTCCTGCCCCGGGCCATCCGACGGATCCTTCGGCGAAAAAAGCTGGGGATGGTGACCCTGACCATGCTTCAGGACGGGAAACGCCGCATCCTTGCAGGCATGGTGGACAGCGGCAACGGCTTATATGAACCTTGTACCGGCTTGCCGGTTATCGTAGCATATCTACCCGATCTCGCGGGGCAGGCCCAGGTGCCCATCCCAGTGGCCACCGTACAGGGGAAACAGGTTTTATTTGGGTTTCGCCCCCAGCAGCTCCAGGCGAACGGGACGGCCCTGGAAGCCTGGATCGCTTTGAGCCCCACGCCCCTACAGGATGTGGACGCGTTGATCCCGCCGGGGGCATTGCCCATTACAACAGGAGAATGAGCCTATGGATTACCGCTTTTTTTACGATCTGCTTTTGCGCCTGTATGCCCGGGTGGATATATATGGCGCCTTGTATTACATCAATAGCGGCGAGGCGCTGCCGCCGCCCCTTTCCAAGGAGGAGGAAGGGCAATTGATGCAGGCCTTGTTGGAGGGGCGGGAAGAGGTCAAGCAGACCTTGATCGAACGCAACCTTCGCTTGGTGGTGTATATCGCCCGGAAATTTGAAAATACAGGAGTGTGCATTGAAGACCTGATTTCCATCGGGACCATTGGGCTGATCAAGGCGGTCAACACCTTTGACGCGGGAAAAAAGATCAAGCTGGCCACCTACGCCTCCCGGTGCATCGAAAACGAGATCCTTATGTATTTGCGTAGAAGCTGCAAGCTAAAGTTGGAAGTATCCCTAGATGAACCGTTGAATGTGGATTGGGATGGGAACGAACTGTTGCTTTCGGATATATTAGGCACGGAAGCGGACGTGGTTTGCCGCAACATAGAGGATGAGGTGGATAAGGAGCTGCTGAGCCTGGCTATGGAAAAACTCACGCCCCGGGAAAAGCAGATCATGAAGCTACGGTTCGGCCTGGCAGGCAGCCGGGAATATACCCAAAAGCAGGTGGCGGATATGCTAGGCATATCCCAGAGCTATATTTCTAGGCTGGAAAAACACATCATTAAGGTATTGCGGGCAGAGATCGCGCAGATGATGTAAAACGCCAGGGGACGCCTCGGGAAACCTGCACCTGTAAAATGAAAGTAGACGCTCATAAAAAGTATGGGTATCTACTTTTTTCGTGGTAAGATAAAGAAGATGAAGAAAAGGAGGTAGAAAAAATGGGG
>UQRU01000018.1 GCA_900543475.1 uncultured Eubacteriales bacterium
GGGGCGGGCGGCGCCCCGCCCCCCGCCCCCCCCCCGCGGGGGGGGGGGGGGGCCGGCCCCCCCCCCGCGCGGGGGGCCCCCCCCCCCCCCCCCCCCCCCCCCGCCCCCGCCGGCGACCGAAGGGTTACTGCTTTTCCCTTGGCAGATACCAGACCCAGATGGCTATCGCCAGCATACTTCCAAGCCCCAGGAATAAGGCCCAGTTAAGCTGCACGACGAATAGGGAAAGCAGGGTGTTGGTAAGCCCGTGAAAAAGGCTGCAAAAGAAGACGCACTGGGTCTGCCGGTAAAGGGCGGCCAGGATGAAGCTCAGGACGATTCCCAGGGCGGCAAATAGGAGGAAGGGGATGTTTTGCTGGGAAGCGCCGGCCACAAACCACAGGGGCACATGCCAAAGGGACCAGATGGCCCCGGTGAGCAGGGAGGCAGCGGGATAAGAGAGCCGTTCTTCCAGCAAAGGCTGTAGGAAGCCCCGCCAGCCCAGCTCCTCGTTGCCGCCGTATAGGAACACCGCTCCCAGGAAAACCAAGGGGACCTGAGACAGAGGCAGGGCGGGGTTAAGCTGCCGGGAGGAGAGGCCAATGGCCCCTAGCTCCAGCAGGCAAACCAGCGGAAGCACCCATTTTTTGCCGGGGCCTCGGCGAAAGAGGGCCTGTAGAAGGGCGGAGAGGGGGCGCTTTTCCGGGCAAATCATCCACACAGCCAATGGCGGCCCAAAGCCTCCTAAAAGGTGCAGCAGTGTCCCCAGGGGATGGGAGAGGGAGAGAAGGCCCAGGTTGGCGAGAATAGCCAGGCCACCCCAACATAGGTAAGAAAACCCGAAGGCCCACAAAAGATAGCGAGAAAGGCGGCTCATGGCGGCATCTGGTCAGATCCGGGCCACGCCGCTGTCCCGGGCGGCCTGGGCCACGGCAGCGGCCACAGCCTTGCCCACCCGGGGGTCAAAGGCCTTGGGGATGATGTAGTCGGCGGATAGCTCCTCGGGGGAGATCAGGGCAGCCAGGGCATAGGCGGCGGCAATCTTCATTTGGTCGTTGATATCCTTGGCCCGCACGTCGAAGGCGCCCCGGAAAATCCCCGGGAATGCCAGTACGTTGTTGATCTGGTTGGGGAAGTCGCTGCGTCCCGTGGCGATCACCGCCGCACCGCCGGCCTTGGCCTCATCCGGGAAGATCTCCGGGGTGGGGTTGGCGCAGGCGAAAATCACCGGGTCCTTGGCCATGGAAGCTACCATATCCCGGGTCACGGTGCCGGGGGCGGATACCCCAATGAACACATCCGCGCCCTGCATGGCATCCGCAAGGCTGCCCTTGCACATATCCAGATTGGTACGCTGGGCCATCTCCTCTTTAAAGGGGTTCATCCCCTGGGCGCGGCCTGCGTAGATGGCTCCCTGCCGGTCGCACAGGGTGATGTGTTGAAACCCATCCGAAAGCAGCAATCGGGCAATGGAAATGCTGGCCGCCCCCGCCCCATTGATGACGATGCGGACAGATCCTTTGGGCTTGCCCACCACCTTCAGGGCGTTGATCAGGCCCGCCAGGGTGATGACGGCGGTGCCGTGCTGGTCGTCATGAAAGATGGGGATGTCGCATTTTTCCTTGAGCTTGCGCTCGATCTCAAAGCAGCGGGGGGCTGCGATGTCCTCCAGGTTTACCCCGCCAAAGGAACCGGAAATCAGGTAAATGGTGTTGACGATCTCGTCCACATCCTTGCTTTTGATGCACATGGGGAAGGCGTCCACATCCCCAAAGGACTTAAATAGCACGCATTTGCCCTCCATCACCGGCATGCTGGCCTCCGGGCCGATATCCCCCAGGCCCAGCACCGCCGTGCCGTCGGACACCACCAGGCAAAGGTTCCAACGCCGGGTCAATGTATAGCTGAGGCTGGGGTCCTTCTGGATCTCCAGACAGGGCTGGGCTACCCCTGGGGTATAGGCCAAGGACAGGTCCTCCCGGGTGGCCACAGGCACCGTGGCGTTTACCTGAATCTTGCCTTTCCAGGCTTGGTGCAGGCGCAGGCTTTCTTTTGCGTAATCCATGGATGTTCTCCTTTTGTGATTATTTGCTAGACGGTTCTTCCCGGACAAAGGCCACCAGGCCCCCTTGATAAGGGTGATCCAGGAAGATGGTATCCTTGGGGCAGCGGAATGCCAATAGCTTCCCGATAATGAGCATGTCCCCGCCGCCGCCTAAAATCATCAAGGCGCTCAGCAGGAACAGGGGCCAGTTACCCAGGCGCAGGGCTGCCAAGTAGGGCAGCACGCCCAGAAGCAGAGTGGGAGCCAGGGCGCCCCATACATAAGTATGGCGGGGCAGGGGCTCCTTGCAGGTACAATAGGGGGTCAGGTATTGGACCATAAACCCCAAAGCAACAGCCCGAAAGCCCCCCTTCGCACTGAGACCCCAAAATAAACCGTGGATCAGCTCGTGCAGGCAGGTAAAGGCCATCAGCGCCAACAGGAACAGAAATAAATTCCCTAGGGAAAAGGAAATACCCCCCTCCATGATGGCGGACAGGCCATGAAGCCGGAAAAACAGGAATCCCAGCAAAAACACCACCGGCAGGCCGATGGCCAGGGTCATTACATTGGCGTAGATCATGCCGATGGTCAGGTCATGGGGTTGGTAGCCTTCCGCCGCCAGGCTGGCCTGCATGGCTTCAAAGGCGGCTTTACGGGCCTGTTCAGCTGGCGTAAGGGCGCGTTTGTCCTCCTCTTGTTTCCATTTGTCCATAAGCATCCTCCTTTTTTGGGGGCGTTGCCAAAGGTATTATAGCATAAAGGCAAAGGGGAAAAAAGCGGGCATTCTCCAAAGGCGTGGGAACGCCCGGGGCGGCGTGGGGGCGCCGCCAAACGCCGCCGCCCCCCCGCCGCCCCGGGCGTTTCACCGGCCCTGCGGATCAGGCCGCAACCGGCGGTTGACAAAATATCCGGGCCCGGTTGGTAGCGGGCAACGGGGAAATCGTCTATAATGGGTATGAAAATCGAGGGGCGCGCACCGCATAATGTAAAACCGAGGAGGAAACATATGATTCTAGCGGATAAGATCATCCGTTTGCGCAAGAAGAACGGCTGGTCCCAGGAGGAGCTGGCGGATAAGCTGCAGGTATCCCGGCAGGCGGTATCCAAGTGGGAGGGCGCGCAAACCATCCCTGACATCGAACGGATCCTAGCCATGAGCCGGCTGTTTGGGGTAACGGTGGACTATCTTCTCAAGGACGAGCAGGAGACGGAGACGTTTACCAAAGAGGAGGAAGCCATCCGCCAGGTGAGCTTGGAGGAAGCGGGCCAGTATTTGGCGCTACGGCGCCAGGCGGCCAAGCAGATCGCCCTGGGGACCTATCTGTGCATCCTGGGAATCATCCCCATGCTTTTGCTGGGGGGCGCGGCGGAGACTGGGCGTTTGCCCATCACGGAAAACATGGCGGGGGGCGTGGGCCTGACGATCCTGCTGATGCTGGTGGCAGTAGCGGTGGGCCTATTCATCTATTGCGGCGGCCAGAGCCATGCTTACGCCTTTTTGGAAAAGGAGCCCTTCCAGGCCGCATATGGCGTAATAGGCATGGTGAAAGCGCGCCGTAAGGAATATCATTCCACCTATGTCCGAGGCAATATCCTGGGCGCCTGCTTGTGTATCCTGGGGGCGGCCCCCTTGTTTCTAAGCGCGGCCAGGGAAGATGAATGGGTCAGCATCGTGATGCTGTGCTGCATGTTTGCTCTGAGCGGCTTGGGGGTGGCGACGTTGATCCTGGTGGGGGTACCCTGGGCGGCCATGGAAAAGCTGCTGCAAGAGGGGTCGTATTCCCCAAAGGAGAAAAGCCGCAGCAAAGCCCGCAGCAGGTTGAAAGAGCAGCTTAGCGGCCTATATTGGCTATTGGCGACAGCCGCCTTCCTGGCCGTTGGCCTGGCGGATCATAATTGGGCGTTTGCCAGGGTCTATTGGCCGGTGGCAGGGGTGCTGTTTGCGGGGCTAATGGTGGTATTGGACCTGGTGCTGGATAAAAGGGAAGCGCCGGATCCGGAGGAGGACGGAGAGCGGTAAAAGGAAAAGGGACAGCGAATTTCGCTGTCCCTCAGCTTGTCGAGAAACCCCTGGGGACTCGGGGGCCGCAGCCCCCGGAGGCTATAATCGGATTTGGCGACATGCGCGTCAAATCCGCAAAAAGCCTTGCGTAGCAAGGGTTTCCCTGCATAGCTCCCTGGCCGCGCCATAGGCGCAAGGGAGCTATGAAAATCTCGAAAAAGTGGCGCAAGCCACTTTTTCGACAGCCTGAGGGACAGCGAAGTTCGCTGTCCCTTTGGCGTTGCGCTGGGGTTTAGGCCATCTTGGTTTTGATGTCCGCCAGCCGGTTCAGGGCTTCCATCAAGGTATCGTCCTTCTTGGCGAAGTGGACCCGGATGATGTCGTTTACGTTCTCCTTGAAGAAGGAGGTGCCGGGCACGCAGGCTACGCCCACCTTCCGGGCCATTTCCTCGCAGAACTCCACGTCGGTCTGGCCGGGCTTCAGGTATTGGCCGATGTTGGCCAGCACGAAGTAAGCGCCCTGGGGGTCCGTATACTGGATGCCGATGTCGTCCAGGCCCTTGGTGAACAGAGCCTTCATGTGGGCATAATGGGCGCCGAATTCCTCGTAATAGCTATCCGGCATCTCCAGGCCCGCGATGGCGGCCTCCATCAGCACAGAGGGGGCGCCCACGGTGTTGAAGTCGTGGAATTGCTTGATCCGGTCCATCAGATGCTGGGGGGCGATGGCATAGCCCAGCCGCCAGCCGGTGATGGAATAGGTCTTGGACAGGGAGCTGCAGGATACCGTCCGCTCCCACATGCCGGGCAGGGTGCTCATATAGACGTGCTTATGGGGGGCGTAAACGATGTGCTCGTATACCTCGTCCATGATCACGTAGGTGTCATAGCGGATGGCCATATCCCCGATGAGCTTAAGCTCTTCTTCTGTAAACACCTTGCCGCTGGGGTTGGAGGGGTTGCAGATCAAAATGGCCTTTGCTCCCTGCTTGAAGGCATCCTCCAGCACGTTGGGGTCAAAGTGGAAGGTGGGGGGGACCAGGGGCACGAAGATGGGCTCGCAGTCCGCCATGATCGCTTGGGCCCGGTAGTTTTCAAAGTAGGGGGAGAACATGATGATCTTATCCCCCGGGTTGGTGAGGGCGAAGATGGTATCCACCATGGCCTCGGTGGAGCCGATGGTGATCACCATATTGGTTTCCGGGTCCAGGTTCAGGCCCATGAAATGGCCGCATTTTTTAGCCAGGGCCTGGCGGAAGTTGGGGGCGCCCATGGTGATGGGATACTGATGGGGGCCGATGGCGCTCACCTGGGCCAGCCGGTCGGTAATGGCCTTGGGCGGGTCGAAATCCGGATAGCCCTGGGCCAGGTTGATGGCGCCGCAGGCCAGGGAAATACGGGTCATACGGCGGATGACGGAGTCGGTAAATTGTTCTGTCTTACGGCTGATGTCCTTCATAATGGTATTCCTTCTTTCTCTCTCTGCTGAATTAACGCATACCCATGGCTGCGGGGTCCGCGGGAGTGATCCCCGCGGCGCGCAGGAGATGGTCTACCTTGTCCGTATCCGCCACCCGGAAGATCATAAAGGCTTGATCGCCGCTGCGGCCAAAGGCGGAATACATATATTCCACATCCACCTGGTGTTGGGCAAAGACCTCCATCACGGCGGCTAGGCCGCCGGGGGCGTCCGGCACCCCCACCGCCACCACCGGGGTCATGGAGAGGATGAAGCCCTTTTCCAGCAGCACGGAGGCCGCCCGTTCAGGCTGATCGGCGATGAGGCGAAGCACCCCATAGTCGGTGACCTCGGCGATATTGATGGCCCGCAGGTCGATCTGGCTGGCGGAGAGGGTGGAGGTGATTTCCGCCAGCTGGCCAGGCCGGTTTTCCAGAAACACAGAAATCTGATGAATCGTCATAACGGATGGGCTCCTTTCTTAGATCTTCCGCTTGTCGATGACCCGCACGGCCTTGCCCTCGCTGCGTTGGATGGACTTGGGGGCCACCAGCCGCACCTTGGCGTAGATGCCCAGCATGGCCTTGAGGGCGTTGACCAGCTGCTTCTCCCGATTGGCCACCTGGCTGAGCTGGTCGGAGAAGGCGTCGGGGGTCATTTCCACCTGGACCTCCAGCACGTCGGAGTTGTTGATCCGCTCCACGATGATCTGGTAGTTGGCGGCGTAGCCCTGCTCCAACAAGACCGTCTCGATCTGGGAAGGGAATACGTTGACGCCCTTTACGATGAGCATATCGTCGCTGCGGCCCATGGGCTTGGACATTTTGATGTGGGTCCTGCCACAGGAGCAGGGTTTGGAGGACAGCACGCAAATATCCCGGGTACGGTACCGGAGCAGGGGGAAGGCCTCCTTGGTGATGGAGGTAAATACCAATTCGCCCTTGGAGCCTTCGGGAAGCACCTCGCCGGTGACGGGATCGATGATCTCGGCGATGAAGTGGTCCTCGTTGATGTGCATCCCCGTCTGCTCGGCGCACTCGTAGCTGACCCCGGGGCCGCTGAGCTCTGTAAGACCATAGATGTCGTAGGCCTTGATCCCCAGCTTGCGCTGGATATCCTGGCGCATCTCCTCGCTCCAGGCTTCCGCGCCGAAGATGCCGGCCTTGAGCTTGAGCTTGTCCCTTAGGCCCCGCTCAATGGCGGTTTCCGCCAGATACGCCGCATAGGAAGGGGTGCAGCACAGGATGGTGGAGCCCAGGTCCACCATAAACTGGAGCTGCCGGTCCGTATTGCCCGAGGACATGGGCAGGGTGAGACAGCCCACCTTATGGCTGCCCCCATTCAGACCAGGACCGCCGGTGAACAGACCGTAGCCATAGCTGACATGGCACACGTCCTCGTTGGTGCCGCCGGCCGCCACGATGGCCCGGGCGCAGCAATCTTCCCACAGATCCAGGTCATGCTGGGTATAGAAGGCCACCACCCGCTTGCCGGTGGTGCCGGAGGTGGACTGGATGCGCACGCAGTCCTTCAGGGGCCGGGCGGTGAGGCCGTAGGGATAGGCTTCCCTTAGGTCGTCCTTGGTGACAAAGGGCAGCTTATGTAGATCCGCAACGCCCTTAATATCGCCAGGGGTCAGGCCCTTTTCTTCCATCTTTTTACGGTAGTAGGGGACATTGTCCCAGACGTTCTGCACCTGTTTGACCAGGCGTTCATTTTGCCAGGCCAGGATCTGCTCCCGGCTGGCGCATTCGATCTCGGGTTGGTAGTAGCGTTCCATGTTGGGGTCGTGTTCCTTTCTTATGGGTAAAAAAGATCGATTGGCTGGGCCGCAGCCCGGCTCAATTTGTTGGATTTACGCGCTGGCCCCCAGGGCGAAGGCCCGCAGGTTCAGCTCCAGGAATTTGGGAGGCACGCTCTCGCGGATGGCCTGTTCCCATTCCGCCTGGGAGAAGTCAAAGCTCTTGGACAGACGGCCCAACAATACGATGTTTACCGCCTTGGCAGAACCGGCTTCCTCCGCCAGGGAAAGGGCGTCAAAGGCATCCACATCCATGCCCGCCTGGCGCATCTTTTCCACCAGGCCCTGGGGGTATTGGGCGGCGCCGGTAATTACAGGCATGGGGTTGATCTGCTGGGTGTTGGTGACGATCCGGCCGCCGGGCTTAAGGTATTCCGTCCAGCGGGCGGCTTCCAGCAATTCAAAAGAGAGGATGAAATCCGCCTGCCCCTTGTCGATGATGGGGGAATAGACCTTGTCCCCATAGCGCACATAGGTCACCACCGAGCCGCCCCGCTGGCTCATGCCGTGCACCTCCGAGACCTTTACGTCATAGCCCCGGCTCAAAAACAGCTTGCCCAGCAGCTTGCTGGCCAACAGGGAGCCCTGGCCCCCTACGCCGACGATCATGATATTTTTGGTTTCCATGCTCATCCCTCCTTGGAAGCCTTCAGGGCACCGAAGTTACAAAGCTGTTCGCACACGCCGCAGCCGGTACACAGGGTATTGTCGATCATGGCCTTGCCATCCTGCATGCTGATGGCCGGGCAGCCGATCTTCATGCACATGCGGCAGCTCTTGCAAGCCTCCCGATCCACGGTAAGGGGCGCTTTATGCTTCACATATTTGAGCAGGGCGCAGGGCCGGCGGGAGATGATGACAGAGGGCTCCTCGGCGGCTACTTCTTCCTTTATAACTGTGTCGCACTGCTTTAGGTCGTAGGGGTCCACCACCCGTACCCGGGGAATGCCGATGGCCTTGCACAGGGCCACCAGGTCCACCTTGGCGGCGGGATCGCCCTTGAGGTTATAGCCGGTGGTGGGATTTTGCTGATGGCCGGTCATACCGGTGATGGAGTTATCCAGGATGATCACCGTGCTGTTGGACGCATTGTAGGCCACGTTCACCAGGCCCGTCATGCCGGAATGCATGAAGGTGGAATCCCCGATCACTGCCACGACCTTGCCATCTGGCGCGCCCTGGGCTTTATTGAACCCATGCAGCCCTGAGATGGAAGCGCCCATACACACCACCGCGTCGATGGCGTTCAAGGGAGCCACAGCCCCTAGGGTATAGCAGCCGATATCCCCCATGACGGTGAGTTTCTGCTTGGCCAGGGTATAGAACAGGCCACGATGGGGGCAGCCTGCGCACATCACTGGCGGCCGGGGGGGGATCTGGGCGTCCAAGGCCTTGCCGCTGGGAACCGGCAACCCCAGCTTTGCAGCCACAAGGTTCTGGGAAAGCTCATCGATGGGCGGGAAATAATCCTTGCCGCACAGGGCCAGGCCCAGGCTCCGGCAATGGGCCTCGATGAAGCCGTCCAACTCCTCTACCACCACCAGCAGCTTCACCGAGGCGGCAAAATCCTTGATCAGCTGGTCCGGCATGGGATAGGCCATACCCAGCTTCAATACCGGATACTTGTCCCCGCAGGCTTCCTTTACATATTGATAGCTGGTGCTGTGGGTAATGATGCCGATGTCGTTGCAGCTGCCTTCCTCCCAACGGTTGGCAGGGGTGGTTTCCGCATATTGGCGCAGGGCCTCCAGCCGTTCCTCCACCACGGGATGGCGCCGCTTGGCGTTGCCGGGCATCATGATGTACTTCTGGGGGTTTTTCACATAGGGCTTCTGGGGCGGCTCCTGCCGGGGGCTGGTCTCCACCAGGCTTTGGGCGTGGGCGACCCGGGTGCACATCTTCAACAGCACCGGGGTGTCGAACTGCTCGGAAATGGCATAGGCCAGCTTGGCGAAGGCCAGGGCTTCGGCGGAATCCGCAGGCTCCAGCATGGGGAGCTTGGCGGCCATGGCATAGTGGCGGGAATCCTGCTCGTTTTGGGAGCTGTGCATCCCCGCGTCGTCCGCTACGCCGATGACCATGCCGGCGTTTACGCCTGTATAGGAGATGGTAAACAAGGGATCTGCCGCAACGTTCAGGCCCACGTGCTTCATGCCGCAAAAGCTGCGGCGGCCGGCCAGGGCAGCCCCGAAGGCCGCCTCCATGGCGACTTTTTCATTGGGCGCCCATTCTGCGTAGATCTCTTCATACTTGGCGGCAAACTCGGTAATCTCCGTGCTGGGCGTGCCGGGATAGCTGGACACCATGGCGCATCCAGCCTCATAAAGGCCCCGGGCCGCCGCTTCATTACCGAGCATCAGTGTTTTCATGGCGGTTCCTCCTTAGAAATAATATGGCAAAGGGCTGGCGGCCGCAACGCGGCCCCCGCCCCAAAGCTTCTATAGGCTCCCTTGCTTAGGGAATTTCCACACCCGACTCCCCGATGGAATCCGTGACCGTTACGGTAACCGTTTGGCCATAGCAGGCAAATACGCGCTCCACGTGTTCCTGGGAGACCTGGGGTGTAACCGCGCTGACCAAGGGCGTAACCACCAGGCTCAGCAGCATCACAAAGGCGCCGCAATTGATGGGGGATTGGAGCCAGGCCGGGAAGGACGCTTGGAAGAACATATTCAGCAGCATCAATCCAACGCCCAGGATGTAGCTGACCCATACGGCAGCCACGGTGGTCCGCTTGCTGTAGAGGCCGTACAGGTAGGGCCCCAAGAACGCGCCGGCCATGGCCCCCCAGGAGAGGCCCATCAGCTGGGCGATAAAGGCGAAATTGTACTTGTACTGGACAATGGCGATGACCGCGGAAAGCACGATGAACAGTACGATCAACAGGCGGATGGTACGCAATTGCCTAGTTTCATTTATATTAGCACACTTTTTTTTCTCAATCAAATCCAATGTGAGGGTGGAACTGGCGGTCAGCACCAGGGAAGAAAGGGTGCTCATGGAAGCCGCCAATACCAACACCACCACCAGCCCCAGCAGTACGGGAGAGAAGTGGCGGAACATGGTGGGGATGATCACGTCATAGCCCTGGGCAGCCACGTCCACTTCCCCTGTGAGCAGCCTGCCGAAGCCGCCTAAGAAGTAGCAGCCCCCCGCCACCACCACGGCGAACAGGGTGGAGATCACCGTACCCTTTACGATGGCCGCCTCGTTTTTGATGGCGTAAAACTTTTGGGTCATCTGGGGCAAGCTCCAGGTGCCCAGGGAGGTGAGGATCACCACGGCGGTCAGGTTAAAGGGGTCTGGCCCAAAGAAGGAGGTAAAGATACCCGGGGTATCCGTTACGCTGGTATCCACCACCCGGGCCAGGGCGTCCATGGCCATAGAAAGCCCGCCAAATTGTTTGAGGGCCGCGATGGTGATGATCACAATGCCCCCCAGCATGATGATGCCCTGGATAAAATCGTTGATCACCGTGGCCATGTAGCCGCCGGCCACCACATAGATGGCGGTGAGTAGGGTCATGATGAGGATGCACAGGGAGTAGTCGATGGAAAAGGCCATGGCAAAAAGCCGGGATAGGCCGTTGTACAAGGACGCAGCATAGGGAATAAGAAACACGAATACGATCAGCGCGGCGCCAATGCCCAGGTTCCGGTTATTATAACGCTTTTCAAAGAAATCGGGCATGGTTTTGCTCTGCAGGTGCTGGGTCATGACCCGGGTGCGGCGGCCCAAAATGGTCCAGGCCAGGTAGGAGCCGATGATGGCGTTGCCCAGGCCGATCCAGGTGGAAGAGATGCCGTACTTCCAGCCGAACTGGCCGGAGTACCCTACTAGAATGACCGCGGAAAAATAGGAGGTGCCGTAAGCAAAGGCGGTAAACCAGGCACCCACCGAGCGGCCGCCCAGGACAAATCCATCCACGCTGCCCGCATGGCGGCGGCAATACAGGCCGATCAGAATCATCAAGCCAAAGAATACCACCAGCATAAACAGCTTAATCGCCATATCCATAATGCAAATCCTCCATTTATAATATTCGGCGCCTACGCCGGGCGTCCGCCCAGCTAGGCGCCGCCGTCGTTAATTGGTCGTCTGGGCCTCCACCAAGCGGCTGCGGCCATAACGCTCCCGCAGCACCGGCTTTTCGATCTTGCCGGTGGCATTCCGGGGAACTGGGGCAAAGATGATGCGGCGGGGCCGCTTATACCGGGGCAGCTCCTTGCAGAACTGGTTGATCTCCTCGGCGGTGCATTCCATGCCCTCCTTGATCTCGATGATGGCGGCTGCGATCTCCCCCAGCCGCTTATCCGGCAGGCCGATCACCGCTGCATCCTTGATCTTATCGTGTTTGCGTAAAAAGTCCTCGATCTGGACTGGATACAGGTTTTCCCCGCCGGAGATGATCACGTCCTTCTTCCGGTCCACCAGATAGATGAATCCATCATCGTCCATGCGGGCCATATCCCCGGTATACAGCCAGCCGTTTTTCAACACTTCTGCAGTGGCCTCCGGGTTCTTGTAATAGCAGCGCATCACCCCGGGGCCCCGGACGATCAGCTCGCCCACCTGGCCTTGGACCACCTCGTTGCCCTGCTCATCCACGATCTTGGCCGCCCACAGATAGCCGGGCTTGCCAATGGCCCCCACCTTTTCGATGTTCTCTACCCCCAGATGCACGCAGCCCGGCCCAATGGATTCGCTTAGGCCATAGTTGGTATCGTACTGGTGATGGGGAAATACCTTTTGCCAACGGTGGATCAGGCTGGGGGGCACCGGCTGGGCGCCGATGTGCATCAGCCGCCACTGCTCCAGGTAATAATGGGATAGATCCATCTTGCCGGATTCAATGGCGTCCAGAATATCCTGGGCCCAGGGTACCAGCAGCCATACAATGGTGCACTTTTCCTCGGTGATGGCCCGCAAGATCCATTCGGGCTTTACCCCCCGCAGCAGCACCGCCCGGCTGCCGGATAACAGGCTGCCAAACCAGTGCATCTTGGCCCCGGTATGATATAGGGGCGGGATGCACAGGAATACATCCTCTCGGGTCTGGCCGTGGTGCTTTTGCTCGGTTTGGCAGGCGCACATCAGGGCCAGATGGCTGTGGAGAATGGCCTTGGGGAAGCCGGTGGTGCCGGAGGAGAAATAGATGGCCGCCAGGTCGTCCTCGGTAAAGCTCACCGGCGGCGCCTCCCGGGAACAATAGCCCATCAGCTCCCATAGGGGCTCCCCATAGGCGGGCAGATCCTTGCCCAGATAAAACCGGGTATGCACCTTGGGGATCTGATCGATGATGGGGTCTAGCCGGCTAACGAATTCCGGCCCGAACACCAGCACCTCCACATCCGCCAGGCCCAGGCAATACTGGATCTCCTCGCTGGTATAGCGGAAGTTCAAGGGCACCGCCAGGCACCCCGCCTTCAGGATGCCAAAATAGATGGGCAGCCACTCCAGACAATTCATCAGCAATATGCCCACCTTGGTCCCCTTTTTCACCCGCCGGCTCAGCAGCAGGTTGGCGAACCGGTTAGCGTTTTTATCGAATTGGGACCAGGTCATCTCCCGGCGATAGGGAGCGTCCGGCCGGTTGCTTTCGATCAGGCTATAATCCCGCCAGGTGACCGCCTGGTCCCGCTCCTCCGAGGGGTTGATTTCCACCAGGCTGATTTCGCTCCCATAGAGCCGCGCGTTCTTTTCCAAGAGATCTGTGATGACCATGGCTTTCTCCTTCACATACATTCTTTGATTACGGGATAAAAAAACGTCCTCTGCAATCTTGCAGAGGACGAGTCATTCCCGTGGTACCACCTCAATTTACCGTAAGCATACGGCCTCAGCGGATACTAACATATCCCGGTGCTATAACGGGCACACCCGTCGTTGCCTACTTAAGGTTCAGCAAGCCGCTCCGAAAGGTATTCAGCGAAGGTCTTCCTGCTGCCTTGCACCACCCGGCAGCTCTCTGAAGGAAGGGGCGAACGCCTACTTGATTTCTTCATCGCGTTTCACATTGGAATATACTTTAACAACATTCCCGCCGGATGTCAACCGTTTTTTTAGCTGGGGACATAATTTATTTTTTTCATCCCGCTGGAAAGCTTTTCTTGAACGGTTGACAACAAGATAAAAATATTGTATAAAACAAGAAAGGTTATATAGATAACACAAAAAATTATAAAAACTTTATGATTATTTACACACAATATAGTTTGTCCAACGTACCATGCTATAAGGATTTTTTACACCGGCATCTAAAAAACAGACGAGACGTTTGGGAAGGGGGAAAGAATATGGAACGGAAGACCAGGTTGCTTCCCTACATCCTGGTAACCGCCCTATGCCTGGCTATCGCCCTGGGGGCGTCGGCGGGGTACGGGGTCCTGGAGCGGCTGAACCGGCGGTATTATACCCTGGTCGTGTATCTTGCGGCGTTGCGGGTGGCGCTGCCGGCCCTCTTTGGCGTAGCCCTCTATTTCTGGCAGCGGGTTGGCCGCGCACTGGCGCCCGGCCAACGGCGCTGGGTAAACGGGGCGGCCTTGCTGGCGGCGTGCCTGTGCGCCTGGCTGGGATTCTCCCTTATGTGGATTGAATTCACCGGCTATGTGGGGCTGTGGCTGTTTATGGCCCTATTGCTCTGCGCCCTGTTGGGGGATATTGGAGCAGGTTAGCCGGCCTTTGCCCGGCGGCGGGGTTGGCGTTGCTGCCGTTGGCCTGGGGTCTCCCAGGGCCGGAGGCGGGGGGCGGCGGGCGCGCCCAGCGCGCACAAAGCAAGGGCGGGGGCCAAAGGCCCCCGCCCTTGCTTTGGTTTGGCAGGCCCGGGGGCCCTTGGGCCCCCGGGCCGCCAAACGCCGCCCCCCCGTGGGGAGGCAGGGTTTACAGCCGCCTGCCGGGCAAGCGGGTTACGCCGAGCGGGCGGGTTAGATCTCGTTCCCCGGGAATTGGGGGATGCCGGCAAAGCCCGGCTTGAGGTCTTCATCGGTGGGGATATAGTCGCTCATCTGGCCGTCGTTGAACCGCTGATAGGCCACCAGGTCAAAGTAGCCGGTGCCGGTAAGGCCGAAGAGGATGGTTTTTTCCTCGCCGGTTTCCTTGCAGCGCAGGGCTTCCTGTACGGCGGCATAGATGGCGTGGCTGCTTTCCGGGGCGGGGAGGATGCCCTCCACCCGGGCGAAGTCCACCGCCGCCTGGAATACCTGGGTCTGGGTGACGGACTGGGCTTCCATGAGACCGTCATCGTAAAGCTGGGACAGGATGGAGCTCATGCCGTGGTAGCGAAGGCCGCCCGCGTGGTTGGGGGCGGGGATGAAGCCGGAGCCCAGGGTATACATTTTGGCCAGGGGGCAGACCATGCCGGTATCGCAGAAATCGTAGGCAAACTTACCCCGGGTGAAGCTGGGGCAGGAGGCGGGCTCGATGGCGATGATGCGGTAATCCGCCTCGCCCCGGAGCTTTTGGCCCATGAAGGGGGCGATCAAGCCCCCCAGGTTGGAGCCGCCGCCGGCGCAGCCGATGATGATATCCGGCTTGACGCCGTACTTATCCATGGCGGCTTTGGCTTCCAGGCCGATGACGGACTGATGGAGCACCACCTGGGACAGGACGCTGCCCAGCACATACCGGTAACCCGGCTGGGTGGTGGCGGCTTCCACGGCCTCGGAGATGGCGCAGCCCAGGCTGCCGCCGGTACCGGGATGGGCCTCCAGGATCTTGCGGCCCACCTGGGTGGTATCGGAGGGGGAAGGGGTCACGTTGGCGCCATAGGTGCGCATGACTTCCCGGCGGAAGGGCTTCTGCTCATAGGAGACCTTGACCATATACACCTTGCAGTCCAGGCCGAAGTAGGAGCAGGCCATGGACAGGGCGGTGCCCCACTGGCCGGCGCCGGTTTCGGTGGTCACGCCCTTGAGGCCCTGCTTTTTGGCGTAATAGGCCTGGGCGATGGCGGAATTCAGCTTATGGCTGCCGCTGGTGTTGTTGCCCTCGAATTTGTAATAGATCTTGGCCGGGGTCTGGAGCTTTTCCTCCAAGCAGTAGGCCCGGACCAGGGGGGAAGGCCGGTACATTTTATAAAAGTCCCGGATCTCCTGGGGGATCTCGATGTAGGGGGTGGTGTCGTCCAGCTCCTGGGCCACCAGCTCGTCGCAGAAGACGGGACGGAGCTCGTCGGCGGTCATGGGCTTTAGGGTGGCGGGATTGAGCAAGGGGGCGGGCTTGTTTTTCATATCCGCCCTGAGGTTATACCATGCCTTTGGCAGCTCCTCTTCCTGGAGGTAGATCTTGTAGGGGATAGCCTGGTCTTTCATGGTATGGTTCTCCTTTCTGAAAGATGGAAAAATAGGGCTTCACAGGGGCGGGACCATACAAAAAGGCCCTCGTCCCTGACTGCTTTTTGCAGGGACAAGAGCCATTCAAACTCCTGCGGTGCCACCCGGCTTGGCGCCATTGCGCCCACTCGATGCATACATACATATGCCGGTTTTTGCTAACGGAGAACCACCTCCGGCGCGCCTACTATTGGTTCGGTTTGCCCTCAGGAGCCCATTCCTTCCGGCCTTCCTTGCCGCATTCCCACCATCAGCGACTCTCTACGAAGGAAGCATCCAAAAGTACTTACTCTCCCTCAACGGTTTCAACTTGGTATGTAGTATACGCCCGGTCCGCGGGAGATGTCAACCCTTTTTTTAAGAAAAAATATTACGGTTTTTCCGGGGGCTTGCGCATGGTCAGGGAGATGCGGTTTTTCGTTTCCTCCACCTCCAGCACCCATACGGTGACCACGTCCCCCACCCGGACGGCTTCGCTGGGATGTTTGATCCGCCGCCCGCCGAATTGGGAGATATGGACCAGGCCGTCCCGGTGGACGCCGATGTCCACAAAGGCGCCAAAGTCCGTTACATTGCGCACGGTGCCCTTGAGCTCCATGCCGGGGACCAGATCCTTCATCTCCAGCACGTCGGTGCGCAGCAGGGGTTTGGGCAGGTCGTCCCGGGGGTCCCGGCCGGGCTTTTGCAGCTCCCGGATCATATCCCGCAGGGTCAGGATACCCACCTCCAGCTCCCGGGACAGGGTGCGGGAGCCCACCTCCGTCACCTTCTCCCCCAGGGTGGCCAGGCAGCCGCCCCGGATATCCTCGGAAGTGAAGCCGAAGCGGGCCAGGAGGGCCTTGGCGATGGCATAGCTTTCCGGGTGTACGCCGGTATTGTCCAGGGGGTCCGTGGCCGCGGCGATCCGCAAAAAGCCCGCGCACTGCTCAAAGGCCTTGGGCCCCAGCTTGGGCACCTGCTTCAGCTGGGCCCGGGAGGTGAAGGGGCCGTTTTCCTCCCGGTAGGCGGCGATGTTTTCCGCCACCTGGCGGCTGACGCCCGCCACGTAGCACAATAGGGATACGCTGGCGGTGTTCAATTCCACTCCCACCTGGTTTACGCACCGCTCCACTACGCCCCCCAGGGCTTCGCTCAGGCGGGCCTGCTTCATATCGTGCTGGTACTGGCCCACGCCGATGGCCTTGGGGTCGATCTTCACCAGCTCGGACAGGGGGTCCTGGAGCCGCCGGGCCAGGCTGACGGCGCTGCGCAGGGACACGTCCAACTCCGGGAATTCCGCCGCCGCCAGCTTGGAGGCGGAATACACCGAGGCCCCCGCCTCGTTTACGATCACATAGGGGATGGACAAGCCCGACTCGGCCATGGTTTCCACAAAGAAGGCCTCCGTCTCCCGGGAGGCGGTGCCGTTGCCGATGGCGGCCAGGGTGATCTGATGCTTTTTGATGAGCGCCAGCATGGTTTTGCGGGCGGAGGGCACCTTGCCCTGGCCGGGCAGGGGATAGATCACCCCGGTGTCCAACAGGTTCCCCATGGCGTCCACTACCGCCAGCTTGCAGCCGGTGCGGATGCCCGGGTCCATCCCCAATACCACGTGGCCCCGGATGGGAGGCTGCATGAGCAGGTCGTTCAGGTTGGCTGCAAATACCCGGATGGCCGCTTCCTGGGCGGCTTCCGTCAGCTGGGAGCGGGTCTCCCGCTCCATGGCGGGCAGGATCAGCCGGCCATAGGCGTCCTTGGCCGCGGCCTCCACCAGGGGGGCCGCCGGGGCCCCGGGCTTGAGGCTGCCTTGGGTCACGGCCTGCAAGGCGGGGCCTTCCGGCAGCTCCAAAGACACCTTCAGGAAGCCTTCCCGCTCCCCCCGGTCCATTGCCAGCACCCGGTGGCCTGCCATGGCCCGCACCGGCTCCGCAAAGTCGTAATACATCCGGTATACGGAATCCTCCTCCTTGGCGGCCTTGGTATGGATGCGGCCCTCCTTGGCGACGAGCTGGCGCAGCCGGGCCCGGATCTGGGCATCGTCGCTGTAGGTTTCCGCCAGGATGTCCCCGGCCCCTGCCAGGGCATCCGCCGGGGTGGCTACCCCCAGGGCTTCGTCCACATAGGCCGCCGCTAGCTCCAGGGGCGCCGGGTCCTCCATCCGCTGCTCCCATAGCCGCTCCGCCAAGGGGGCCAGCCCCTTTTTCCGGGCGATCATGGCCCGGGTGCGGCGCTTGGGCTTATAGGGCCGGTACACGTCCTCCAGCTCCGCCAGGATGGTGCAGCCTTCCAGGGCGGCTGTAAGCTCCTCCGTCAGCACCCCCTGCTTGCTTAGGGCCTCCCGGATCTCCTCCCGCCGGGCTTCAAACCCCCGCAGGTATTGGATCCGCTCCGCCAGCTCCCGGAGCACCTGGTCGTCCAAGCCCCCGTGCTGCTCCTTCCGGTACCGGGCGATAAAGGGGATGGTATTTCCCTCGTCCAGCAGCTTTTCCACGTTTTCGATCTGCCACGGGGCCAGGGCGGGAAATTCCTTTGCAAGTGCCTGTCGTATGTCCATGGTAATATGCTTGCCTCCTTGGGAGCCCTGGGTCAACCCAGCCGCTCCATAATGGTTTCCATAAGGGAGATCCGGTTGAAAGGGGTCATCAGATACAGGCCGTCCGTGTAGGGGGCCATGGCCTCCCCAATGGCGCAGCTGATCTCCACCGCCAGCGCCTCCCCCTGGGTCCGGTCCTTATCCTGATACTGGGCCAGGATCTGTTCGCACACAAAAACGCCGGCGATCTCATTGTTTAAAAAACAGGCGTTCCGGTAGCTGACGATGGGCAATACCCCGCCGAGGATCTTTCCGTGTAGGGTTTGCCGGGCCAGCTTGAGGTTTTCTAACGCCTCCTGGGAATGCACCGGCTGGGTCAGGAAGGCGCAGATGCCATTGGCCTCCTTTTCCTGGGCCAGCTTGAGCTGTATCTGAAAATTTTTTGCATTTACATTCAATGCCCCATAGGCGCGCATGGGGTTGGGAAACACGGTGTCGTTCATGGCGGCCACATAGCTTGCCAGTTTGCGGGCGTTGAAATGGAACACGCCCTTTACCATGTCTTCCTGACCGCCGGCCACCGGGTCTCCGGTGACCAGCAGCACGTTGCGGATGCCCTCCATGGAAAGCCCCAGCAGCAAGGCCCGGGTGGCGCTTAGGTTCCGGTCCCGGCAGGCCAGGTGGGGCAGGGGCTCGATGCCCAGCTCCCGCTTGAGCTTGCAGGAGAGCAGGCTGCTGTCCGCCCGGGGCCGGCCGATGGGGCAATCCGCCACGGTGATCCCGTCCGCGCCGGCGGCCTGGAGCCGGGCGGCGGCCTCCATAAAGGGCTGGGCGCTGCCCTGGGCCGGGGGGTCCAGCTCCACCACCACCACCCGCTTGCCAGCTTCCAGCTTATCCCAAAGGGGATTGGGGGCCAGGGGGCTCTGGGCAGCCCGAGGAGCGGGGGAAGGGTCGGGGGAAGGGACGGTCGGGGCCTGGACGGCCACGGGCTTTTCCCGGCGGATGGCCTGGACCAGGGCGGCGATATGGGCGGGGGTGGTGCCGCAGCACCCCCCGATGATTTTAGCCCCCGCCCGAACCAGGGCCAGGCCCTGCTGGGCAAAGTAATCCGGCTGGCCCCGGTATACCACCCGGCGGCCCAGCACCGTGGGATACCCGGCGTTGGGCATGGCGCTGAGAACGGCGCCCTGGGGGTCCAGCTTTTGGAATTGCCGGAGCATATGCTGGGGGCCGCACACGCAGTTGAAGCCGGCGGCGTCCACCCCTTCGCAGGCCTGCATCCCGGCCAATAGCCGGGATGCGGAAAGGCCCTCCCGGGTATAGCCGTCCGGCTGCACCCCAAAGGACACCAGCAGGAAGGCGGAAGGGCACAGGGCCTTGAGCTGCCGGGCAAAATCCGCCACCCCCTGGTCGGAGGACAGGGTTTCCAGCAGGAAATGGGTGATCCCCTGGGAGAGGAAGAGCTGGGCCTGGGCCAGGTAGATCGCCGCCGGGTCCGCGTCCTCCAGAGCGGCCACCGGTCCCAGGTCCCCGAATACATAGGCCCCATAGGGGGCGGCGGCCTCCCGGGCCAGCATACACCCCGCAAGGATTGCCTTGCGGGCCAGGGATTCGCCGCCCTCCTGGTACATGGCGCCTAGGGCGAAGGTATTGGTCTTGACGGCCTGGCAGCCGGCGTCCAGATAGGCTCGGTGCATTTGCAGCACCTGTTCCGGCTGCTCCAAGCTAGCCAGCTCGCAGGAACCGCCGTACCTGGCGGCAAAATAGGTGCCCGCAGCCCCGTCAAACACCAGGGGGGCCTCCTGGGCAAGCAATGCGCGAATGTCCTTCATGCGGGAAAGGGCCTCCTCAGCCCAAGACCTTGCGGGCGATCTCCACCGACTGGCGGGCGTCCTTGGCGTAATAATCCGCCCCCATACGGCGGGCGTGCTCCGGCGTCACCACCGCGCCCCCCACCAGCACCGCCGGGGGCGTTTCCATGGCCTTGAGGGCGGCGATGGTCTGTTCCATGGCGGGCAGGGTGGTGGTCATCAGGGCGGATAGCCCCACCAGGGGCGCCTGATGCTTCCGGGCCGCCTCCACAACGGTTTCCACCGGCACGTCCCGGCCCAGGTCTATGACCCGGAAGCCATAGTTTTCCATCAGGGTCTTGACGATATTCTTGCCGATGTCGTGGATATCCCCCCGCACGGTGGCCAATATGACCGGGCCCTTTTTCACCGGCGCGCCCCCTTGCTTTTCCAGCTGGGCCGCCACCTCCTGGAATACCGCCTGGGCCGCCTGGGCCGCTCCCATGAGCTGGGGCAGGAAGGCGATCCCCTGCTCATAATCCAGCCCCACCCGATCTAGGGCCGGGATCAGCCGGGTCTCCACCAGGCTTAGGCCCTCTTCGGTTTGCAGGGCCTCCCGGGCCAGCCGGGCCGCCGCCCCAGGAAAGCCCCGGCGAATGGCCTCCTCCAGGGTCATGGCCCCGGAAGCCGCGGGGGCGGCTTCTTGGGGGGCTTGGGCAAAGCGGGCGATGTAGTCCCGGCAGCCGGCGTCCTCCCCGCTGATGGCCCGGCAGGCTGCCACCGCGTCCATCAATTCCGGTTGGTTGGGATTGAGGATGGGCAGGGTCAGCCCCGCGCCTAGGGCCTGGATGAGAAAGCTTCGGGTCACCTGGATGCGCTGGGGCAGGCCGAAGGAGATATTGGATATCCCCAGGGTGGTTTGCAGGCCCAGTTCCTCCCGGACCTGCCGGATGGCCTCCAAGGTCTCCCGGGCCTGGTCCTGCTGGGCGGATATGGTAAGGGTCAGGCAGTCGATCCACAGGTCCCGGCGGGGGATGCCCTGGGCCAGGGCCGCCTCCAGGATGCGCCGGGCCAGGGCCAGCCGCTCCTGGGCGGACTGGGGCAGACCCCCTTGATCCAGGGTCAGGCCCACCACCGCCGCCCCGTAGCGCTTTGCCAAGGGGAGGATGCGGCGGAGGACGGCCGGGTCCCCGTTGACGGAATTGACCGCCGGCTTGCCGTTATACACCCGCAGGCCCGCTTCCAGGGCGGCGGGGTCGCTGGAATCCAGCTGGAGGGGGAGGGGGAGGACGCTCTGTAATTTTTTCACGACCTTTGGCAGCATCTCCACCTCGTTCACCCCGGGGAAGCCCACGTTCACATCCAGGATCTCCGCCCCGGCGTCCGCCTGTTGGATGCCCACCCCCAGGATATAGTCCAGATCCTCCTCCAGCAGGGCCTGCTGGAACCGCTTTTTGCCGGTGGGATTGATCCGTTCCCCGATCACCCGCACCCGGTCCAGGGGGAGGGCGACGCTGGGGGCGCAAAGATAGCAGGTATCCGTAGGGGCCGGCCGGGGGGCGGGGAGCTTGCCCGCCGTGCTTTGGGCAAGGGCTTGGATATAGGCGGGATCGGTGCCGCAGCAGCCTCCCAGGATGGAGGCGCCCGCCTCCAGGCAGGGCAACATGGCCTTGGCAAAGGCCGCAGGGCCCATATCGTAAGCGCCGGTAAGGGGGTCCGGCATACCGGCGTTGGGCTTGGCGATCACCGGCAGCCGGGTGTGGCTGCAAAGCTCCCGGATCAGGGGGGCCAGCTGCACCGGGCCCAGGGAGCAGTTCAAGCCGATGGCGTCCGCCCCCAGGCCCTCTAGGGTGTGGGCCATGGAAGGGATGGAGCAGCCCGCAAAGGTGCGGCCCGATTCCTCAAAGGTCATGGTCACCGCCACGGGCAGCCGGGCGTTCTCCTTGGCGGCCAGCAGGGCGGCCTTGGCTTCATAAAGGTCCCCCATGGTTTCGATGACGATCAGGTCCGCTCCCGCCTTTACGCCCGCCTGCACCGTTTGGGCAAAAAGGCGATAGGCTTCCTCGAAGGAGAGGGCGCCCAGGGGCTCCAGCATGGCCCCCAAAGGCCCCAGGTCCAGGGCCGCCAGGGCGGCAGAGCCCCGGCAAGCCGCCTTGGCCAAGGTCACGCCGGCGGCCACCACTTCCTCCACCGTGCGGCCGGTATTGGCCAGCTTGGGGGCGTAGGCGCCGAAGGTATTGGCATAGAGCACCCGGCTGCCCGCGGCCACATAGGCCTGGTGTACCTTTTGAACGGCGGCGGGGTTTTCCAAGTTCCAAAGCTCGGGCCGGGCGCCAGGAGGGAGGCCCTGGGCCTGGAGCATGGTGCCCATGGCCCCGTCCAGCAGGAGAATGGCGGGGTCTGCAAAGGGATTAGACACAGGTGGAACCTCCTTTTCGATAGGCGCAGTCCCCCCGGTTGGGGCAAACGGCGCAGCCCCGAATGGGGGTGGGGCGGGGTGTGGGCGCCAGGCCCAGGATGGCGGTAACGGATTTCATAGGGTTGAGCAGCAGGCTGTCCGTTACATACAGGCCCAGCCGCCGTTGGACATCTAGGATCTCACATAAAGCCGGTTGTAGGGAAAGGGGCAGATCCCCGTAACCCGGGCTGAACCGGTCTGTAAGGTACAGTTGGGGGAACCGGGCGGAAATATCCGCCTGGGCCTGTTGGCAGCCCGCCTCCACATAGGCGCTGCCGCAGGCATCCAGGATCACCGCTTCCCCCATGTTTCGGGCTTGTAGCCCCTGAAGCTCTCGGTCGAATTCCGCCCCCAGGGTGCAGGCCAATAGGGCCGCCTGGGTGCAGCCGGCCAACATGGTCCTAGCCAGGGAGCCCGGCAAAGTCAGCTGCACGGGGGCAAGATAGGGCGTCTCCCCCTGAAAGGACAGGGGGAACACCCGGTAAACATACTTGGGCAAAAGGGCGCCTTCCAGCCCTTGGGCCCGCGCTTCCACCTGGCTGGCCAAGGCCGGGTCCGCCTGGCCCTGTATCCCTAGATACCTTAGGGCTTCTGCCCGATCCAGCTTCATGCAGCCCTGCTCCCCTTTTCCTTGGATTCCTGTTTAGTATACAGGCTTTCCGCCGGGGTGTACAGTCCTTTCCGCCTGGGAATCCCCAAAGGGAATAGCATATGCCGGCCGGACGCGGCATAGGCTGTACAAAGCATGTTCGGGGGTGTATGGTATGTATTCTTATATAGAAGAGCGGGTGCTGGCAGTGGCGGATTATATCATTGACCATCAGGCCACGGTGCGGGCGGCGGCAGGGGCCTTCAAGATCAGCAAAAGCACGGTGCATACGGAAGTGATAAATTAGAACGGTTAATATGGGCGATACAGTAAACGCCCATATAAGCAAAGAGGCGGCATAGATCAGCACCGGGGACGGGCTGACCTATGCCGCCTATTTCGTTTTGGAAGGAAGGGGTACAGCTGCACCTATGCAGGCTGTACCAGCTTCCCGACAAAATCGGGGTTTCCAAAGGGGCTTCCCCTTTGGCACACGACTTTGCAACGCAAAGTGTAGTGTGTTATACCTGCTGTCACGGCTGGCGGGTAAAATGAGAGTTTCGCCGGATGGAAACGCTCACTTTGCCCGGCAGGAAAACGGACAGGTTTTTGCGGATAGGGGTGAGCAAAAAGCTGGGCGGTTTCGGGAGTGGCAGCAGGTATATAAAACTCACCAGTAAACAAAATCGATTGTAAGAGATATGTCTGTACTGCTCAAACGCCGCTTCAATTCTGTTAGATGGATAAGGAAATTGATAGAAAAAACATCTTCCCATTTTTCTACCATATTAGCACGCCCATCAAAGATTAATACCATCCTAAACTCTGTGGGAGAAACAGTCAAATCTCCTGGCAATGTTAAGGAACCCATGCCTGCCTCACATTTTTCGAGTGTCAGCATGGCTTGGTCAATGGCATACGCGAAATCATTCGGCTTTCCTATCTTCACAAAGTATAGGGCCTGATCCTTGCAAAAGTCGCACACTTCATATCTGTATCGGCCATTACCTTCCGGATCAATAGGTACGGTTTGCGGGTGTAAACAAATTGCCCCTATCAGCTGCGAAATGTTCTGATTGTAGAAAGTTTCGTATGGTTGCCTGCTGTTTGTTTCGTCATAAAAACCGTTTTCTCTTGCAAATTGAATGACATCTTCTTTAGATAGTGCAAACTCGTCTTGAGAATGATTTATAAAAGTAACCCTTTTGGCTTCTTGGAAGATACGGTCAAGATATGCAATGTTAAAGGAGCACCATTTGCCATTGCGCAAGCAAAAATTATCTTCTGTGATAAATTCTAGATACTCTGTGATAGGTTTGCGGTTTGTCCATGCATCATTGGCGTATTCAATAGAGATGTTAATTTTCTGAATTACTTCTTGCAGCGCAAATTCTTTTTCCCTAACAAACTCATTAATTGCAGTTATGGATAATTCACCATCGAATTCAAGGCTTTTATGATTACAACTTAATTTGAAACGGACAGAATCGTTCTGTATTAGCCGCGTTCCCATCATGTAGAAAGATGGAACATTTATTAAGTTTCCATCGTTAGCGGCTCCGTCATATTGTTCAATAGCAACAGCTAATTGATGATAAAGGCTTTCAATTTTTTCTGCATCTTCTTCTGCATCCAAAAAAGTTAATCTCGGTAGAGAAATCGAACTATCTGCTTTTATTATTTCATTTAGGAGATTCAATTTTTCGCCGATTTCAGTTGGCTTCTCTTCCCATTTGAATTGTGCAGAGGTGCCGCAGTTAATAGTAGTTCCCCATAACTCTGGATCAAGACTTGTTCCTCGAATATAGGTGGGTATCTCTCCGCTACGATAGGACAGCACTGTACCGCCCAAGTAATCCATGTGCATTTTACTTAGCTTGCTACCATGAGAAATATTTTGTTGTGCTCGAACTTGGTCTAAATCAATTAAGCGTTCTGCAACAGCTACCCCAAAATTAAAATCGCAATAATCACTCACATAAAAATGTGCATTGCCATAAGAAACAACAAAACAAGCATCTTCCCTATAACAAATCAAGGCTGCTCCATATATTTTTAATTCTTGGGTCAAATCCCATTCAGTACAGGTAGATAATAGATTTACCCAAGGAGAGCCTTTTCGATTCTCTTTATCGCAAAACATGAGAGTAAATGTATAGCCAGAAGGATTTTGAATACACTCTGTCTTCAGTGGTATTTCATCAAATTTTCGATCTTCAAGAAACGCCTTAAATCCATCCGCTTTTTCAGGGGGAATGCGGTAAATATTATAATCATAGAGCGGTTTATCGTCTCTCTTTCGTGGCATACCAACACCTCGTTTTTGCAAATAATATCTAGTGAAGGTTAAATGCCTGCAATAGATAAAATTTGCAACGAAAAATCTCTATATTCAGCGCTGCTTTGATTCAAAAGTTCAGATATTCGGTAAAATTTATTTGTAGTCGGAGATTCTTTTTGTGCCATGTTCATATCAATGCGGTCAACATTAACTACTGTCCAGCACTCTACATAACCATCTTTTTTTGCCTTCTGATGGCTTTTTTCGGCCTCTCCCACTCGGTTGTGAATATTCGAGTAGTCTTGTCCTCCTTTAACCTCGATTGCAACTAAATTTCGGTATTTGTCTGTTGCTAATTCTTCCCTTATTACAATATCGGGATCAGCTGCAAATTGTATGTATACGGTACGGCCTGAATTATTCTTTAATTCAATGCATCTTGAGTTAGAGCGAACAACAGATGCGCTTACAATTTGATAAACCACATCGAATACTTGTGAAATAGCAGAAGTCCCTTTTTGGACATTAGCCCCGCCACGAAGTTGTGGCCCCAATGTCAAAAGGGTCAATTGATCAAAGAATCCGGAGCTGATCATTTGGTCCTTAAGATGCTCCAACATATATTTGGCACTGAGATTTAATGCTCGGCATAATTCTGGTAGAGCACTACGTTGCTTTTGCGAAAGGGAGCCCTTTTCCTCTAATGATTTGAACATCCCTGCGCCAGTGGCGGCAGTGTAAAAGCCTTTTTGACTGTAACCTAGCAACAGACGATAATACCCCAGTAATCTAGGGTTCTTTTCCAAAATACTTGGAACCGCAAACAATAATTCGCCTCTCATTCCATGCGTGGCAAGAGTTTGTAGGGAACCATTGTCAACATACTCATGTAGCTCTGAATCAAGTATATTAATTTCCATTACTGCAACTGTCGTAGCCAAGGCATCCTGAAGAAACGTCTCTCGTAATTCTTTCAATGTATTAGCAAAACCAACCTGGGTATTGGGCAAGTCAAATACTATTGCCATCTTATTCACCTACAACTTTCAACACTGGAAGTTCCAAAATATCCAGTCGTGTTCTTGCGATTTTAACATACTCATCGTTTAACTCTATACCAACAAATTGTCTATTAAAATCTTGACAAACAACGCCAACTGTTCCAGAACCAAAAAATGGGTCAAGTACAAAATCATTCTCTTTAGTTGAAGCAAGAATGCATGGTTCTATCAAAGCAGGAGGGAATGTTGCAAAGTGCGCTTCTGCAAACGGCACGGTGTTTACATTCCAAACTGTGCGCTTGTTGCGTCCATTTTCTTTTATGGCTTGGTAATCGTAATAATATTTTTCTTTTTTTGTAAGCATAAAAACATATTCGTGGGAACGTGTTGGCCGATCTTTCACGCTTTCTGGCATAGCATTAGGTTTGTTCCAAATAATATCACTACGCAAAAACCAACCATCAGCTTGTAAGGCTAGGGCCAGCCTCCACGGAATTCCTAACAAATCTTTTGGTTTCAATCCTTCCGGAGTGTCGGGACGAACACTCATTGCTCTAGCTGGATTCTTTTTGTCAGGTGCTCTATACCCACGATTTCCGCTAGTATACCCATCACCAATATTTAACCAAAACACACCATCATCTCGTAAAACTCTTTTTGCTTCAGCAAAAACAGATACTAATCTATTAATGTACTGCTGTAATTTTTCCTCCAGGCCAATTTGACCTTTAATACCATAATCTCGAAGTCCCCAATATGGCGGTGAAGTAACAATGCACTGCACTGAAGCCGATGGAAGTTTTTGTAAAGCAAGTATAGCATCACTTTCAATTATAATCGAGTTATCGAGATTAATAGGGGTTGTTGTAATTTTTTTATATGTAATATCGCCCATTTTCATTTTTACTCCTTAAACATACAATATTGTTTCTTTAGTTTTTTTGTCGGTTTCTCAGCATTTTCCGGGATAATCCAGATACGACTCATGCGCGACGCACCCATTATGCGGTTTTCTTTGCACAATATCTGAACTTGTCGTGGAGTTACTCCCCATTTTTCAGCAGCTTCTTGAACCGTTATATATCCATTCACTTGCGACACCTCATAATCATCCTGAATGTCTACATCCAACCAAGTATATTATATTCGTTTAAGCGAAATGATGCAAGTGTTTCAATACAGCACATGGGCAACGCGAACCATCAGAGGTTTTTCTGCAACATTTCTTGCAGAGCATAGGAAATCGTGCGAAGTTCTTTGCCCTCCGTAGCAACTTTACCATAGGGCATACTTACGCCCGCTTTTAAATCAATCGTAAATTTATCTGAATATGTCTTTTTGGCCCCAGAATGGTATTCAAGAGTAAATGTTACGGCTTTATTTATTTTCTGATAATCAAGTGTGCAGATTCGTGATTGCCCCGGAGCCAAAACAGCAGTACTAAGTTGTTGCAAATAATCTCTATCATTCCGGATTTTATAGCATCCGTTGAAATCGAAGTCATACTCAAACTTTGTTATGTAAGCTGTGGATTTTCCAAAGTTCTTAACAACTAAATAGAAAAATGGATCGCCTGCGTTAATTTCATCAGTATAAACAGAAATGAACGGTCGTGTTGATTCTTCAATCATCCTATTATTCTGGCGTAAAGTGATTACAACTGTGACGACAGAGATAACCGCCAGGATGAACGAAAGAACGCACAAAATAATATTAACAATAGTTGATACATCCATATTTAATCCCCCAATAGAATCTTTATTTTCCTGCCTGCTCCATCATCTTCTTTGCCAACTGCCGGAATTGTTCCGCCGTTTCCTCGTCCATCGGAACAAATTGCCCGATCTGTCCGGCAATCATTGCGGCAACATCGTCCATTGACGGCGGCTCTTGCTGTTGCCCTGCCAGTGTGTCCCTCATGGTTTGGAGCATTGCGGCGGTGGCAGCTTCCCCCGGCGGCTCTCCGTTGTCAATGTCTTTCTTAATATCCCGCAGGATAGCGAGGAACACATTTTTGATTTTCTCAATCTCCGCTTCGTGTTCTCCCACCTTCTGGGCGTTCAAAAACTGTAAATCCTGCTTTGCTTCCGCCCGATGTTCCGGGTATTCTTTCATCAGGTCGGACAGAGAAGCCGTAGCCATATCAATAAGCTGGTTCCTCGCCATAATCCCCCTCGCCGCCGTATCTTGGAAGTAAACCCGGATCAGATGGATTAACCGGGGAAAACTCTTGTGTTCCAGCAGTCGGTTTAGGATTCCTACATCAATCGTACCCGTCACAAGCCCTTTGACCGCTTCATTCGACAGACCCAATTCGGAAATATCGTAGCTTTTGGGGACGCTGACAGGGGTAAGGCCCAAGATATAATCCGTAGATGTTTTCAATTCCTTTGCCAGCTTTATCAAATAATCGCTGCTGATAGTTTTGAGGGCGCCGTTTTCAATGCGGGTAATCTGGGAGGCGTCGATCCCGGTTTTCTGGCTCAACTCCTTTTTCGTCATCCCCAAGTTCGTCCTCAAATCGCCAATCCGGTCGCCTGGATGCCCGTCAAGCTGCTTCGCCGCCATATTTTCCCCTCCTTGCCTGTATTTCTTTCAGTTTACCATACTGTATGGCATTTAGGAATAGCGATAATTGCAGATTTACAATTTCAAAGGTCTACACGATGGCAAAAATGCAATTCCCGCAGAAAAACGGGAATTGCATTTTTTCATGATAAACTGATCTCACAACCGGTTGAATACAACAAGAAACGAGGGATCAGCATCCATTCTATTAAAACTTTGCCGCCGCTGGAACGCAGGCCGGACGGTTCCCTTTACCGCATGACACCGGCGCAGAGAAAACAGGCGGCCAGCCTGATACGCCGGGAGTGCTGTTGCTGTGAGGACGGCAACTGCATTGTCCT
>UQRU01000019.1 GCA_900543475.1 uncultured Eubacteriales bacterium
GGGGGGGGGGGGGCCCGGGCCCCCCCCCCCCCCCCCCCCCCCCCCCCCCCCCCCCCCCCCCCCCCCCCCCCCCCGCCGCCCCGGATACCACAAAACGGAAGGGGCTACAAAAACCAGCCCTCCACCCGATCTAAAAACAGCGCCAGGGCCAGCATATCCGCGCTGCCGCCAGGGCTTAGGTTCCGCTCGATACAAAGCCGGTCCAAGGCCTGCAAGGCATCCTCCAGCTGGTTTAAGGGCAGATCTAAGATCCGCCGGGCCTCCCGCTGCACCAGGTGCAGTCCCGCCTCCCCGCCCCGGTGGAGCAGGTTGGTATCCGTAAGCTGGGCCATGCTGGTGACAAGGGTCAGCAAACGGGCCTGATGCTCGGTGGCCCCGCTCCGGTACTGGCGCAGGGCTTCCAGGGCCTGAACGGCGTGGGGAAAGCCTGCGGCCGCCTCGCCCCGAGCCCCCAAGACCCCCCGGTGGGCGTAGATCCGCTCCCCGTGGGAGCAGGGCGCCGCCTTGGCACGGCGCAAGGCTTCCGGCAGGCCGATGTTCGCCAACTGCCTGGCATGGTTGATATAGTTTTCCCCGCCGCCGGCTAGGGTCTGGCCCATGGCGCAGAGCAATAGGCCCAGGGCGTAGATCAGGCCCTTATGGGTGTTGGCGCCCCCGGTGGCCTCCAGCATAGCGGCCTCGGCGGCAATGCCCGCCGGCCGTAGCGCCTCCATGGCCGGGCCGCTGCCGGGATGGGACAGGCCGATCTGGACCGCCTGTTTAAAATAGGGGGTCAGGGCCTGGGCGCTGCGGCGGAAGCTCTCCAGGCCCATATCCCGGTGGGCCCCGTTGTTAGCCAAGTCGATCAGGCCGGGCTTAGGGGTAAGCTGGGCCTCCTCCACCAGGGCGTCCCGGGCGGCTGTGCCCAGGGCGTCTGCGGCGAACGCTTCTAATAAGGAGGCGGTAGCCGCCTGGACCGCCTCCAGGCCATGGGCCCGGCTGCGGGCGCAGGGCGCGGCGGGCCCGCCGCACACCAGGCAGGTCCGGGGCTGGGGCCGAGGCAGTTTCATGCCGTCCAAGCCGATCACGTCCATATCGAATAAGCGGCCTACTGGCAGCGCTTCTTCCAGTTCCATGGCCACGGCCTTGAGGGCATAGGGGTCGGCTTCCAGGGCGTAGATGGCTTCCATGCCCGTAGGCTGCCGGAGCCGGATGTGCTGGCGCACGTGAAAGCCGCGGGACTGGATCATCCGCTCCCCCGCCAGGAAGGCAAAATCCGACAGGGGGCTGCGCTTTACCGGCCCCGCCAGGTTCATGGTAAAGCAAAGCAAGGGGCCCCCGTAGGTGGAAAGGGTGCTCCTTTGCAAGGCAGCCCGGCGTTCCCGGGCTTCCAGGATCTGGTTAAGGGAGACTTCGCAATCTTGCATACGTGCTTGGGGGCACCAGCCGCCGTACCTCCTCCCAGTTTTCCGCAGCCATGGCCGCCCGTACCCGGCTGGCGCTGATGGCGTCCTTGCGGGGGAGCTGGATCAGCTGGATGCCATAGCGGGGCAGCTCCTCCGCCATACGCTGGTTGTAGCGGGCGGTGATGGGGCAAAAGGGCTCCGTGCCCACGAACCGGCGGGTGATGGACAGGGCGGGGGCGATCTTCTGGGCGAACAGGGCAATGTCCAGATCCGCCTGGGCGTCCTCGGCCCGGGCCCGGTCCTTGATAAAGTAGGTGGGGAAGGTGGCTGCGGATACCAAATAGCTTCCGCAATCCTGCCACAGGATATTCGGGATATCCGCCGCCCCAGCCTGGGCCATTTCCCGGCGCAGGGCAGGGGAAAAGGGGCCGTTGTCCTGGCTGACGATGAATACATGGAGGGTATCCACCTGGCGGGCAGCGGTCTCCAGTAGGTAGCGATGGCCCAGGGTAAAGGGGGATGCGTTCATCACGCAGGCCCCCTGTACCCCTTGGCCCCGTTGGAGCCCGGCCAGATAGGCTTCCAAGCCCCCTTTACGGCTTTCCAGCATGGCCATATCCTGGGTCGTTATGACCGGATAAAACCCCAGGCTGGAAAACAAGGGGGCGGTTTCCGGCTTGGTATAGAGGAACAGATGGGTGCGCCCCTGTCTATAGGCCTCCCCTACCAGCTCGCTCACCAGCTGGGCGCAAGCCCCTTGGCCCTCCAGGGCCGGATCTACGGCAATGTACTTGAGCACATTGCCGCAGAGGGAACCTGTTCCCAAGACCCTTCCCTCTTCCTGGAGCATCACGGTAAATCCCGCATCCTCCCCCATGCGAAGGCCCTGGGCCTGCAAAAAGGCCCGGACACGCTCCAATCTTGCGCCTGTTAGGGGGGCGGCAGTATGGAGTTCCATATCAATCGTCCACCTGGCGGATCACATCGATGAGGCTGTTGTCCCGGAACAGCACCACGCCCACCACCCGATCCTTATAGCGGATGGGCGCAGGGGTGCCTACGATGCGCTGGCAACGCTGTTGCAGTTCCTGGATGTCGTAGATGGGCAATCCCGCCTTGACCAGCTTTTCCCGGAGCTCCGGCCGGTTGGGGTTCACAGCCGCCCCCTGGTCGGTGACCAGCACGTCCACCGTGCTGCCTGGGGTGACGATGGTCTGCACCCGGTCCACCACCGTGGGGATCCGGCCCCGGGTCAGGGGCGCCACCACCACGGACAGGGACGCGCCCTGGGCCGTATCCGGATGGCCGCCGATGGCCCCCCGGATCACCCCGTCGCTGCCGGTGAGCACGTTGACGTTGAAATTTACGTCGATCTCCAGGGCGGAGAGCACCACGAAATCCAGCTCGTTCACCGCTGCCCCCTCGTTGAAGAAGCTGGCGTAATAGTTGGCGTCGATCTGCTGGTGGAAGCGGTTGTTCTTCAGGGAATCCGCCGCCATCAGGTCAAAGGACTGCACGTCCAGAATGCGGCTGATAAGCCCTGCCTCGTGCATCTCCACGATCTGGCCGGTGATGCCGCCCAGGGCGAAGCGGGCCTTGATATTCTGGGCCTCCATCTTTTCCCGCAGGAACCGGGCGGTGGCTAAGCTGGCGCCGCCGCTGCCCATCTGCATGGAAAAGCCGTCGTAGAAATAGCCGCTTTGTTCGATCACGTCCGCGGCCATCTTGGCGATGAGCAGCTCCTTGGGGTTCTTGGTATACCGGGTGGCGCCGGACATGATGCCGCCCTCGTCCCCGATGGAATCCACCTTTACGATGGAATCCACAAAGCTGGCCGGTATGGCGAAGGGGGCGTTGGGGAAGGGCACGATGCTGTCGGTGATGATGATCTTATGGCGGGCATGGCGGCAATCGGGCCGGGCATAGCCCAGGCTGCCGCAACGGGAATGGTCCCCCTCTCCTTCCCGCTTATAGCCGTTGGCATTGCCGTAGGGGTCGCAGGAGGAGGCCCCCAGGAAGGCCACGTCAATAGGCAATTCGTGGGAACAGATGGCGGCGGCCCGGCCCCCGTGGGAACGGAACACCACGGGGAAATCCATCAGGCCCCGGGATACGGCTTCCGCCAGCTCTCCCCGCATACCGCTGGTCTCGATGTGGGTGATGACCCCGTTTTTAATGTGCTGGATCAGGGGGGCGTGGACGCTGGCCAACGAACTGGCCGCCAAGGTCAGGTTCTTAAAGCCCATGCGGGCCAAGGTATCCACCACCATGTTCACCACATGGTCCCCGTTGCGGAAGTGGTGGTGGAAGGAGATGGTCATGCCGTCCCGCAAGCCGCTACGCTCAATGGCGTCCTCCAGGCTGGGACGGATCTTGTTATGGCTGTGCATCCGCTCCACGAAGGTATCGGTGCGGGTCTTTACGCCGGGGTCCTGAAACTGGCCATGAAGGGCCTGGATCTCATGGATATGGGGAATGGAATCAAAATCCAACATTTATCACACCTCCTCGATGGGGGTCCGTTGGCCGGCTTCCGCCAGCTCGATGAGATATTGGGCCCGCAATACCACAGGCCGGTCGATCATCTTGCCATTGAGGCTGGCAACGCCGCTGCCCCGGGCCTCCGCCTCGGCGATGGCCTCCATAACGGCCCGGGCCTTGGCAAGGTCCTTCTCCTTGGGCATGAAGGCCGCGTGCAGGGGCGGGATCTGCCGGGGGTTGATGACGCTCTTGCCGTCAAAGCCCAGCTGCCGGATCAGCCGCACCTCCCGCAGGAACCCCTCCTCGTCGTTCACGTCGGAGAACACCGTATCCAGGGCGTCGATGCCGGCGGCCCGGGCGGCGTTAAGGATCATATTCCGGGCAAAAAACAGCTCCGTGCCGTCCCCCCGGGTGGTCTTTAGGTCGGTGACATAGTCCTCCGCCCCCAGGGCAATGCCGATGAGCCGCTTGGAGGCGGTGGCAATGGCATAGGCGTTGAGCACCCCCTTGGCGGTCTCAATGGCCGCCATCATGCCGGTGCTCCCCTCCGGGATGCCCGCTTCCCGCTCGATCCGCAGGATCTCCCGCTCGCAGTCGATGACATCCTGGGCGGTTTCGGTCTTGGGCAGGCGGATCACATGGGGCCTGGCCCGGACGATGGCCTCCAGATCCTGGATGCCTAAGCCGCTTTGTAGGTCGTTGATGCGGACCACCAGCTCCTTGGTGCCGTAATTGATGCTGGTCAGGGCGTTATACACCAGAAACCGCGCCGCATCCTTTTCCCGGAAGGATACCGAATCCTCCAGGTCGAACATGATGCTGTCGCTGCCATAGATATAGGCGTCCCGCAACATACCCGGGTTGTTGCCCGGCACAAACAGCATGCTTCTGCGCAGCCGCTTCATGGTTTCACCTCCCAATGGTAGTCTTCCCGGCCGGCCGCCCGATAGGCTGCCGCCAACACGCGCGCCCGTACCGTACAATCCAACGCCCCTTTGTCCACCGCCGTGACCCGCACGTCCCCAATCTCCAATTGGGTCAGGGTCTCCCGGATCACCGATTCGATCTGGGCGCCAAACTGCTGCATCACGGTGGATTCCAAGGTGATGGCTACGCCTCCGTCCCCCGGCTCCATACGGATCATAATGTCGCTGGATTCCATGGTTCCCGCCACTGCGGGCGTTTTGATTTGCATATGGCCCTCCTCGCTTTTCAATTTAGAAGTGTCAATGGGGTCTTCAACTTGGATTTGTCTTTCTTAAATGTAGCCCTTTTACACCTGGTTTGCAAGAGCATACAAAAGATATACATATATGCGCGTATACAATGACAGCCTTCCCGCAGATCCAGCAGGTTTTTACCCTTGCGCATTGCGGCCAGGCTTTCTATAATAGAAAGAAAGAATCGGTCATATGGCCGAAGGAGGAATTGCAGCCATGCCCCGAAAGCACGGTCCCTATGCCAGCGTCCGGGAGGCCATCCTGGCCACCGCCGCCCAGCTTTTCACCCAGCAAGGGGTCCATGGCACCAGCCTGGGGGATATTGCGGCGGCGGCGGATCTAAGCAAGGGCACCCTCTATTATTATTACCCCGCCAAGGAAGAACTGGTGCTCACCATTGGGGAGGGCTGCCTATCCCACTTTACGGATCGCATCCTGGCCTGGGTGGACGGCCTCCGCCGGGAGGAACCCCTGCGGCCCGCCCTGCTTCGGCTGATGCAGGCCCTGGAGGCGGATGAACCCAACATGCGGCTTTATCTGGTGCTGCTCACCGAATGCATGACCGGCAACGAAAGCCTCCAAGCCCTGATGCAGCGCCATACCCGGGAATGGGTGGTGCTGCTGGAAATGGGGGCCCTAAAGCTCCAATCCAGGCCCCAGGTCCTGGGAGAACAGGCAGCCCTGTTCTTTACCCTGTTTTTCGGCAGCATGCAGCAGCGGCTATCCGGCCTATATACCGTCACAGAGGAGCACATCCTAGATGCGATCCTGAAATAAACGCCAAAACCCAACGCCCGCCAACGCTTCCCTATGCGCTGGCGGGCGTTTTATGTTATCCGGGCCATGGCCATGGGAACCATGGCGTAGCCGTGGCCTGGGGTTCCGGGACGTCGGTCCCCTGCGGCGGCGTATCGCTGGGGCCAGGGCTGGGGGTAGCCGGCGCCGGCGTTGGGCTGGGCGTGGGGGTGGGCGTAGGGCTGGGGGTCGCGGCTGGCGAAGGAGCGGGCCCGGGGGCTACGTCCCGGCCATTCCAGGCCCAAAGGGCCAAGGCCAACAGCCCGGCCGCCCCCAGGCTTACAGCCAGCAGCCGGCCCCGGCCCCCCGGGCAAGCTGCCCCGCCGGAAGATGGGCTAACCCAATACGCCGCAGCAATAGCGGTAAAGGGGGGCAAGCTCTGTAAAAGCCTGGCGTACCTCCTCCAAAAGGGCGGGCTGCAAGGTGGGGGTGAGCCGGTCGCAGAAATAACACCAACTCAAGCCCTTGCGGTTCAGGTAGGGCTTCAGGGCGGGGTCCGTGCCTGCGGGCAAATGGTCCCGCTTATAGACCGGGCCTTCCAGGTCGTATTTTTCCATGCAAGGCCGCTGGGCCAAGGCCAGAAAGCCGGCGGGATCTGCCAGCGCCCGCTGGCGCAGGGCCGCCATGGTGACAAGGTCGCCTCCATACATGCCCAAGCCATAGCCATAGCCCTGGGTGGTAATTTCGAAATACAGGGAAATGCTTTCGCTGATCCGGTGGCCGGGGCGGCGGAAGGAGAGCCATGCGTGATCCCGATAGGGCCGCTTGTCCCGGCTGTAGCGGGTATCCCGGTGGATTCGGGAGAGGATGCTGGTCATGCGGGTGTTGAACCCCGGGTCAATGGAAAGGGCCAGGGGCAGCAGATCCTCCGCCAGGGCCCGCATGGGGGCCTGGACGTTGGCCTTGTAGCGGGCGCGGTTTGCCTCAAAAAAAGGCTTGTTGTTCTGAAAGGCCAGCTCCAGCAAAAACTTATAGGTGTCTTCGTTGAAGCCTTGGAAGGCTTGTTCCATAGGTTGGTCTCCTTATTGGGATTGGGATGGGGCGGGGGCGGGGCGCCGCTGGGGCAACTGGGAAAGCACCAGCGCTCCCAGGATCAGAAGGCAGCCCACCGCCATGCGGCCTGTGAAGGCTTCTCCTAGGAAGATCACCCCGAACAGGCAGCCAAAGGCGGACTCCGTGCTCATGAACAGGGAGGCATAGGCGGGGGTGGCATATTTGATGCCGATGTTCATCATGGTGAGGGCCAGGAGGGTGGCGCAGATGCCGCAATAGGCCAAAGCGCCCACCATATCCAGGGTAAAGGCGGCGGGGAAGGTCTCAAAGGCCAGGCCCCCCATCCAGGCGAACAGGGCGGCAAAGGTAAATTGCAGGCAGGTGAGCTGCATCACATCCTGGTCGGCAAAGGCGTCCACCACGCAGATGTGCACCGCATATAGTATGCCGCAAAGGAAGGTAAGAAAATCCCCGATGTTTACGCCCCCTTCCCCTTGCAGGGACAGGAGGGCCACCCCGGCCAGCATGATGGCCGCGGAGCCCATGATCCGGCGGGTGGGTTTTACGCCCCGCCAAGCCCACAGCACCAGGGGCACCAGCACCACATACACGGCGGTGATCAAAGCGTTTTTCCCGGCGGTGGTAAACATGAGGCCATAGGTCTGGGTAGCGAAGGCCGCGTACATGAAGAAGCCCGTGGCCACGCCCCCCAACAGGACCCGCTTATTCAAGGGATGGGTTTTGGAAAACAGGGTATAGCAAAGGCCCAGCGCCCCGATGGAGAAGCGCATGGCCAGCAGATAGTTCACCGGGATGGCGTCCAGGGCGTTTTTCATCACCACGAAGCCGCCGCCCCATAGGGCGCCGGTAAACAGCAACATACAATTGGCCAGGCGGCGCCTGGCTTTTTCCGAAATTTGCATCATATCCATGTCCATCACTATAGCACAACCCGGCCAGGGAGGCAAGCCCGGGCAAAGGACTGAGAACGCCGTCGCCGGGCGGGGGTTCAGGCCTCCACCAGCTCCACGTGGGCGGCCTGGGCGGCGGCGCGCAGCTGGGGCAGCGGGCCGTCGCAGATGAATACGTCGATGTCCTCCAGCTCTGCGAAGGTAAAGGGTAAGGTGCGGCCCAGCTTGGAGCGGTCCATCAGGAGGATCACCCGGCCGGCTTTTTGGATGACCTTGCGCTTGAGCATACATTCCGTATAGGAGCCTACGCTAAACCCGCCTTTTTCCGAATAGCCGGTGGTGGACAGCACTGCGGTATCGATGTTTACGGAATCCACGAAGGCTTCCGCCTGGGGACCGGAGAGGGACAGGGTCACCCCGCTGATCTGGCCTCCCACGCAGGTAACGCTCATATCGAAGCGCTGGGACAGCTCGATGGCGATGTTGGTGCCGCTGGTCACGATGGCATAGCGCAGGTTAGGGAGCTGCTTGACCAGGCTCATGATGGTGCTGCCCGCGTCCAGGAACAGGGAGCCGTGGGGGTCCAAAAAGGGGAGCGCCGCGCTGGCGATGCGGCGTTTTGCCTCGGTGTTTTCATACATACGCTGGGAATATAGGCCTTCCATATCCCCCCGCACGTTGTTGGAGATGGCGCCGCCTCGAATGCGGCGTACCGCGCCTTCCTCCTCCAGCTGCTTCAGGTACCGCCAGATGGTCATCTTGGAGCAGCCCCCGCAAAGGGCCACCAAGTCTTCTACGGTGGCCTCCCCGTGGAGATCGATATATTTGCGCACTTCCTCCATCCGTCTGATTGCCATACGTCCTCCTTGGTATATGGGTTCAGGCCAGCTCCACCTGCTGGCCCAACTGCAATAGGGTCACGGGCAAGGTACAGCCCGCAAGGTTCTCATGGATCTGTCGCGCCAGGCCAAGGCTGTCTTCCTGGGGCAAGGGCAGATGCAAAACATAGGCCCGGTTGGGCCGGATCTGCTGCTCCACCACCCGTTTAAAGGGCGGGCCAATAAAAAAAGCAAAGGTCGCCGCTAAAATATGGGTCTGTAGGGCCGCACCTCCGGGAAAAAAGTTGCTGGAGGCCGGGGAGGCGTCCCCGGTAAACAGCAGGGGCTCCGGCCCGGGCAGATACAGGGAACAATGGGGCGCCGTCCGGTATTGGGCGCCTATATGCCGGGTAGGGATGGCCCGGAGCCCCCCTGGGCCAGGCCCATCCCAGCCATAGCAGGGATTGACAATTCCCTGGGCCCGAAGGGCCTCCAACACATCCGGCCCGGCGTAGACCGCGCTTTGGGGATGGGCCGCCAGATAGCGGGCCGCCACCTGGGGACAGAAATGATCCGGATGGCCATGGGTAAAGGCCACCACATCCACCGGGTATCGATCCTGAAACAGGGCCGCCTCCCAGCCTGGGTCCATGCCGCAATAGGGGGCCGGGGGCCGGCCATGGAGGCCGTCCAACAAAAAATGCCGGCCTTCCGCCTCCACCCAAAGCCCCGCATTGGATACCCGGGCGAGTTTCATGCTTCCACCGCCTTTTCCTTCCTGCTGCCTTTTCGAATGCAACGCAGGTCTAAACCAGCGGGATTTCCCCGTTTTCCGCTGTTCGGGCCCGCCTCCGAGGCGGCTTAAAGGGCCCTATGGCCTAACTCCCATACGCCCAATACCGCCTCTGCCAGCCGGGCCATATCCTCCCGGCAGGTCCTTTGGATCTCCTGAAAATCGCAGGGCCCCCGCACCGCGGAAAAGGCCGCCGTAATCCCTTCCGAATATGCGTCTTCCGCCCCCGGGCCCAAGGAACCGCAAAGGGCGATGCAAGGCACCTGGGCGGCTTTGCATCGCCTTGCCACCCCCAGGGGCGCCTTGCCTGCCAGGCTTTGGCCATCCAGCCTGCCTTCCCCGGTGATCACCAGGGCCGCCTCCCCCAGGGCCTGGTCAAAGCCCGCCGCATCCAGCAGCAGCTGGATGCCGGATTGCAGCGTAGCCCCTGCAAAGGCCACTGCTCCAGCCCCCAGGCCTCCTGCCGCCCCGGCGCCGGGCAGCTCCCATACCAGCTTGCCCAGATCCTTTTGGACCCGTTCCGCCAGGTTGGCAAGGCCCTGCTCCAGCAGGGGCGCGGTCTGGGGCGTAACCCCCTTTTGTCCGCCGAAGACGGCGGTGGCCCCCCGGGGACCGCACAGGGGATTGTCCACATCGCAGGCCGCGATCACCGGTAGGGGATAGGCCATGGGCGGGGGCTGGATCTCAGCCACCTGGCCCATGTGCTGGGCCAAAGGCGGCAATAGGCAGCCTGCTTCATCCACAAAGGTATACCCCAGGGCGGCGGCCATGCCCATGCCCCCGTCGTTGGTGGCGCTGCCTCCCAGGCCTAGCAACACCCGCTGGGCGCCCCGGCTGGCGCTGTGAAGCAGCAGCTCTCCCACCCCATAGGTGGTGGCCCGCAGAGGGTCCAAATGGCTTGCCGCCAAAGGCAGCCCCCCGCAGGAGGCCATCTCCAGCACCGCCGTGCCGTCCGGCAGCAGGCCGTAAACCGCTTCTACCTCTTCCATGAAGGGGCCGTGTACCCGGGCCGTGATCCGCTTGCCCCCACAGGCTTTCAAATAGGCGTCCACCATGCCTTCTCCCCCGTCCGCCAAGGGGATGGACCGGCATTCCATATGGGGCAGCCGGGCTTTTACAGCCCGCTCCCATATTTCGCACACCTCCAGGGCGGTCATGGTGCCTTTAAAGGAATCTGGGGCCAATAGGATATGTGCCATCTCATCCCTCCCCCTCTGGCTGCACGCCTAATTTTTCATTATAACCATACCGCACCCCAGCCCCCGCGTCAATAGCCCAACCGGGTTTTCTACCCATCCCTTGCAGGGCCGCCCAGGATATTATACAATGATGCCAAGGCCCTTTTTCAAGGCACATCAGGCCATTTACAAGGAGGTAATCCCTATGACGCAGATCGTGGTGCTGGACGGGTTTACGGAAAACCCCGGCGACCTTTCCTGGGCAGGGCTGGAGGCCCTGGGCCAACTGCGGGTCTATCCCCGCACCAAGCCGGAAGAGATAATTCCCCGGATCGGCCAGGCGGATATCGTATATACCAACAAGACCCCCATTACCCGGGAGACCCTTTTGGCTTGTCCTTCCATCCGCATGGTCAGCGTGCTGGCCACCGGCTACAATGTGGTGGACGTGGCCGCCTGCCAGGAGCTGGGTATCCTGGTCACCAACATCCCCACCTATGGCACCACAGCCGTAGCCCAGTTTACCATAGCCCTGCTGCTGGAGATCTGCCACCAAATAGGCCATCATAGCCAGGCCGTCCACCAGGGCCGCTGGACCAGTAGCCCGGATTGGTGCTTCTGGGACTATCCCCTCATGGAGCTGGCCGGCAAGACCTTGGGTATCATCGGCATGGGCCGCATCGGCCAGGCCGTCGCCCGGATCGCCCAGGCCATGGGCATGGAGATCCTGGCCTATGACGCCCATCCCTGCGACGCCGGCCTGGCTTTGGCGGAATATGTGCCCCTGGACGCCCTGCTGGCCCGGTCCCATGTGATCTCCCTCCACTGCCCCTTGTTCCCGGAGACCCAGGGCGTCATCAACCGGGATACCATCGCCAAAATGCGGGATGGGGTCATCCTCCTCAATACCAGCCGGGGCCCCCTGGTGGTGGATGCGGATCTGGCGGAAGCCCTCCAAGCCGGCAAGGTCTACGCCGCTGGGCTGGACGTGGTATCCAGCGAGCCCATCGCCCCGGACAATCCCCTTTTACAGGCTCCCAATTGCTTCCTCACCCCCCACATCGCCTGGGCGCCCCGGGAAAGCCGGCAGCGGCTCATGGATATTGCGGTGGAAAACTGCGCAGCCTTCCTCCGGGGCGACCCCCAGAACCTGGTACGGCCCTAAGTCATGCGCACCCTTTCCTTTACCGTCACCCAAGCCCAGGCCGGCCATGCCCTGGGCAGCCTTTTACAAACCCAGCTGGGCATTTCGGATTCCCTATTGGCCCGGCTCAAACGGCGGGAGCAGGGCATTTGCCTCAACGGCCAAAGGGCTTATACCACCGCCCGCCCCCTTGCCGGAGACCTGGTGCAGGTCCAGATCGGCGACGACCCGGTGAAGCGGGCCGCACCCATGGCCTTTCCCCTATCCATCCTATACGAGGACCCGGATATCCTGGTGCTCAATAAGCCCAGCGGCATGGCTGTCCACGCCTCCACCCGCTCCCCTGGGGAATTGACCTTGGAAAACGCCCTTTCCTATTATTTACCCCCGAACGCCGCCCCCCATCCCGTCAGCCGCTTGGATCGCGGCACCACCGGCGTGATGGCCTGGGCAAAAAACGGCTACATGCACCACCGGCTTCAGGCCCTTTTCCATACCCAGGCCCTCTCCAAGTCCTACCTGGCCCTTTGCCTGGGCTCGCCTCCAGAGGCCCACGGCCATATTCAGCTGCCCATCGGCTTTGCCCCCGGCTCCCGCTACCAGCGGGCTGTTGTCCCAGTGGGCCAGGCCGCCCATACGGAATACCTCCTTTTAGGCCGCCGTGGCACCCTATCCCTGGTGCGGCTGCTGCCCCATACCGGCCGCACCCATCAGCTGCGGGTCCATATGGCAGCCCTGGGCTGTCCCCTCCTGGGGGACTGGCTCTATGGCCAGCCCGACCCCCGCATCGCCCGGCCCGCCCTCCATGCCAACCAATTGTCTTTTCTCCACCCCCTCACCGGCGCGACCGTGGCGGTATACGCCCCCCTGCCCCAGGATATGCTGGCCTGTTGGCAAGCTGCCCTGGCGTGACGCCTGTTTGCCGTTTCACCCAATGGCAGCAGAAGGACCCAGCGGCCCTTTTAGGCTTTAATCGGATTTGGCGGCACAAGGTGAATTGTCCCGAAGGGACAAGAGAAGGCCCCCTGGGGGGTGTACGGCAAATCCGCAAAAAGCCTTGCGTAGCAAGGGTTTCCCTGCATAGCTCCCTGGCCGCGCCGTAGGCGCAAGGGAGCTATGAAAACCTCGAAAAAGTGGCGCAAGCCACTTTTTCGACAGCCTGCGCGGGCCCCTGTCCCCAGGGGCCCGCTTTCAATGTTGTGGGGGTCTGGCGTTCCCAAGGAACCGCTAGAGCAAAGAGAGCTGTTCGGGCCTGCGCTCCCTAGCTGGAATGGCAGCATACGGTATGGCGATATCTTCTGCAAAGGGAGAAGGCGCGCCGCCGCCGGTCAGGAGCAGGACCTCCCGGGCCCGGGTCATGCCCACATACAAAAGCCGGCGTTCCTCATCTAGATCCACGGACCCGTCCGCCCGTTCCAGGGGTAGGGAGCCCTGATGGAACCCGGCCAGGAATATTACCGGGAATTCCAAACCCTTTGCCCCATGGAGGGTCATCAGCTCCACCGCACCGGAGGCATAGCCTTTTCCGGAGGGCCGGCGCAGATCCCCCTCTTGGCCCTGGACCAGGGCGTCTAAGAAATCCGTCAAGGTATCATGGAAGGCGGCCAAATTCGCCAGCCGGTCCAGGGCGGGGCTGGGGCCGTGGGCCTTGGCCCAATCCTGAAACAGCTTGCGGGGCTTGTGCCGGTTTAAGCGGGGCAAATAGGCGACCATTTCTTCCACCCAAAGGGCCAAATGGCCGCTCCGGCCGAAAACGTCCGTAAGGATGGCCGGGTCCGGCTGGGCCATGGGACAATAAATGCGAACAGCCTGCTGGAGCAGATCCGGCGGGCATTGAAACGCATGGGTCAGGCAAGCGGTAAGGGCGGCCTGGTCAGCGGGCTGATATAGGGAGCGGAAAAACCCGATGGCCCCCTGGACCGCCGGATCTTCCAGGTAATCCTCCCGGCCCCGCACCACGCAGGGGATCCCCTGGCGGGCGAGACAGGCTTCCAGCACGTTGAGCTGCCGGTGGGTACGGCACAAGATCGCCATATCCGAAAAGGCCCGGGGCTGCTCTACAGAGCCGTGGCCAGCGGCCAGCATATCCAAGCCGCCGGTCAATCTTCCGATCTCCTCGGCGATCCAGCAGGCTTCGGCAAAGGGCGTAGGCGCCAGGACATGGCGGACGGGGCAGCCGGCAGGCTGGGTGGCCTGCAATTGACAGGGCCGTTGCAGGGCTTTTTGGGCGGCCTCCAAGATCTGGGGCGTGGAGCGATAATTTTCCCGCAGGGTATAGATCCGCAACCCGGGGATCTCCTGGGCCAGCTGGTCAAAGCAGGCGGCGCTGGCGCCCCGGAACCCATAAATGGACTGATCCGGGTCGCCGATCAAAAACACGGTGCCCCCCGGCTGCATCCAGTGGCTGATCAATTTCCGTTGCACCGGGTTGATATCCTGCACCTCATCCACCAGCAGGTGGGTAAAAGGCCGGTGTCCTTTGGCGTCCTGCTCTAGGGCCTCCAGCAGCAGATCGTCCAGATCCCGGGCCCCCAGCCTGGCCAACGCAGCCTGATAATCGGCGTATAGGCTATCCGGGCCGGGGAAGGGCAAAAGGCCGTTTTTTATCCGGCCGATCTCCTCCAGGGCCTGAGCGGGGGTACGGGCGTCCCCCCTGGCCTGTAAAAGGGGCGGCAGCAGCAACAGGGCCTCCTCCCGGGACAGGATGGATTTGGGCGGGAGTAGGCCTTTGCTAACGGCGTGGAAGGTGCCGGCATGGATGCCCCGTGCCGCCCGGTTGCCCAGGGCCTGGGCAATGCGGCTTCGCAATTCCTGGGCGGCCAGGTTGGTGAAGGTCACTGCGGTAATGGTCTGGGGCTTGACCCCCTGTACCTGGATCAGATGCAGGACCCGGGCCACCAGGGTGCTGGTCTTGCCGGTGCCGGGGCCGGCGGTCACAGCGATGGCCGCCTCGTTGCTTTGAACCGCCGCAGCCTGCTCCGGGTTGAGCCCGGCAGGCTTGGCTGGGGCCGGGGCGGCAGCGGGAGCAGCAGGGCGATGAACGGGGCCTTGCTGGGTTGGCGCGGCTTTACAAAGCCGCTCCGGGGCCAGCAGGGAGGTCTGGCCGCCCAGGGCTTCCCGCTCCCCAGGAGCAAACAGGGCGATCTTTCCATATTGGCCGTCGTAGCCGCCGGTGCGCTGTACCAGGCCGGCCCGCAGCCTGCGGACGCCCTCGGCCAGCAGGGGCCCCGCCGCCTGCTGGATGTCCTGCAAAGGGGCTTCCCGTAGGATATACAATTCCGGTCCCAGGGTTTGCAGCAGGGAAAAATAGGCCTGCTCCACCTTTTTGGAGGCGGGGGTAAGCCCGGTGCTGGCGGCGATGATCTCCGGCAGAGGCACCAGGGAGGAAAAGGGCTTGGCGTCCGGGGGCTGATAGCCCAGGGGCCGGTCCGCCAGCTCCTCCACCCGATGTTCCACCCCGATGGTGATCTTCTTGCCGCAGATGGGGCATCGGCCGTCATAGGCCAGGGTTTCCTGGGGGGATAGGCATACCCCGCAAGCCCGGTGGCCGTCCAGGTGGTATTTCCCCTCCTCCGGGAAAAACTCCAGGGTACCCAGGAAGCCTGCTCCCGTGGTGATGGCCTGATATAGGCTGGGATAGGACATGGGGCCTTCCAATAGGTCCGCTTCCCGGGCCAGCTTGGCGGGGGAATGGGCGTCGGAATGGGAGACCAGGGTCAAGCCGTCCAGGGCGCTGACCCGCCAATTCATGGGTGGATCGGAGGATAGGCCGGTTTCCAGGGCCCGGATGTGGCCGGATAGGTCGCCAAAGCATTCCTCTATGGAATCAAAGCCGGAAAAAGCCCCAAACATGGAAAAGTGGGGCGTCCAGATATGGGCGGGGATAAACAGGGCCTGTGGGCAACAGGAAAGGGTGATCTCCAGCAAGTCCCGGCTATCCAGCCCCAGGATGGGCCGCCCATCGGAACGGATGTTGCCAATGGCTTCCAGCCGGCCGGACAGGGCGTCCGCCGCCTCCAGGCTGGGCAAAAGGATCAGGTTATGGACCTTGCGGGTGCGGCCATGGCGCTTATAGATGCAGCTGATCTCCCCGCTCACCACAAACCGGGGCGGCTGGCCGCAAAAGGCCCTGCTTTCCGGCAGGCGGGCTTCCTCCTTGAGGGTATACAAGCCCTCCTCTGCCGGTTCCAGGGCCTCCTGGAGGGCCTGCCGCCAGGCGGGATGGGTGAGATCCCCGGTGCCGATCAGTCCCAGGCCCTTGTACCGGGCCCAAAGCTCCAGATGGGGCGCGTCGCAATCCCGGCTGGTGGCCCGGGAATATTTGGAGTGGATGTGAAGGTCTGCAATGTACATGATGCGCTTGGACATGCCTCCTATGGAAAAGGTCTCCCTGCGCCCTGCCGGACACAGGGCCATCTTGGCGTTTCCCCTGGCGCCCCGCCAGGGCCTAGGGCCGGCTGCGCCGCCGCCCTGCCAAGGCCAACCGGCAGGCAGCCGAAAGCTACCGGGGAAGGTCACAGGCAGATGGCAAATAGGGCCTCCTTTTTACAGGGTCTGTTCTTTTTATTTGTTTATTGTAACATGCAGGGCCAGGGGCCGCAAGGCGGTCGCCCCCGCCGGGGACCCGGCAGCAAACTAGGCCGTCAAACGCCTTTGCCCGCTAGACGGCCCTACCATGGGCAAATGGGTAGAGTGCCTGTTTTTCGGGAAAATTTCAAAACCCCTTGAAAAGAAAGACAAAGTATAGTATCCTTATAAATAAGTTTATGTTCTTGTATACACGTATACACGTATCTAATCTTTGCTATCCTGCGGCACAGGGCGCGGGGAATGCCCTGGTACCGCCACTTTTATAAAGGAGGAAACCATATCATGATGAAAAAGCTGCTTTCTCTGCTTCTAACGGCCCTTTTGGTAGTGGGCATGGTGGGTTGCGCCCAGCAGGCCGAAGCTCCTGCCGAGGCCCCTGCAGCCGAGGGTGAAGCCGCGGCCGAAGGCGGCCTTGCCACCCTTCAGCGGTTGCTGATGGTCACCGGCGGCGATGCAGGCACCTATTACGCCCTGGGCGGCGTATTGGCCAATGTGCTTACGGAAAGCGTAAACAATCTGGAGATCACCGCCACCACCTCCGGCGCCTCTGCCGCCAACGCCCGTTCCCTCAACAACGGGGAAGCGGAGCTGGCCATTTTGCAAAACGACGTGCTGGGATATGCCTATGAGGGCATAGACTCCATGGCGGAAGACGGGGCCATGCCCAAGCTGCGGGCCATTGCAGGCATGTATCCCGAGGTGATCCAGCTGGTGGCCCTCAAGTCCTCCAACATCAATACCATTGCGGACCTGAAGGGCAAAAAGGTTTGCGTTGGCGACGCGGGCTCCGGCTCCGAGGTAAATGCCAAGCAGATCCTGGAAGCCGCCGGCCTTTCCTACGATGATTTCGACGTACAGTACCTGAGCTTCTCCGATGCTTCCACCGCCATGCAGAACGGCACCGTGGATGCGGCCTTTGCCACCTCGGCCCTGCCCAATACCGCCATCGTGGAGCTGGCCAACACCACGGAGATCGTGGTGGTCCCCATTGACGGCGCCACTGCCGACGCCCTGATCGAGGCCCATCCCTTCTATGCCCGTACCACCATCGGCGCCGACGTATACGACGCCCAGGAGGCGGAGAGCGTAGCCATCATCGCCACCCTGGCCTGCACCGAGGATCTGGATGAAGAAGTGGTCTACCAGATCACCAAGGCCATGTTTGAGCAGAAGGATGCCCTGGCTGCCAGCCATGCCCGGGGCAACGACCTGGATATCAACAAGGTGGCGGACGGCATCACCATCCCCTTCCATCCCGGCGCCATCCGCTATTACCAGGAGCAGGGCATTACCGTAGAATAACCCTTTTTGCCGGCATTGCCCATGAAACCTTGGAACCTACAAGTCAGGCAGGGGGGCAGGAGGCTTGTTCCCCTGCTTATCGCTTTGGGCCTGCTGTTGGCCCTGGGCGTACTCCTATGGGCGCCCCTGTTCCCGGGCCTGATCCTGGAGGACGGCCGCACCGGCGAACCTCTCCTCCTGTTCCCCATGAAAAAAGGGGACGCCTTTTCCATCCGCTATACCCATTCCGTAAACCTGAGCCCTGTTACGGATACCCTGTATTTTACCGGCGACGCCCTGGTGCTGGAAAGCACCCTGTTTTCCGCCTATGGGTGGGGTATGCCGGTGCTGGCCGATGGGATCGGCGACAGCTTTGAAAATACCCCGGAAGGATTTTATATCTCCGGCATCCACAAGGTCCAGTCCCAGATCCCCATCCTGCTCCAACAGGTCCCGGATCACCGGCTGCTGCTGAATGGACGGGAAATCCGGCTGCTGGATGTGCTGGAGCCCGGCACCTTTATTCGGCTTTTGCCAGGCCGGTTCAGCCTGGCCGCCCGATTGAGGACCCGTACCCCCGCTATTTAATGGAACCGGCTTTTTTTCTTATGCCCTGGCCGTCCAGGGGCCATTGCCCGGCCAGGCAGCAAGCATCTCATCGCATTGGGAGGAAACCTATGGCCTTATTCAAGAAGAAAAAGAAAGAACCCAACAAAATCTATACCCTGGACGAACTCAATATCGGCACAGAGGGTATGAGCGAAGAGGAAATCGCACGGCTGGAAGCCGAAGCGGTGCTGGAAAAATACGACAAGGAATCCGCCTACCGCAACAAGATCAAAGGCCCGGTGGCTTTTGTGCTGGGCTTGATCATGATCGCCTTTTCCCTATTCCAGATCTATACCAGCATCTGGACCATACCCCCCCAGATCCTGCGGTCCATCCACCTGGCCTTCGTGCTGATCCTGGTGTATCTGCTCTATCCCGCCCATAAGGGCCTTAGGAAGGATAAGATCGCCTGGTATGACGTGGTATTGGGCCTCTTGGCCCTGGCAGCCGTGTTGTACATCCCCTTTAACTACGAATATATCGTGAAAAGCGTGGGCAATTTCGGCGCCATGGAGATCATCGCCGGCCTCTTGGGCATGGTGCTGCTCATGGAGGCCTGCCGCCGGGTGGTGGGCCTGCCCATCCTGATCATCGTGCTGGTGTTCCTGGCCTACGCGGTGTTTGGCAAATATATCCCCGGCTCCTTTGGCCACCGGGGCTACAGCGTCAAGCAGGTGGTCACCCATATGTACTTTACCCTCAACGGGGTGTTCGGTACGCCTCTAGGGGTATCCTCCACCTACATTTTCCTGTTTATCCTCTTTGGCTCCTTCCTGGAAAAAACCGGCGTGGGCAAGCTGTTTATCGACCTGGCCAACGCCCTGGCCGGCAAGCGTATCGGCGGCCCCGCCAAGGTGGCGGTCATCGCCTCCGCCCTGGAAGGCACCGTCTCGGGTTCCTCTGTGGCCAACACCGTTGGTTCCGGCTCCTTTACCATCCCCACCATGAAAAAGCTGGGCTATAGCCCGGAATTCGCCGGCGCCGTGGAGGCCGCCGCTTCCACCGGCGGCCAGCTCATGCCGCCCATTATGGGCGCCGCCGCCTTCCTGATGGCGGATAGCACCGGCTTCCCCTATTCCCAGGTGGTAAAAGCCGCCGTTATCCCCGCTATCCTATATTTCTCCGGTATCCTCATCAGCGTCCACCACGAAGCCCGTAAGATCGGCCTCAAGGGTATGCGCGAGGATGAGATCCCCAAGCTGGGCAAGGTCATGGCCGAAGGCGGACACCTGCTGTTGCCCCTAGCCTTCATGATCTATATGCTCTCCAGCAAAACCACCCCCTCCTACGCCGCCTTGGGCGCCATCCTGACCTCCCTGATGGCCTATAGCATCCGCTGGTTTTCCCTGATCCCCATGGCGCTGATGCTGGCCTCCATGAACGCCCATCACTGGTTCCCTGGACTCCTGGCCCAATTCGGCGTGGGCGAGATCAAGTTTACCCAGTATGCGGTCTGGGCCTTGGTGTTGTGGCTGGTGCTGGCGCCCATCGTCAACTGGAAACGGGGACCCCAATTAAAGGATAAGCTGGGCTTTGACCCCATGGACATCGTGGACGCACTCAAGGGCGGCGCCCGCAGCGTTTTGTCCGTGGCCGTGGCCTGCGCCATGGCAGGCATGATCGTGGGCACCGTTACCCTCACAGGCATCGGCTTGAAATTTGCCACCGGCCTTGCCAGCATTGCCGGCAACAACATCTTCTTGCTGATGTTCTTCACCATGCTTTCCTCCATCGTGCTGGGCATGGGCGTGCCTACCACCGCCAACTACCTGATCACCTCCACCATCTGCGCCTCCGCCCTGATCAACGTGCTGGTGGCCATGAACGGGCTGAGCGAACCTACGGTGGCCATCATTATGAGCGCCCACCTGTTCGTGTTCTACTTCGGCATCATCGCGGACATCACCCCCCCGGTGGCCCTGGCCGCCATGGCCGGTTCCGCCATCGCCAAGGGGGACCCCTTCAAAACCGGCGTCATCGCTACCCGCATCGCCATCGGCGCCTTTATCGTGCCCTATATCTTTGTGCTCAACCCGGTGATGCTCATGATCGACGCAACGGTCTGGGATATCCTCCTAAGCGCCTTGACCGCCCTATTGGGCATGTACGCCCTGTCCGGCGGCCTTACCGGCTTTGTGGAGGACCACTGCACCTGGTATGAACGCCTTATCCTCATTGCCGGCGGCCTAGCCATGATCGTCCCCGGCCTCCTCACCGATGTGGTCGGCCTTGTATTGCTAGCCGCCATCATCCTGGTGCAAAAGGCCCGGGTCAAAAAACGCGCCCTGGAGGGGTGACCCTCCGCTGAGTGCGCCCTCCTCCCCAGCGGCATCGGTTCTGGCCCCCTGCTTTGCCCAGGGCGTCCCAACCCCATGCCGCGATCCATTTTCCCATCCTCCCCCCTGTCTCCCGTCGTTGGTGAAACCCCAGCGGCCACCGGGGGGGGGGGGGGGCGGGGGGGGGGGCGCGGCGCCCCCCCCCCCCCCCCCCCCCCCCCCCCACCCGCCCCCCCCCCCCCCGAGGCCGCTGGGGTTTCTTACCGGCGCTGGACTGTTCCACCCAAAACGCCCCGGCCTTATATCCCTCCCGTACAGCCGCATAAAAAAGCCCCGGGGAAATCCCCGGGGCCCAGGAAAGGCAACCCTTTTCAACGGAACACGTCACCAAGGGCGCAGCCTTTACTTGGCGTAAGCCAAATTGCTGCCCAAGGTGTAGTAAACGCCGCCGTTCCAGTAGATCTTGGCCCAGCCGTTGGACATGCTCAACAGGGTGGCCCGGGTGCCGGCGGAGAGGGTCCGCACGTAATAGGACCAGCTGCTGTTGTTGGTGGAATACAAGGGCGCGTCGATCTGCATATAGACCTGGTTGCTACCAAAGATCACGTCGTTGCTGCCCCAGTTCCAGTTGGGGGGGCAGACAGAGCCGTAATAGCTGCTGGTCAGGTAGCTGGTGTACACATAAGCGTAACCGCTGCCCCAGATGATCTTGGTCCAATTGCCGCTGGTGCCCACACAGGACAGGGGCTGGCCCTGGCCCACGGTACCCAGGACGCTATAGCTGGTGCTGGGGCCGGAGCGGACGTTCAGCAAGGTGGTAGTATAGCGGGTATAGGTGCTGGTGGAGCTGCTGCTGCCGCCGCCGCCGATATACCCGGTCTGCAAATACTTGCTGAATACATAGGCGCTGCCATTGCCCCAAACGACCTTGGTCCAATTGCCGCTGGTGCCGATGCGGGTGACCTTATCGCCCCGGTCCAGGCCGCCCACGATGCTATAGCTGGTGCTGGGGCCGGAACGGACGTTGACGCCGGTGGTGGCGTACATGGTCACCGAATCGCCAGGGATCACCACGGTGCCGTCCACGCTGGTCAGATACTTGGAGGAGACCCAAGCGTCCGCCCCATTGGAGGTGGAAACTTTGAACCACTTGCCGCTCTGGCCAATGCGGGTGACGATGTCGCCCTTTTCCAGCACGGCGATGACCCGGTAGTTGGTGCCTGGGCCGGAGCGCACGTTCAGGGCGCCGGTGTTGACCTTATAGCGGTCGCCGCTGGGGGTCACAATCACGCAACCGCCGCTGGGATAGGATGCGCTTAAATAGGCGCTGCTCACGTAGCCCAGCCGGTTACCGGGCAGCTGGATCTGGGTCCAACCGTTGCTCACGGTGCCGGTAATGGTTACCTTTTCGCCCCGGCTCAGATAGCCCAGCACAGTATAGCTGGTGCCCGGGCCGGAACGGACGTTGACTGCGTCTGTGGCATAGGCGGTGCCGGAACTTGGGCGGAAGGTGGCGTCTGCCAGGGCGATCCCCGCCACCCCTAGGCCCATGGCCAGGGCAAGAACCAATGCCAGGATCCGATAGGTTTTCTTGTTCACGGTATATCCCTCCCTTTGTGTGAACCTTGCTTTGAGGGCAAGCCCCCGTCTACACGTTCTATTGTATCCTGTTTTCCTAAAAAAATTGTGTATAAGGTTTTAATAATCCGTTAATTATGGCAGAAATTTGGCAGGTCTATTTTTATTGTACCCCTTGGCCTCCCAGCCTGCAAGCAAATACAAAAAATCCCTTAAGATTCGCTGCGGTTTTTGCGTTGCGTTTCTTGGCAAGCCGTTGCGCAAGGGGTTGCCCTGGGGAAAAGGGCGGGACATATCCTGAAAAAAGTCGGTTTTTTATAGCCCGGGGGTTGCGATGCAACAGCATAAATGTTATAATACAACAAAATATCATTGTTAAACATCAAACTTGTATTTTGATCTGGGAGGTACGCCATGGCAACTGCGGTCATTATGCCCCGGCAAGGGCAATCGGTAGAGAGCTGTATCATCGGGGAATGGTTTAAAAAAGTCGGGGACCCGGTACAGGAAGGGGATATCCTATTTTCCTATGAAACGGACAAATCCTCCTTTGAAGAGCCCGCCAAGCAGGCGGGTACCCTGCTGGCCATTTTCTATGGGGCGGATGACGATGTGCCCTGCCTGACCACCGTGGGGGTGATCGGGGAGCCCGGGGAGAGCTATGCGGAGTTTGCGCCGGACCAGGCGGCGGGCACAGCGGAGGCTCCAGGGATGGAAGCCCCGGCTGCAAAAGCCCCGGCTGCTGCAGCGGTGGCGGCCCCGGCGGTCCAGGCGGAAGGGTCGGCACTGCGGGGGGTATCCCCCCGGGCCCGGAACGCGGCGGAGCGGCTCCATGTGGACCCGGCCCAGGCCCAGCCCACCGGCCCCAACGGCCGGGTGATCGAGCGGGATATCAAGGCCCTGGCCCAGGCCAGCCGCACGGGCACCGGCCTAGGGGGCCGGGTCACGGTGGCGGATCAGGCGGCGGCGCCGGCGGCCCAGGCTGCGCCGGCGGTGCAGGGGGCGGATACGGAATACCAGGACGTGAAGCTGCCCAACATCCGCAAGGTCATCGCCAAGAGCATGTTCCAGAGCCTGAGCACCATGGCCCAGCTCACCCATACCACCTCCTTTGACGCCACCTGCATCATGAACTTCCGCAAGGGCCTCAAGGCGGCCCCGGAGCAATTGCAGGTGCCCAACATCACCCTCAACGACATCATCCTCTTCGCCGCGTCCCGGGTGCTGCCCAAGCATCCGGACTTGAACGCCCATTTCCTGGAGGATAAGATGCGGTATTTCCGGCATGTGAACCTGGGCATCGCCGTGGATACCCCCCGGGGCCTCATGGTACCCACCCTGATGCGGGCGGAGGAAAAGAGCCTCAAGGAGATCGCCGCCGAGGCCAAGGCGTTGGCCGCAGCCTGCCAGGACGGCTCCATCAACCCGGATCTTTTGCAGGGTGCATCCTTCACGGTGAGCAACCTGGGCACCCTGGGGATCGAGCACTTTACGCCGGTGATCAATCCCCCCCAGACCGGCATTTTGGGGGTGGACTGCATCGTGGAGCGGGTGCGCACGGTGGATGGCCAGATCGCCGTCTATCCCGCCATGGGCCTGTCCCTCACCTATGACCACCGGGCCCTGGATGGGGCGCCGGCTTCCCGGTTCCTACAGGATATGCGGGCGGCCCTGGAAAACTTTCAGGCCCTCTTGATCGGATAAGGAGGAATGGAATATGATATATGATCTGATCGTGCTGGGCGGCGGCCCGGCGGGCTATTTGGCGGCGGAGCGGGCCGGCCACGGCGGCATGAAGGTATTGTGCCTGGAGGGCCGTTCCTTTGGGGGCGTGTGCCTGAACGAGGGCTGCGTGCCCACCAAGACCCTGCTGTATAGCGCCAAGCTCTACGACGGTGTGAAGCATGGGGAGAAATACGGGGTCACCGCCAGCGGCCTTGCCATCGACCATAGCAAGGTGGTCCAGCGCAAGGACAAGGTGGTGCGCACCCTGGTGGCCGGGGTCCAGGCGGCCCTGAAGGCCAACCATGTGGAGACGAAGCGGGCCTTTGGCAAGATCGCCGGCCGTACCCCGGAGGGCTACGCCGTGGAGGCGGCGGGGGAAACCTATGTGGGCAAGCGGCTGCTCATCGCCACCGGCTCCAACCCGGCGGTCCCCCCCATCCCCGGCCTGAAGGAAGGGCTGGAGCGGGGCTTTGTGATGACCAACCGGGAGATCCTGGATCTGCGGGAAGCCCCCGGCCGCCTGGCGGTGATCGGCGGCGGGGTCATCGGCCTGGAAATGGCGGCCTACTTCAACTCCATCGGCACAGAGGTGACCATCATCGAAATGCTGGACCACATCGCCGGGGAAAACGACAAGGATCTGGTGGCCCTGCTGCAAAAGCACTATGAGAAAAAGGGCATTCGCTTCCTCCTCTCCGCCAAGGTCACCAAGGTGGAAGGGGGCGCCGTCCACTATGAAAAGGACGGCCAGGCCCAGGCGGTGGAAGCGGATAAGGTGCTCCTGTCCATCGGCCGGCGGGCCAATACCGCCAACATCGGCCTGGAGACCATCGGGGTGCTCACCGAGCGGGGGGCCATCGTCACCGATCGCCATATGCGCACCAACCAGCCGGAGGTATATGCCGCCGGGGATGTGAACGGCCGCTCCATGCTGGCCCATACCGCCTACCGGGAAGCCGAGGTGGCGGTGAACAACATGCTGGGCAAGCGGGACGTAATGCGCTACAACGCCATCCCCGGGGTGCTGTATACCAACCCGGAGCTGGCCGCCGTGGGGGAGACGGAGTACACCGCCAAGCAAAAGGGCTTGGACGTGCAGGTGGTGAAGCTGCCCCTCCAGTATTCCGGCCGGTATGTGGCGGAAAACGAAGGCGGCAACGGCATCTTCAAGCTGGTGGTGGACCAAAAGCAGCGCACCGTGCTGGGGGCCCAGGCCCTTTGCAACTATGCCAGCGAATTCATCGTGGCGGTGGGCGCCTTCATCGAGCTGGGGCTTACCCTGGAGGAGATCAAAGAGGTGGTATTCCCCCATCCCACGGTTTGCGAGATCATCCGGGAGGCCGTTTTCCAGGCCTAAGGAACCCTGAACCATCATTTTTATATAAAGGAGAATAGCCATGACCAAATCCCTGTTTGTGGACCCCAAGGCAGCGCGGGGCGCGGCGCAACCCATCCGGTTCCCGGAGATCCCTGTCAACGTATATCAAAAGACCGTCAAGGACGAGCTTGGCAACTTCACCACGGAGGACTTTTTGCATATCTATCGGGATATGTGCTATATCCGGGAATTTGAGACCATGCTCAACCTGATCAAGACCACCAGCGAATACCAGGGGGTCTCCTATACCCATCCCGGCCCCGCCCACCTGGGCATCGGCCAGGAGGCGGCCTATGTGGGGGAAGCCTATCACCTGACCCCGGCGGATTACACCTTCGGCTCCCACCGGAGCCACGGAGAGATCCTGGCCAAGGGCCTGCGCTCCATCCAGGTGATGGAGGAGGGCGCCCTCCAAAAGGTCATGGAGGAATTCTTCGGGGGCAAGACCTACAACGTGATCAAGGATGACGCCAAATCCATCCGGGAGCAGGGCATCGACTTCCTGCTTTATGGCATGATGTGCGAGACCTTTGCCCGGGAAAACGGCTTCAATAAGGGCCTGGGCGGCTCCATGCACGCCTTCTTTACCCCCTTGGGCATCTATCCCAACAACGCCATCGTAGGCGGCAGCGGCACCATCTCCGTGGGCGCGGCCCTCTACAAACTGTGCAACGATAAGGAAGGCGTAGTGGTGTGCAACATCGGCGACGGTTCCATCGCCTGCGGTCCCGTGTGGGAGGGCTTCATGATGGCTACCATGGACCAGATCAAGTCCCTGTGGCCGGAGGGCAAGCGGGCCCTGCCCATCATCTTCAACATCAACGATAATTTCTATGGCATGGGCGGCCAGACCCGAGGGGAAACCATGGGCTACGACATGGTGGCCCGGATCGCCGCGGGCATGGAGCCCAACGCCCTCCATGCGGAGCGGGTGGACGGCTACAACCCCCTGGCCGTGATCGACGCCTATGCCCGCAAGCTCCCCGTGGCCAAGACCCAGGGCCCGGTGCTGCTGGACGTGGTCACCTACCGGATCAGCGGTCACAGCCCCTCGGATTCCTCCAGCTACCGCACCAAGGAGGAGATCGAAGCCTGGCAAGAGCAGGATTCCATCGTGTCCTTCGGCAAGCAGCTGGTGGAGGCCGGGGTCTGCAAGGAAGCGGACCTGGCCGCCATCCGGGAAAAGGTTGCTGCAGATATGCTGCGCAACATGAAGCTGGCCATCGACGAGACCGTGTCCCCCCGGATCGACATCTTTGGCGCGGAGCAGAACTTCATTGGGGACCTGATGTTCTCCAACCAGACCGTCCGCTCCATGGACGAAAGCCGGCCCAGCGATATGCTCCTGCCCAAGGCGGAATGCCCCCGGGTCCAGCAGATCGCCAAAAAGCACCGCTTCTACCTGGACGACAACGGCAAGCCCGTGCCCAAGGCCAGGGTCTATCAATACCGGGACGCCATCGCGGAGCCCATCATCAACAAATACTATGAAGACCCCACCCTGGTCTCCTTTGGCGAGGATGTGCGGGATTGGGGCGGCGCCTTTGCCGTCTACCGGGGCATGACCGAGGCCATCCCCTATTACCGCCTGTTCAACAGCCCCATCGCAGAGGCCGCCATCGTAGGCGCGGCGGTGGGCTATGGCATGAGCGGCGGCCGGGCCATTGCAGAGCTGATGTACTGCGACTTCCTGGGCCGGGCCGGAGACGAGGTGTTCAACCAGCTGTCCAAGTGGCAGGCCATGAGCGCCGGTATGCTGAAGATGCCCGTGGTGCTCCGCATGAGCGTGGGCTCCAAGTACGGCGCCCAGCATAGCCAGGATTGGAGCGCCCTGTGCGCCCATATCCCCGGCCTTAAGGTGGTATTCCCCGCCACCCCCTACGATGCCAAGGGCTTGATGCAAGCCGCCCTCAACGGCACCGACCCGGTGATCTTCCTGGAGAGCCAGCGGATCTACGACGTGGCGGAGCAGTTCCACCAGGGCGGCGTGCCCGCCGAGGAATATGAGATCCCCTTCGGCCAGCCGGATATCAAGCGCCCCGGCAGCGATGTGACCATCCTGTCCATCGGCGCCACCCTGTACCGGGCCTTAAAGGCTGCGGACATCCTCCAGGAGAAATACGGCCTGCGCGCCGAGGTCATCGACGCCCGCTCCATCGTGCCCTTCGACTACACCCTGGTGATGGAGTCCGTGAAAAAGACCGGCCGCATCCTCATCACCGGCGACGCCTGCGAGCGCAACAGCTTCATGCGCAACCTGGCCTCCAACATCGCGGAGCTCTGCTTCGACGACCTGGATGCCCCGCCTGTAGTGGTGGGCGCCAAAAACTGGATCACCCCTGCCCATGAGCTGGAAAACGCCTTCTTCCCCCAGCCCGAGTGGATGGTGGACGCCATTCATCAGCGTATGCTGCCCCTGCCCGGCCACGTAAGCGCCCACAACTGGACCGAGCTGGAGCAGATCCGGGAGAACAAGCGGGGCATCTAAGGCCCCTTCTCCCGCCTTTGCGATAGCCTTTTTGGGGGCGCTGCCCCCAAGCCCCCGCCCGCTTTTGAAAAAGCGGGGGAAAACCAGCTGGAAAGCCGCTTCTGCTTTCCGGCGGATTGTGCAGGCGAGCCGCCCATCCGGGGCGGCTCGCTCAATCGTTGGCGGCAAGCGGCGGCGGGGGTATTCCACAGGGCCATGGGAATGTGGGGCCCGCAAGGGTTACGGGGGGGCGGCGGCGTTTTGGGGGGCCCGGGGGGGGGGGGGGGGGGGGGCGCCCCCCCCCCGCGCGGGGGGAGGAGGGGGGGGGGGGGGGTGGG
>UQRU01000020.1 GCA_900543475.1 uncultured Eubacteriales bacterium
GTGCTCCTTGGCGTTGACCAGGGTCACATCGCCATCGTCGACTTCGGGCTCTTCGTCCAGCAGGGAGAAGATGCGGTGGGCGCCGGCCAGGCCCATGATGACCATGTTGATCTGGTTGGACACCTGGCCGATGGAGCCGGCGAACTGCTTGGTCATGTTCAGGAACGGCACCACGATGCTGATGCTGAAGGCCATGCCGGAAAGGCTGACGTTGGGGGCGCCGGACAGCAGCAGGGCGCCGCCCACCAGGGCCACCACCACGTACATCACGTTGCCGATGTTGCCCAGCAGCGGCATGAGAATGTTGGCAAAACGGTTGCCGTTGCGAGCGTTAAAGAAGATTTCGGCGTTGACCTTGTCAAAGTCGGCCTTGGCGCCTTCCTCGTGGCAGAAGACCTTGATGACCTTTTGTCCGGTCATCATTTCCTCCATGAACGCCTCAGCGTTGGCCAGGGTGATCTGCTGGCGCAGGAAGTAGGAGGAAGAGCGCTTGGTAATGGCCCGGGCGGAGATAGCCATGCAGACCACGCCGGCCACCACCACGAGGGCCAGGAAGACGCTGTAGTAAACCATGATGCAGAACACCACGAACAGCGTAATGGCAGAGATGAGGATATTGGGAAGGCTCTGGCTAATAAGCTGACGCAGGGTGTCGACATCGTTGGTGTAGTAGCTCATGATGTCGCCGTGGCCATTGGTGTCAAAGTACCGGATGGGCAGGTCCTGCATGTGGTCGAACATCTTCTGCCGCAGCTTTTTCAGGGAGCCCTGGGTAATAATGGCCATCATCTGCGTGTAGAAGGCGCCGGCAATGAGGCTGACCACATACATGGCCACCAGGATCCCTACATAGCCGAGGATTTTTCCGGAGACTGCCGACCAGTCGCCGCTCTTGTAGCTCTGGTCCACCAAGGAGATGACCTTTTGCAGGAAGACCGCCGGCATGGAGCTGACGAGAGCGTTGATCAGGATGCAAACCAGCGTCACCGGCAGCAGCACTGGATAGAATTCAAACAGGGTTTTCAGCAGTCTGCGGAGTACGCCCTTTGGGGCGCGGCGGCCGCGGCTGGTGGTGGTACGGGTCGCAGCGGGGGCGGCATTCCGTCCTTCCAATGTGTCTTTATTCTTCATCAGGATCACCTGCCTTCGTCTGGGACGTATACACTTCACGGTAAATCTCGTTGCTCTTCAAAAGCTCTTCATGGGTGCCGATGGCGCTGATGCGGCCGCCTTCCATGACAATGATGCGGTCGGCGTCCTCCACCGAGGCCACACGCTGGGCAATGATAATTTTGGTGGTATCCGGAATGAACTCACGGAAGCCCTGGCGGATCAGGGCGTCGGTATGGGTGTCCACAGCGGAGGTGGAATCGTCGAGGATCAGGACCTTGGGCTTTTTCAGCAGGGCCCGGGCGATGCAAAGACGCTGCTTCTGTCCGCCGGAGACGTTGCTGCCCCCCTGCTCAATCCAGGTGTCGTACTTGTCCGGGAACTGCTGGATGAACTCGTCGGCCTGGGCCAGGCGGCAGGCCTCATACATCTCTTCATCGGTAGCGTTGGGGTTGCCCCAGCGGAGATTGTCCTTGATGGTGCCGGAGAACAGCACGTTCTTCTGCAGCACCATGGCCACGTTGTCGCGGAGGACTTCCAGGTCATAATTCCGCACGTCCACGCCGCCGACCCGGACCGCGCCCTCCGTCACGTCGTAGAGCCGGGGGATCAGCTGCACCAGGGTGGTCTTGGACGAGCCCGTTCCGCCCAGGATGCCGATGAGTTCGCCGGAACGGATGTGGAGATCCACATGCTCCAGGGCATTGCGCTCGGCGGTCCGGGAGTACTTGTAGCTGACGCCGTCAAAATCGATGGAGCCGTCCTTCACTTCCTTGACCGCATTCTCGAGGCTGGTCAGGCTACTCTGTTCCTGCAACACCTCCACGATACGCTCGGCAGACTCCATGGACATGGTGATGATCACAAACACCATGGAGAGCATCATCAGGCTCATGAGGATCTGGAAGCTGTATGTAATGATGGCCGACATCTGGCCGACGTTGGCCTCCAGGCCCTGGCTGGAAATGACGGCGTAAGAGCCGAAGCTCAGGACGAAGACCATGCCGGCGTACACGCAGAACTGCATCATGGGGTTGTTGATGGCCATGATGCGTTCGGCACGGGTGAAGTCCTTGCAGACGTCCTCGGCGGCGACGCCGAACTTCTTCTTCTCGTAGTCCCCGCGGACGTAGCTTTTGACCACGCGCATGGCCTGGACGTTTTCCTGCACCGAGTCGTTGAGGGCATCGTACTTGCGGAACACCCGGCGGAAAATGGGGGTGGCCTTGCGGATCACCAGAACCAGGCCAACGCCCAGCAAGGGGATCGTCACCAGGAAGATCAAGGCCAGACGGCCGCCCATGGCAAAGCCCATGATGAAGGAGAAGATCAGCATCAGCGGGCCGCGGGTGGCCACGCGAATGATCATCATAAAGGACATCTGCACGTTCATGACATCGGTGGTCATCCGGGTAACCAAACTGGAGACGGAGAACTTGTCGATGTTTTCAAACGAATAGTCCTGAATGTGGTAAAACATATCCTGCCGCAGATTCCGGGCGAAGCCCGTGGAAGCTGTGGCGCAGGTGTTGCCGGCTGCCACGCCGAGAATCAGCGACAGCACGGCCATAATAATCAGCTGCAAGCCGTATTGGACGATGACGTCCATGCCGCAGCCGGCCTGCATCTCGTTGACGAGATTGGCGATCACAAACGGGATGATACATTCCAGAATGACCTCGCCCACCACCAGGATCGGCGTGAGGATTGCCGGCTTCTTGAATTCCCGTATGCTTTTACTGAGTGTTTTGATCATACCAGAAAATTCCTCCTATCCAAACTCCCGGGGCCTTCCCCGCCCGCGGGCCGCCTCCGCACCGCCCGAGGCGTGGCCCCATCCCGAGTTTGAAAACAAATTTTAACGAATATCCGGAGATTGCCAACCGCGATCTTCGGGTTTCCTCTCCGTCTCATCGGCGGGCCGAGGGGATTGGTCCGCCGCATGTGGCGCGCCGTTGGAAGCGCTGAGGTTTTGGATCATCCGATCCAGGGAGCTGTGGAGCTGGGTAATTTCCCCAGGGGACATGTCGCTGACCAGCCGCTGCTCCCACGCGGCCAGATGATCGAGGACCTGCTGGTTGGTCTCCAGCGCCCGCTCTGTGACGAGAATCTGCTTGCACCGCCGGTCCTCCGGCGACGGCTCGAAGCGAAGATAGCCTTTTGCCTCCAGCCGCTGCAGCAGCCCCGACACCGTGGGGTGGGTAAAGGAGAAGTGCCGCTCAAGGTCCCGGGGATAAGCCCTCTCCTGCTGGCGTGCCCGATAACACAGGTAACCCAGAACGATGGCCTGTGAACTGGTCAGATCCAGGGATGTGATGCTGTTGGTCATGTTCTGTGTCAGCAGTTTGGAAATGGTTTTGATCTTGAATCCCAGGTCGTCTCTGCCGACCGGTAACATGGATGCCGCCTCCTTTTTTTAAATTAGTAGCATACTACCTAATTTGGTAGCAAGCTACATAATAGTGGAAGAACGGCCGGTTGTCAAGGGACGTTCACAAAATTTTATTTGGTGTTTTGCTCGTGCAAACAGCTTCCTTATTAAAATAAGAACAAACAAAGCCGTTGACCTTAAACGGCAATATCGGTCAACGGTCAGTCTTCGGTATTTCGTTGACAAATCAATGAATCTTATTCTGCAAACTTCCCAAGTGTATCGCCGGCAGTGCGATACACGGCCCAATCCCACATTGGCCCCCGCCAAGCGATGGATAGAAATCCACGCTGGGGCTATTCCAGTCTAGGCGCCATTCCAATCGTCCGCATTTTCGCTCCACGGCAATGGATGCCAGGTCTTCGGGGTTGGGAAATTGCCCTCCGTGCCCCGCATCCGCCTGGTCAAACAGTTCATGAATGGAATCTATAACACCAAAACAGGCATCCCTGGAGGGATTCTGAAACACACGCGGATCAAATGCAGCCTGTTTGATCTGTAGGAGGAAACAGGTTCCGCCGATGTAACCATGCGCCCCGTAGGGTTCTTCTTTATCCTGCATCCGCAGGCGGAACTGCTTGGTGCGCACGCGCCCCTCCATGCCCTTTCCTAAATGTGATCCTGAAAATCCCGGTACAGATCTTGTGGTTTTTGAGAAATGCCCGCTTATCGTTTTGTCTATATTGTCCCTTACCGTAAAGGATGCGCCCTTTGGCATAGTTTATCAAGTTTTTCCAGCCCCACCCCCCTTGTCCCACAAGGCTTTCCGGGCTCCATTTACATTAGCGGCGGCGCTATACATAGGACCTGGATATCCCCAGCCTTTTGGCGATCTCCCGCTGGGGGAGGACGGGGCACCCATCCAAGCCGTATCGCAGTTGGATCACCATGCGTTCCCGCTCCGTCAGGACCCGGTCCATGACCGCTTTGAGCTGGGTCCCAAATAGGGTCTGTTCCACCTGGTTTTGCACGTCTTCCCCGTCGGTGCCCAGTATTTCCGCCAGGGAGATCTCGTTCCCGTCCTTATCCGTCCCGATGGGTTCGCTAAGGGAAACTTCCCCGGCGGATTTCTTTTCCGCCCGTAGGCTCATAAGGATCTCGTTTTCTATGCACCGGGCCGCATAGGTGGCCAGGGTGTTGCCCTTATCCGGCTTAAAGGTGGAAACGGCTTTGATGAGCCCCACCGTGCCGATGGAGATCAAATCGTCCGGGTCCCTGCGGGGGGCGCTGTATTTTTTGGCGATATGGGCCACCAGCCGGAGATTATGTTCGATCAAAAGGTTGCGGGCCCCTTGGTCCCCTTGGGTAAGCCTTTGGATCAATGCCTTTTCCTCCTGGGGCTCCAGCGGAGGCGGAAAGGCGTTTGTGCCGCGCACATAGCCCGCGAAGAAACATACATCCCGGGCAAGCTGTAAGATGGCGTCCAGCATGATACACCTCCGAAAACACAGGGTGTATCATCTTATGTCTATTGTTCGGGGATTATGCCCAAAGCCGCCTGCCTCCCCCCAGGCAAACGCCCCGTTTCCCTCTGGCCGGGCATGGGCGGCAAAGGCATAGGGGCTTCCTCCTAGACGCCGCGGCGCCTCAATTCAAAACCTGGTTGATCCCCCGCATTTGACAGAATTTCATCCCCAGCTGCAGGGTGAGCAGGTCATTGCTATCGTTCATATTCAAGCCGGTGAGCTTCTCTATTTTTTTCAGCCGATAGCGCAGGGTCTCAATGTGGATGTAAAGGGCTTGGGCCGTTTCCGTTTTATTCATATTATTATCGAAATACGCCTGCAAGGTCTCTACAAGTAGGCCCTTGTTCTTTTGGTCGTATTGGATGAGGGAACCGATGGTTTTATTGTAGCAGGATGCAAAATATTTATCCTCAAACAGAGGATATAAAAACCGGGCCGCATCATCCTGGTCGAAAAATACCAGTCCCGATTTGCTTCTGTACATTGTGGTCACCAGGCAGTCGTGATACATGGACGGCAGCTCCTTGATGGAGTTATAGATATTCGACGCGCCGATCATTACCCGGGGCTTTCCGTCAGGGAAATGGGTCAAATACATTTCAAACCGTTCGGCAAAGCGTTTGATATCTTCGTTGTTGCGGACTTTGATAAAAATGTATATGGCGTTCCCCCGGTCCGTAATAAGGTATTGCCCTTTGAACAGCCTGTTGATCACGCTGTACATGTATTGTTTTAAGCGGTCCGGATCCCCGTTTTCGGATCGGTCCTGATAGCTGATCACGATCCCGCAATAATGCCCCCTGGAATTCCAGGTAAAGTCCCCCTCAATGCTCTGCAATAATTCCCGGTTGGGGATTTCGCTATTGAGCATCAATTCCGTTGCCGTCCGCCGCAGGTGCAATTCCCGGAAGGCGGTCCGTTCTTCTGAATTGTATTTCAGGGAAAGCACCATGCCCCCTTGCTCTATGGCGCTTAGCTGCTGGCCGTCAAAGGCGTTTGAGCTGATGACGCACATGCGATAGTTCAATCTGGTATCGGATAGCCTTAATTCAAAGGCGTAAAAATCCCCATAGGGCAAGCAGAGCTTTATGGGCTCGGTGCGGTTGGCTTTATTGGGCGCCTCGTCCGGCGCGGCGGGGGCGTTCTTTTGGGCGGAGATCCGTTTGCGGAATTCCTCCATGGCCTCCCGGTGGAACCCGTCCGCCGTATAGCAGCTAAAGGATTCTATATACGCGTTATCATATACGCAGATGGAGATCCCAAATAGGCTGGAAAGGGCCACCACCACCTCTTCCGTATTGTTGTAGTCAAACACCAGGGACAATAGGCGGCTATCGATGTTGCGAGCCCGCACCAAGGCGCTGTTGCGCTTATAAAACAGCTTTTCATAAAATTTGGCGGTCACGTCCGTATAGGAAGCCTCCCGGGGCATGCTGATGATGGGAAGCTTGCAGCGGTTGGCCTCCTCCAGCATATCCTTTGTAAATTCGGAAAGATAGCGCCCTCTTTTTATTGCCACCGCCGCCCCCCCGTGCTCGCTGATCTTTTGGACGAACATAGGCAGGTATTGCTGATATTCGTGCATGGCATAGCCTGAGGATAGTAAAAATTCATGGCCCCGCAGCCAGTCTGTGCCGTCCGGGGTCTCCCAAACTGCAATGTGCTCGCATCTATTATTCATTCCATTGTAACCTGCAATAAAATCGCAGTCCATTTTGGATGAAAGAATTTCAAATACCTCGGCAACAGTGAGAAATATTTCTTCGTTTTGATTTAAAATATCCATTGCGTTTCACCATACAAAGATGTAATTTAACGTAAGGTTAGGTTTCCCTTGAAAGCGTGGTTTTTTAAACGCTTCAAATGCAAAAAATCAGAAAATTAATTTTAATTCTGGCATCATGATTCTACGTAAAAAATAGCGGCAAAATTACGGTCCTCCAAGAAGGCTAAAAATATGCTGAAAACTCTTAGTTAATTTTATCGTATCTCCTTGCTTCATTGCAACCAGGAAAAATTTATTTTCGTTCTTTTTTTATGCAAGGCCAATAGGGCCGAAAGGCGGGAGATCGATTGTATAAATTCCCTGCGGCATCCGTATTATATGATATATCATAATAAAATATAAATATTATTATGCATACTAGTGATTATTACCAATTGAAACGCCTATATCGTTATGCTATAATTCCTGCATGATAAAAACGGATCGATCATTAATTTCTTTATTTTACCACTCCTGTTTTTTTGGAGTAAATTTATAATAAAATTCATAATAATACAAATCCTATCCTATGGTGGCGTGCAAGGCCTTGCCTTGTGAAATAATATAAACTTAATGAATGTGGAGGAAAAAATATGAAAAAATGGATTGCTATTCTCTGTGCTGTAGCAATGTTATCCTTACTTTGCCTAACCGCATGCGGGACCCCCGCGGAAACCGATGAGGCAACCGGCACCGAATCCGCCGCCACTGACGCCGAAGAGATCACCATTGGCGTATTCGGCCCCCTCACCGGCACCATGGCCATCGGCGGCACCCGCCAGCAGGACGGCATCTCTTACGCCATTGAGAAGATCAATGCAAACGGCGGCCTGTGCGATGGCAAATACACCCTCAACGCCATTTTTGAAGATACCGAGGGCAACTCTGAAAACGCCGTTACCATTATGAACAAGTTCCTTTACAAGGACGAGGTGGCCTGCACCATGGGCTCCAATAACAGCCCCGAGGTCCTGGCCATTCTGGACATGCTCACCGAATCCGGCACCCCCCATATCGTTCCTTCCGGCGTGAATATGGCCATTACCGATTCCGGCTGCCAGTGGGTATTCCGGGTCACCGCCACGGATGTTGTGTATTCCAAGGCCCTGCTGGACTATGCGGTGGATACCCTGGGCGATTCCAAGATCGCAGTCATCTATGATACCAACGATTACGGCGTAGGCGGGTTGAACCTGCTCAAGGGATATATGGAAGAGCGGGGCATGTCCTTTGTGGCTGAAGAAGGCTATACCACCGGAACCAAGGACTTTACCGCTTCCCTGCTGAAGATCCAGTCTGCCGGCGCAGACGCCATCATCCTCTGGGGCAATTACACCGAGGGCGGCCAAATCGTGCGCCAGGTGAAAGAAATCGGCATTGATGCGGATATCCTCCTTTCCACCGGCGCCACGATCGGGAATTTCTTTGAGCTTGCCGGCGAAACTGCTACGGGTTGCTATGGCGTATCCTCCGGATTCAGCCCGGCCCGTACCGATGAGGAAGCCGTAAACTTCATCAAAGAGTTTGAAGAGGCCAAGGGATATACCCCCGATATCAACGTGGTGTTGGCTTATGATGCGGTGAACGTCCTTGCCCAGGCCATTGAAAACTGCGGCAGCAGCGACCGTACCGCCATCCGGGACGCCCTCCGGGAGATCCAGGATTTCCACGCCATCAGCGGCACGGTTTCCTTCAATGAAAATGGCGACGGCGGCCAGGATTGCCTCCTGTTCCGGATCACCGATGGAACGACCGGCGAAACCGAGATCCTTGCCCAGTAAGCCGCGCCTCCAGACTCCAAGAACTTAAGCCAGGGGGGAGGAATGCTTTGCAGGACTCCCCCTCGTTTTCAATAATATTTCCCAAGGATGTTTTTGCTATGAAGTTAAAGATTGACTTGTCGCAGCAATGCGTTGGGTGCAGGCAATGTGAAGCCACATGCAGCGTGGTGCATAGCGGGGCCTTTTCACCTTGGCTGAGCCGGGTCCACATCGCCCGCAATGAATCCACCCTGGAATGTACCCCCATCATTTGCCGGCATTGTAAAAAAGCATTATGCGCTGCCGCCTGCCCCGTTGGGGCGATCCAAATGTCGGATGCCGGCGCCCTGGTGGTAGATCCTGCCGTTTGCATTGGCTGTAAAGCATGCGTGGAAGCCTGTCCCTTCCATGCGATGCATTTTAATGAAGACGACGATTGTGCGTTCAAATGCGACCTATGCGGCGGCAAGCCCCAATGCGCCCTGGTATGCCCTGCGCACGTGCTCGTTTGCGAGGAGTGAGGCTTATGCATAAATTGAATGTTTGCAAGGTACTACACGTATTCTTGGACGATCAAACCTATAAAGTCGAAATATTCGGTGAAGATTACATGAAGCGCTTCATCGGCGCCCGTGGAATCACATCTTATCTTTTATATCGGGATGTAAAAAAAGGCATCGATCCCCTAGGGCCGGAAAATACGGTGGCCTTTGCCCCCGGCGTACTGTGCGGCACCAACGCCCCCACCGCTGGCCGCACCACCGTGACCGGAAAAAGCCCGGCTACCAACCTGTTTGCCAAGGCCAACATGGGCGGCCATTGGGGCCCGGAATTGAAGTACGCCGGCTATGACGCCCTGGTGCTTCACGGCCAATCCCCTTCCTGGATCAACCTGGTTATTACAAACACCCGCATCCTCTTTGAGCCTGCGGACCGGTACCTGGGCCTATCGGTAAAGGAGACCACCGAGCGCATTGCCGAGGATCACCCCGACTGCCCGGATATTGCCGTATGCTGCATCGGGCAATCCGGGGAAAACCTGGTAAAATACGCCGGGGTCTTTTGTTCCACCTACCATACGGCTGCCCGCTGCGGCTTAGGGGCCGTGCTGGGGTCGAAGAAGGTAAAAGCCGTATGTTGCTTTGGCCGGGACGGCCTTGAGATGGCGGACCAGGACGCCTTCCTTTCCGTTACCCAGGGAAGCCGGGACAGCATCGCGTCCATCGGCCGCTGCGCCTTTTATAAGGCCTACGGCACCCCGGGGGGGATGATCGGCTTAAACGAGACCCACACCCTGCCCGTGCGGAATTTCCAAAAGGGCCATATGGACGATGTATACCCGCTGAGCGGTCAAGCCCTGGTGGAACAGGGCAACGTGGTGCGGCTAGAAAGCTGCTTTGGTTGCACCATATCCTGCAAGCGATACACCAAAACCATCAAAAACTATCTGGGCAGCGAATCCGGCGGCCCGGAATACGAGGCGATTTCCGTATTCGGCGGCGGCTGCGAGGTCTCCGATACCGACGCTTGCCTCCGCGCCAACGACCTGACCAACCAATACGGCCTGGATTGCATCTCCTGCGGCGCCTGCATCCAGTGGGCCATGGAATGCGCGGAACGGGGGGTATTGCCCGACACCTTCGAGGACCCCGCTACCGGGAAAACCTATAAGCTAGCCTTCGGCAACGCCGACGCCATGCTTGCTCTCATCGATATGATCGCGTTCCGGCGGGGATATCTGGGCAATCTGCTGGCGGAAGGGGTACGGGAAGCCGCCAAGATCGTCGGGCATGATTCCTGGAAATGGGCCATTGAGGCCAAGGGCCTGGAGCAATCCAGGGTGGAGACCCGAAACGCCAAGGGCTACGCCTTATCCTTTGCCACCAACCCCAGAGGGCCGGACCATCTCTATGGGCAATGCATGGCGGAGGGCGGATTGTCCCCGGAAATGCGGGCCATCATCAAGCGGATCACCGGCGATGAAAAGTATGCGGTCAGCGAGTCCACGGCCATGAAGCCGGAAATCGTAGAGTGGCATGAAAACGCCTTTACCATGACGGATGCGTTGGGCCTGTGCTCCCGGGCTACCCTATCCACCTACGCCATCCTGCCGGAAGATATGGCGGCCATGTATGAAACCGCCACCGGCATCCCCATGACCACGGAGGAGCTTACGGAAGCCTCCAGGCGGATCGTCCTGCTGGAACGGTTTTTCAACATGCGGGAAGGGGTCCGGCGGGAAGCGGATACCTTGCCCTGGCGGCTTATGCACGAGCCGTTGGAGCGGCCTCACAACCAGGGGACCAGCATGAACTCCAAAGAGGAAATGGACGGCATGCTGGACCGGTATTATGAACTGCGGGGATGGGACAAGAACGGCCTGCCCACCCGGGAAACCGTAGAGCATTACGGTTTGGAAGATATTATTAACGAGGAGGATTTCTACAAATGAATTTAAAGATCATCGGCGTTTCCGGTAGCCCCCGCCATGCCAATACGGAGGTCATGGTAAAACATGCCTTAGAAGCCGCGAAAAGCATAGAGACCCCAGAGGTATCTGTGGAAACCCAGTTTATATCCCTTGCCCAGAAAAACGTGCGGGGTTGTCTAAATTGCCGGGGCTGTGTGCGGACTGGCAAGTGCGTGCTCAAGGACGATTGGGACGAGCTGTTCCGGCCTCTTTATGACCCCATGCCCGACGGGGTGATCTTTGGGGCGTCCGTCTATTTCTACGGCATCAATTCCCAGATGCGGGCCTATATGGAGCGTGCCACTTCCCTGCTCAAGGCCAACTTCTTCCCGGAAGCCACCACCAAAGCCCCGGATTGGAGCAAGTGCGTCGGCGCCTCCATCGCCGTTGGCTACGACCGCAACGGCGGCCAAGAGCATACCCTGGCAGCCTTGAACGACTGGTTCATCATCAATGATTTTTGCGTGGTAGGCGCCAAGCACATCGGTTATATTGGCGCGCCTGGCTGGGGCATGGGCGGCAAGGAGCCCGATTGCGTAAAAAACGACACGGAAGTGGGTATGAAATCCGCCGAGCTGATCGGCAAGCATGTAGCGGAGCTGGCCCTGCTGATCAAGCGGGGCGCGCAGCAAAAATAAATGGAACAGGCAGAAATCGAAATAACCCTATCGGTATTTGGGCGTGCTTGCGGGCAATCCATACGGCAGCGGCATGAAACGCTGCCGATGGGGTCCACGGTTCGGGATCTGATGAAACGGCTGGAAGAACAAGATGAGCTACCCATCGCTTTTGGAGAGAGCGACGATTTCAATGAATTTTATGTTGTGGTCAACGGTAGGAACGCCATGGTTTCCGGCGGCTTAGACCGGGAGCTGGAACATCAAAGCAGCGTGCTTGTTCTTCCCGCAATTGCAAGCGGCTGATATTTTAGAGGAATGGAGTGTGATTGTGGTTGTTTAATGGTGTTGAATTGCTTCAGATCATCGTAAGTGGTTGTGCCATTGGCAGCGTATATGCGTTGATGGCCTTAGGCTACACCATTACTTATAACTCCCTGCGGCTGATCAACTTTGCCCAAGGGGATATGTATATGCTGGGCGCTGTATTTGGGTTGACCTATGTGAACCTGGGGGTCCCATATGCCGCAGCCATCGTTTTGGGGGCGCTCACATCTGCTTTATTTGGCGTAATAATCGAACGAGGCATTTTTCGCCCCCTGCGAAATTATGCGGCCCTCAATCTGATCATCGCCACAATAGGGATATCCATTACCATCCGGGCCGGGGCCCAGCTTATTTGGGGCTCCCACGCAATGCCCTATCCCCAGGTATTCGGCAGCGACCCCATTTATATCGGCAGCATCCAGATCATGCCGGCATATTTGGCGGTCCTATGCATTGCCGCATTGGCCATTGTGGTTCTACAGTTTTTCTTCCATAAGACCAAGGTGGGCAAAGCCATCCGCGCCACCGCCCAAAACCGCAATGCCGCGGCCATGATGGGCATCCCCGTGGGAAAAATGGATTCCCTTGCCGCCGCTATCAGCGCGGCCCTAGGCGGGATCGGCGGCGTTTTGATCGGCCCCATTTTCTATGTGGAAACCGAAATGGGCGCCCTGGCGGGCCTTAAGGGCTTTGCCGCAGCCGTGTTGGGGGGCTTTGGCAGCATCCCCGGCGCAATTACCGGCGGCGTTGTCCTGGGCTTGGCGGAAAATCTCTCCGCCCGCTATATCTCTTCCGTATACAAGGACGCCATTGCCTTTGTTATCCTCATTGCCGTATTGTTGGCCATGCCCAACGGGATTCTTGGAGGAAAGGAGAAGGGTAGGAAAAAAATATGAAAAAGATGCTTAGCCTTTTCAAAAAACATCCCGGTATATGGCTGGTGGTGCTGCTGCTTGTCATCCCCTTTGTGGTCACCAATAAGTATTATATGCACCTGGTGAATACCGTGCTGATCCTTTCCATCCTCACGGCCGGCCTGAATATCCTCACCGGCTATTGCGGGCAGATCTCCATTGGCCACGCGGCATTCTACGGCATCGGCGCCTATGCTTCCGCCATCCTCACTGTAAAGCTGGGCCTTTCCTTCTGGCTGGCCCTGCCCTTATCCGGCTTGATCACCGGATTGCTGGGCTATGTGATCGGCAAGCCCACCTTGAAGCTGAGCGGTTCCTATCTGGCCATCGCCTCCATCGGCATCGGGGAGATCACAAGGCTGGTCCTCATCAATTGGACGGAATTGACCGGCGGCGCGGAAGGGTTTAAAAACATCCCTTCCCCCACCTTTTTCGGCATCGCCCTGGATAACGACCTAAGCTACTACTGGCTAATTATGCCCATCGTGATCCTGATATATTTCATGTATACCAATTACGTGCGCTCGGAAGTGGGCCGCGCTTATAAGGCCGTCAACCAGGAGGAGATCGCCGCTGGGTTCATGGGCATCAACACCAGCAGCATGAAGGTACAGGCGTTTGTGATCTCTACGGTTCTGGCCGGCATCGCCGGAAGCCTGAACGCCCATTTAAACGGGTACCTCTCCCCCTATACCTATAACTTCACCCAGTCGGTGTCCTATTTGATGATGGTGCTGGCCGGCGGTATGGGCTTTATCCTAGGCCCGGTGGTTGGCGTGCTCCTGCTGACCTTCGCCAAGGAAATGTTCCGGTTCTTCAATGATTATCAGCTCATTATCTACGGGATCATGCTGGTGATCGTGATCATCTTTATGCCCCGTGGGATCTGCGGCGCCGTGATGGGGGGCTTTAAGCGGTTGCAAAGTTTTTGCAAGGCCCGCAAGGACAAAAAAGCCCAGGGCGTTTTGACGGCCGCAAGAAAGGAGAAATAGTATGGCAGACGCTATTCTTCAAACCCATTCCATCTGTAAAAACTTTGGCGGTCTTGCGGCATTGTCCAGCGTGGATATCGCGGTAAAAAAGGGTTCCATCCACGCCATCATCGGCCCAAACGGATCGGGTAAGACTACGTTTTTCAATGTGATCACCGGGTTCTATACCCCGGATAGCGGCACGGTGGAGTTTCAGGGAAAAGACATCACCGGTTTCCCCAGCTATAAGATCGGGCGGGCCGGCATAAGCCGCACCTTCCAGACCCTGTGCCTGTTCAAAAACATGAGCGTCCATGACAACGTGATCGTGGGGCAACAAAGGAATTCCAAATATCCCCTGCTGCCAAATATGTTCCCCAATAAAAAGCAGTGGGCCTTGGAAAAGGAGCGGGGGGAAAAAGCCCTGGAGTATCTTTCCTTCATGGGGCTTTCCAAAGAGCGGGACACGCAAGCAGGTAGCCTGCCCTATGGAAAGCAGCGCCTGGTGGAGATCGCCCGGGCTATGGCCCTGGACCCTGAAATCATCCTCCTGGATGAGCCCGCTGCGGGGATGAATCCCACAGAGACCACGGACCTGGTGCAAAAGGTCAAGAAGCTGCGGGACGAATATGGCATTACGATCCTGATCATCGAACACCATATGCGGGTGGTTATGAGCCTGGCCGATGAGATCACCTGCCTGGACCATGGCACGAAAATCGCCGAAGGGCTGCCTGCGGCTGTTGCGGCCAACCCCAAAGTTGTCGAGGCGTATCTTGGTAAATTTGGACACAAGGAAACGCAGCGTAATTATAATTAAGAAGGAGTAATCTGTTGTGTTAAAGGAAGTATTGGATATTATCCAGCTGTTAGAAGGACAAGTGACTGGCAATGACGTGGCGGCATTTTTGACCCAAAATGGCGCCGACGATGTACAGGTGAAGCGTGTGGAAGGCGCGCAAGGCCATACGGACTTTGTGCATCTGTCCATTGCAGGGACCCATGGCCGAAAAAAAGGCGGCGCTGTGCCAACCCTGGGATTTGTCGGCCGGTTGGGCGGCATAGGCGCACGCCCCGCTATCACTGGAATGGTCTCCGATGCAGATGGATGTATTGCGGTTTTGGCGGCGGCCCTGCGGTTGCTGCGCATGCGCGCCCACGGGGATATGCTCCCTGGGGATGTTTCCATTTCCACACATATCTGCCCCAATGCGCCCACCATCCCCCATATCCCGGTTCCCTTTATGGGTTCGCCCGTGGATATCGATACCATGAACGAGATGGAAGTCTCCAGGGATATGGAAGCGATTATCTCTGTGGATACCACCAAGGGCAACCGGATTTTAAATAGCCGGGGAATCGCCATTACCCCAACGGTCAAAGAAGGGTATATCCTGCCGGTCAGCGCCAAGCTGCTGGATCTGGCCGGCTATGTTTCCGGGGAGTTGCCCCGGGTCATCGCCCTGAGCCAATACGATATCACCCCCTATGGAAATGACCTGCACCATATCAACAGCATTTTGCAAGCCGCCTGCGCCACCGACGCCCCGGTCATCGGCTTAGCCATCACCGCCACCAGCGTGATCCCCGGCTGCGCCACCGGCGCCAACCAAGAAAACGATATCCGGGATGCGGCCATGTTCTGCGTGGAAGCCGCAAAGGTCATCGATGAAAAACTGGATCTGTTTTACTGTGAGGAGGAGTTTCAGCGTGCCACTGCCCTGTATGGCAGCCTAAAGCATTTTCAAACTAAGGGGGGTGAATAGAGATGCTTTCCTTGTCTGAAGTCCACTGCGGATACGGCAATATCGAAATCATCAAAGGGATCAGCCTTACGGTAGAAAAGGGGCAAATCGTGGCCATTATCGGCGCCAATGGCGCTGGAAAGACCACCACCCTGAAAACCATCGCCGGCCTATTGCCTGTTCGCTCCGGAAGCATTACCTTTGACGGGAACGACATTACAAAGGTAAAGCCCCACGATGTGGTGAAGATGGGGATTTCCCAGATCCCGGAAGGCAGGCAGGTTTTTTCTGAGCTTTCCGTACAGGATAACCTGATTATGGGCGGATACACCATATCCGACCGGCACCTAATCAAAACCCGGATCGAAGAACAATATAACCGGTTCCCCCGGCTAAAGGAGCGGTATAAGCAGATGGCTGGCACCCTCTCCGGCGGCGAACAGCAGATGCTGGCAATTGCCCGGGCCCTGATTTCCAGCCCCCGTATGCTTCTATTGGACGAGCCCTCCATGGGCCTTTCCCCCTTGTTTGTGGAAGAGGTGTTCGAGATCATCCAAGAGCTGCGGGACGGCGGCATGACGATCTTATTGGTGGAGCAAAATGCAGGCATGGCCCTTGAAATTGCCGATTATGCCTATGCGTTGGAGACGGGCAAAATCGTCATCGAGGGGACCGGGGAAGAAATGATGCGCAACGAGGAAGTACGCAAGGCCTATCTTGCGGAATAAAGGATATGGATTCTATTTTGAAGCAAGCCCAAGAGGTAGCGGCAGATTGTATTGCATTGCGCCGCAAGATCCATCGCCATCCGGAATTGGCGGATGGGGAGTTTGAAACGACGAAGCTGATCCAGGAGACCCTGGGCAGCTGGGGCATAGAGGAGCAACCCCTGGGGCTACCCACAGGGGCGATGGGGATCATCCGCGGGGAAGCCGGCAGGACGGATGAACGGGTGACCCTCCTGCGGGCGGACATCGACGCCCTGCCCATGCAGGATCGAAGCGGCGTGCCCTATGCCTCTTCGGTGCCGGGGGTGTCCCATGCCTGCGGCCATGACGGCCACGTAGCCATCCTCTTGGGGGCCGGCAGGCTCCTGGCCCAACAAAAAAGCCGGCTTACCGGCACCATAAAGCTCCTGTTCCAGCCGGCGGAGGAAACGGGGACCGGGTCCCACGCGGTGCTCAAGGCCGGCATTTTAACCAATCCAACGGTGGATTGCGCCGTAGCCCTGCATGGCTGGCCTGAATGCCAGCTGGGCCATCTGGGCGTATTTTCCGGGGCCTACATGGCCTCCGCAGATTCGTTTACCGTAACCTTCAAAGGGGGTTCCGCCCATGGCGCCTATCCCCACCGGGTCCCCGACGCCTTGAACGCCGCGGCCCATGGGGTGACCCTGCTCAATGAGATCACCAGCCGCCGTATCGACGCCAAGCGTCCCGCCGTGCTTTCCGTATGCATGTTCCATGCTGGGACCGCGCCCAATATCATTCCGGAAGAAGCGGTGATCGCCGGGACCATCCGTACCCAGGACGCAGCCGTGCGCCAGCAGATCCAGCAGGAGATCCACCGGGTTGTCCAGGGGATCGCCGATGCAAACGGGTGTTCTGCAAGCGTTGCCTTTCAGCATGGCCCCGCCCCCCTGGTGAATTCCCACGAGGTCATCCAGCAGCTCAAGGCCGCTTGGAGCAGCTTATTCGGGCCGGACTCCATCGATCCATTGGAAAGCGTCATGAGCTCAGAGGACTTTTCCGATATTTTGTCCCAGGTGGGGGAAGGCGCGTTCGTGCGGCTGGGCATTACCAAGGAAGGCGCCCCCCTCCATCACATCCATACGGAGGAGTTTGACTTTAACGACGAGGCCATCGTATATGGGATCGCCTTGCTCGTAAAATTCATTATGGACCGTCATGGCGGCCAATGATAAGGAGGAATGGAAATGGCTACGCAAAATCCAGCAAAAGTAAAAATAACCGTACTAAAAAAGCTCTATCACGAGGATCTGGTGGACGCCTATTTGCTCCCTGAGAAGAAAGCCTCTTATCCGCCCTGCTACCGGTTTAACGAGGGGGACGTATTCATTGTGGACGGCTTTGAAATGCCCGCGGGGTTCTGCCCCTGGGCCTGGGCCGACATCCATCGGGAGATCATTTCCGTTATGTTCCACGCGGAATTCCCCAATAGCAAAAAGCCCGGCTGCATCATCGCATCCTGTACCGATGGCCTCCGCCCCGTCATTTTCAAGGTGGAGAGCCTGGAGGAGGCGTAACGCCCCGCCGGCAGATCGGCTGGCGGTCGCCCGTTGGCGTAAGGCTTTCCAGGAAGGGCCTTCCCCCAGCCAGCGCCCCCTGCTGTGTAAATATGCCCGCCTATTCCTTTGGGCGGGCATATTTTTATCCAAACGAACAGGGCCCCATCGCCACGGTATGGGGCCCTATGTTTTTGGGGGGTGCGGGCCAGTATGCTAAAACCGCTCCCGCACCTTCCCAGGATGCTCCAACCGGTATCCGCCCATAGCTTCCACCTTTTTTTGGAATGCAGGGGAACCCAGGATCTCCAGCAGCTTTTGTAGCATGGGGGTATCCCAGGCATAGTCCGGGATCAACAGGTCATATTGCTCCATGCAAACGGGGACAAAGTCCAGCCCATACAATTTGGCCGCCGAATAGATCCCCATGCCTGCGTCGGCGGACCCGGATGCGATCTGGGCTGCAACGGCGGTATGGGTAAACTCCTCCCGTTCATAATCCCGGATCTTATCTGTGGGGATGCCTTTTTCTTTGCGCAGATAGTCCGTCAGGATCCGGGTGCCGCTGCCCTTTTGCCGGTTTACGTACCGGGCGTTGCACCTGGCCACGTCTTCTATGCCGGCGATCCCCAAGGGGTTCCCCGGGGCCAGCATTAGCCCTTGCTCGCGGCCTACGCACTCCACCAGCCTGACGCCCCCATTGGGGAAATATTTCCTTATGAAGGAGCGGTTGTAGCTGCCATCGGTCTCATCCAGCAGGTGCACCCCGGCCAAATGGGCTTCTCCCCGGCGCACCGCAAAGATCCCGCCCATGGAACCCACATGGGACGAGCTCATAAACAGCCTCGGGTCCGCCCTGTGCAGCAGATCGCTCATCTCGTCCAGGATGGGGTCGTGGCTGCCTATGGTCATCAGGGTATGCTGCAGCCGGTCCATAGGCCGCAGTAGGCGGATGTTCACGGATTCCCCCGCCTCAAAGCCCTCCTGGCCCTGGGGGATCTCCAAAATGCCGTCCGCCTTCATAAACGAAGATACAACGCCGCTGCCCCGGCTCAATGGGGCGGCTACCAGCCGATCCCCCACCATGCCCGCCCGGACCCGGACAAATTCCTGGTATTTTAGCCCGGACACCACGCCCCGGGTCAGCACGGCGGTAGCATATTGCTTGCGGGCCGTATCGGTATGGAACCATAGGTCCAGGATGGGTTTTAGCAATTCCTCGATGACGATGATCCCGGAGACCGGATATCCCGGGATGCCCAATACCGGCTTGCATCCGATCCGCCCCAGGATAGCCGGTTTGCCCGGCTTGATGGCGATGCCGTGGAAGAATACCTCTCCCAGGGACTGGATGACGGAGGCGGAGTAATCTTCCCTGCCCGCAGAGGAGCCCGCGTTTACCAGCACGATGTCGCAGGCTTCCGCCGCAGCCGCCACTTGGTCGCGTATCTGGTGGAATTGGTCCTTTACAATGGGATATACCTTGGGCTTTGCCCCCCAGCCGGCCAGCATCCCGGAAAAAATAGACGAGTTGAACTCCAAAATATCCCCTGGCTTCGGATCTTCCGTCGGCGGCACGATTTCATCCCCCGTGGGAATGATCCCCACCACAGGGCTTTGGATCACCTTCACCCGGGAGACGCCGCCGGCGATCATGGCGCCGATGGCTGCGGGCGTAATGGGGCTAAAGGAGGATACGATCATTTCCCCAGCGCAGATGTCCTCGCCGATCTGGCGTATGTTCTGCCATGGCACTGCCGGTGCATGCAGCCGGATCTGGCCTGACGGCAGGGTCACCACATCTTCTATCATGACCACCGCATTGCAGCCTTCCGGCACAGGGTCCCCTGTGTCTACAAAGCGGTACTGTTCCGCCGAAAGCACCACCGGGGTGGTTTCCGTGGCCCCAAAGGTCACCGCCGCTTCAAGGGCCACGCCGTCCATGGCGCAAGCCTGGTAATGGGGGGCGCAAATGTGGGCGTATACGGCTTGTGCGGTTATCCGCTGGCAAGCCTCCCCCACGGGGATCTCCTCCACCCGGGAACAAAAACCCGCCTTTTTTAATGCGGCCAAATAATCTTCCCTTGCTCGATCCAACGACACGTTCGTTAAATATTGAAAACTCATTCTCCGCTCCTTATCCGATTGTATGGGTCATCACTTGGATGGTTGCGCCGGCCTGCAGCCCCTCCACATCCCGGGGTATGCAAAACCAGCCGTCGCTTCCCGCCAAGGCGGTGATCAATCCGGATTTGCTTCTAATGGGGTGGGCATATAATATGGTGCCCACGGGATAGAGTTTTACGCCCATGTACTCTGCCCGGCCATGGTTTGCGCCGATGGTTTCATCTAAAACGGCCTGAACGGGATATCTTTCAGACCGGCTGCCGGTCAGCCTTTCTAAAATGGCCCGGCCAAACAGGTCCGCCGTAAAGGCGGCCGCAGCCGGATGCCCTGGAAGGCCCAAGATGGGTTTCCCCGCAATGACCCCCAGCATGGTGGGTTTACCTGGTTTCATGGCGATGCCGTGGAACAGCAGGCGGCCTAACGAGGCGATCACCCTATGGGCGGCGTCTTTTTCCCCAACGGAACTGCCGCCGGATAGCATGACCATATCGCAGGTGGGGATCACGGCTTCCACCGCCGCCCTAAGCCGTTTCTCCTGGTCTTTCAGGAACCCTTGGCACAAGGGCACGCCTCCCAGCTGGGCCACAAAGGCGGCCAGCATGGCGGTGTTTACGTCCCGGATCTGGCCGGGCCCCGGGACCTGGTGAGGGGCCACCAGCTCGTCCCCTGTGGAAATAATCGCCACCCGCGGCTGCTTCCTGACCGGCACGGCGGTTATTCCCATGGCCGCAAGCGCCCCCACGTCCTGGAACGTAAGCCGCCGCCCTGCAAGCAGAACAGATTTTCCTGGAAATACATCGTCCCCTTGGAATATAATATTAGTCTTAGGGGCGATGGGCTTGCATATGCCGATGGTGCCGTCCCCGTAATCCTCTGCGTATTCCAGCATGGCCACAGCGTCCGCCCCTTCCGGCAGCTGCCCTCCCGTTGGGATCTCCATGCAGGTGCCTGGGAGCAGGGCATGGGGCGGCGCCTCTCCCATTGCAACGGCGCCCCCCTTTACAAAAATTGCCGGCATGCTATCCGAGCAGCCAAAGGTCTCGGCAGCCATCACCGCCCACCCGTCTACCGTAGAGCGATGGAACCCGGGTATATATTCCTCTGCAACGATATCTTCGGACAATACCCGCCCCCTTGCCTCTGCCAGGGGGACCGTTTCCCCAGGCAATGGGGTGTCAAACTGGGTTTCTATGATCGCAAAGGCCTCGTCCGGGGTTTTTACACTAAGCATACGGTTAACCTCATACAATAAACTCCAGCCTATCCTAGGCTGCATACGCCCATAGGGCAAATATAAAAAAGGAGCAACACAAATGGAAGCGCCCTTCGATCGAAATTTTCCGGCTCTCACCCAACAGGAACAGCGGCAGCTCTGGGAAAGCCATGTCTGCGTAGTGGGCTGCGGCGGGTTGGGGGGCTATATCATCGAGTATCTCGCCCGGGTAGGGGTAGGCCGTCTCACCGTTGTGGATGGGGATCGCTTTGAACCCTCCAACCTAAACCGGCAGCTGCTCTGTACCCAGCCCCTGCTGGGTTCCCTAAAGGCCGAAGCCGCCGCAGCCCGGATACGCTCCATCCATCCTGAAATAACCGTCAAGGCGATCGCCGATTTTTTCACCCAGGAAAACGCCGACGACCTACTCACGGGTTGCGATCTTGTCATGGATGGTTTGGACAACCCCCGATCCAGGCTGATCCTGGAAACCCATTGCGAAAGCCTGGGCGTCCCCATTGTCCATGGGGCCATCCGCGGTTGGAACGCCCAGGTTGCCGTTTGCCCGCCAGGTAGCGGGCTGCTGCATCGCCTATACAGCGGAGTGGAACCCCCGGCAAATAAAAGCAGCTTATCCTTCACCGCCGCCTTTTGCGCGGCCCTGCAATGCGCCGAGGCTATAAAGCTCCTCTGCCATAGGGATGCCCCGCTAACCGGCAAGCTTCTTATCATGGATCTGCTCTCATTAAAAGCAGATTTAGTAGCGCTATAATAACATTATTTTACCACCATGTCTATATGGGTACAAGACCAATCCGTCCCTAGGGGGCGGGTCTCCGGCCAGGTCCCCTGCCCCATGCGGCATAGGGGCCCCAGGGGATCGTCCAGGTAAGTGGCCGCCGAGGGGGGCGGTGAACAAGGAGCCCATCGGTTTTTTATCCCCCTAGCATTCGGCTTTTCCTGGGCCCATTCGTCGCGTACGGCCCCATTTGTTCCAGCATCGGCTGGGCGGCGTGGATAGGGCGTTCCCCCTCCAGGGCCGGCCGGCAAAAGGGCTGGACAAATGGGGCCGAAGTTGACGATGGTTCCTTGCAATAGGGCCGCAAGCTGCCGAATGCGTCCAGGGCTTTGGAAGGGGCCCGGGGCTATGCCTTTGGCAGGATGCGCAGGATATCCCCTGCCTGCAGGGGAGTATGGCAGGCCAGCAGCAACCGCTCCCGGGGATGGGGGGTATCCTGCCGGGGGGCGCCGTCAAGATCCCACAGGCCCTCCACCCGAAGGGTGCGGCCCACGTCCCCTGGGGACAGGATGGACAAGGTATCCCCCAGGGCGAATTTGTTCCGCTGCTCGATGGCAGCCCGGCCCTGGCGGGGGTCGTAGGACAGCACCACCGCCCCGATGGTCCCCTCCCCGATATAGGCCGCGCTTTCCGGGGCCTGGTAAGGGGTAGCCCCCAGCCCCAGGGCAAAGCCCGTGGTATAGGGCCGGTGGGAGGCCCGCTCCAGCTCCTGGAGCAGATCCGGGTCCAGCTGATAGGGCGTCCCTGTCGCCAGGCTTTGCCCATAGGCGTCCAGGGCCATCCTGTAGGCGTTCACCACCGTGGCCACGTAGGCAATGGACTTCATCCGGCCTTCGATCTTCAGGCTGGAAAGGCCCGCCTCCGCCAGCTGGGGTATGTATTGGATGAGCCGCAGATCCCGGGAATTGAGCACATAGGTGCCCCGCTGGTCCTGCTCCACCGGGAACCAACCATACGCCGCCCCCGGCCCCCGCTCCCTTAGCGCATAGGACCAGCGGCAGGGCTGGGCGCATTCCCCCCGGTTGGGGTCCCGGCCGGCGAGATAGGCGCTCAAAAGGCACCGGCCGGAATAGGCCACGCACATGGCCCCATGGACAAAGGCTTCAAACTCCAGCCCCTTGGGGCTTTGCCGGATGAGCTCCCCCATCTGTTCGATGGACAGCTCCCGGGCCAGCACGATCCGCTTCACCCCTTGTTCCCACCAAAAAGCGGCGGCCTGGGCGTTGAGGGTATTGGCCTGGGTGCTTAGATGCAGGGGCATATGGGGCGTCATTTCCTTGGCCATGCGGATCACCCCCGGATCGTTGACGATCAGGGCGTCCGCCTCCGCCTCCGCCGCCTGCTCCAGCAGCTGGGGCAGGGCTTGCAGATCCTCGTCCCGGGCAAAGGCGTTTAAGGTCACATATACCCGCCGTCCCATGCTATGGGCCAGGGCGCAGGCTTCCTTAAGCTCCGCTGGGGTGAAGTTGTCCGCATAGTTCCGCAGGCTCATGGCCTTGAGCCCCACATACACCGCATCCGCCCCATAATGCAGGGCGGTCCTGAGCCGCTCCGGGTTTCCCGCTGGGGCCAGCAGCTCCGGCAGCTTGGGTTTTGGCTGGTCCATGTCGGCTATTCCTCCGGCGTAGGGGTGCTATCCGGGGTGGCGGTAGGTTCTGCTTCCCCTTCCGCCGGGCCCTCTGGGGTAGCGGTGGGGCTGGCTTGGTACGCCTCCTTGTTCTCCAGGAAGTCGTCATAATCCGTGGAGAATACCAGCTCCGTGGAGGTACGGGATTTGAGCACAAAGTACAAATACCCATCCTCTACATATTCTTCATCCGGCCACAGGGCGGCCTGGATGGCCTGATCCCCTGGGTTGCCGATGGGGCCTACGGGCAACCCATCGTGGGTGTAGGTATTGTAGGGGGAGTCGGACTGCATCTGCTCGGCGGTGAAGTCCAGGACCCCTTCCGTCTTGAAGATGTACCGGAGGGGCGCGTCGCTCTCCAGCCGCATATCCTGGGCCAGCCGGTTGTGGAATACGGCGGATACCTTGGCAAAATCGGCGGTTTTCGCCTCTTTTTCAATGATGGACGCCAGGGTGACCACATCGTCTATGGTCATTTCCAGCTCCTGGGCCCGGGTCAGGTATTCGTCGGTAAAAATGTCGTTGAAGCGGATCAGCATACGGGTGATAATGGTCTTGGGGGAGGAGTCCGTATACAGTTCATAGGTATCCGGGAACAGGTACCCTTCCAGGGCATAATCCCGCTCCCCAGCGTCCGGGCTATCCATCACCGCCTGGATGAAGCTGTATTCCTGGAAGCTCTCCCCGGTCCTGCACAGTTCCAGGAATTCCGTGGTATCCTCCAGGATGCCCTCCGCCACCAGCTTGTTGGCGATCTCCTCCACGCCCATGCCCTCCGGCACCGTAAAGGTCACCGTAGGCCGGGGCGCGTTGCCCAGGCAGATGGTATCCACGATCTGGGCGATGCCCATGTTTTTGCTGAGCACATAGGTGCCCGCCTGCAAGGAGCTGGATTTGCCGGTGAAATCCACATAGATCTTAAAAGCGGCTTTGGAGCGGATCAAGCCCTCTTCCCCTTCGCCGCAGGCTTCGTACAAAGCCTTGGCGATGGTGGAGGCGCCGCTGCCCGGCACAATGGTCACCACCACCGGGGTGGCGTCGTTTACATCCACCGGGTATATGAATTCCTCCAGCACCAGCTTGATGCCGCCCCAAAGGACCCCTATGCAGATCCCTATGCTCACCAGGCCTACCAGCGCCGGCCGCACGGCCCGCCAAAGCTTATGCCGCCGCAACCGCCGCTCCCGGTTTTGCCGCCGGGCTTCATCCCGTTCCTCATGGGTATGTCTTTCTTCCATCGGCGCCTCCTTTTTCCGGCCTCCGGCCTAAGCCTGGTCCAGTGCGCCCAGGTCCACGTCGATGGCCTCGGCCAGGATCTTATATACGTCCCCCAACATCTGGTTGAGCCGGAACTCCGCCATCAGATAAGCGGACGCGTCCTGGTTGAGCATGAGGATCTCTCCCAGCTTTTGCAGCTGGGTCATCAGCTCCTCGTCCTTTTGCCCTCCCAACTGGGCCGCCTGGGCCCGAAGCTGCAGCTGGTGGTATTGCTGGATCAGCCCCTTGGTGGTCTCGTTGGCCATGGCTGCCTCCCGCAGCTTCTTGTATTCCGTATATTCCGGGCTCTGGCTAATATCCCGGGCCAGCTCCCTTGCTTTGTCGTATACCATGGAACTTCCTCCTTTGCTATATTTCTATGATAATGGGCAGGATCATGGGCCTGCGCTTGGTTTGGGCATACAGGTAGTTCTTCAATTCGTTGCGCAGGTTGTTCTTGATGGCGCTCCATTCGCTCCGGTGGCTCTTTTCAAAGCGCAGGGCGTCCTTGCGCACCAATTCCCTGGCTTCGTTGATCAGCTCCTCGCTGCTGCGCATATACACGAAGCCCCGGGACAGGATCTCCGGATTGGCCAACAGGGCCCCGGTCTGCCGGTTGAGGGTGATCACCACGGTGAACAGGCCGTCCTCGCTCAACAGCTTCCGGTCCCGCAGCACCACGTTGCCGATATCCCCTACCCCGTTGCCGTCCACCATGACGCAGCCGGCGGGCACCTCTCCCGCCAGCTTGCCCCGGTTGCGGCTCAGCTCCACCACGCTGCCTGCCTCGGTGATGAACACATGGTCCTCGGGTATGCCCATTTCCTGGGCCAGCTCCGCGTGCTGGTGCAGATGCCGGGTCTCCCCATGGACGGGGATGAAGAAGCGGGGATTGGTGAGGCGGAACATGAGCTTCAATTCCTCCCGGCAGGCGTGGCCGGATACATGGACATCCGCCATGCGGTTATACACCACCGACGCCCCGTTCTGATACAGCTGGTTGATGATGCGGGCCACGCTGCGCTCGTTGCCCGGGATGCTGGATGCGGAAATGATCACCATATCCCCCTTGCCCACGTTGAGCCGGTGGGAAGCGTTGGCCATGCGGAACAGGCCGCTCATGGGTTCCCCCTGGGAGCCGGTGGTGATGACGCATACCTGGTCGTCCCGGTATTTTTTCAGCTTGTCCACGCTGACCACGCTCTCCTCAGGCAGGTTCAAATATCCCAGCTCCCGGGCGATGGCGGAGATGTTCTCCACGCTCCTGCCCTGGAAGCAGATCACCCGCCCATTGGCAATGGCCAGATCCGCGATCTGCTGGATCCTATAAATATTCGATGCAAAGGTGGCCACGATGACCCGGCCCTTGGCCCGCTCAAAGCAGCTTTCAAAGGTCTTGCCGATCTCCCGTTCCGAGGGGGTATGGCCGCCCTGCTCCACGTTGGTGCTGTCGCTCATCAGGGCCAGCACCCCCTTGGTGCCGTAATAGGCGAAGCGCCGGATGTCGATGGGCTCCCCGTCGATGGGGGTATAGTCCACCTTGAAGTCCCCGGTGTGGATAATGGTGCCGATGGGGGTATTGATGGCCAGGGCGCAGGCCCCGGCGATGGAGTGGCTGGTCTTGATGAACTCCACGTTGAAGCAGCCCAGCCGTATGGTATCCCCCGGGCTCACGCAGTTCAAGTGGGCGTTTTTCACCTTGGCCTCGTCCAGCTTGTGCTGGATCAAAGCGATGGTGAGCCGGGTGCCGTAAACCGGGGCCTCCAGCTTTTGCAGGGCAAAGGGCAGGGCGCCGATATGGTCCTCGTGCCCATGTGTGAGCACGATGCCGCGAATCTTGTCCGCGTTGCTGACAAGATAGGTAAGATCCGGCACGACAAGGTCGATCCCCAGCATATCGTCGTCGGGAAAAGTCATCCCGCAGTCGATGACGATCATCTTATCCATATACTCTATAACGGTAAGGTTCTTTCCCACCTCGCCCATGCCGCCGAGGGGAATGATCTTTATCTTATGGTTTTGTTTGCTCCTTGCCAAAAAATTTCCTCCTTTGTGTTTGTAATCTATTCCGTGCAAAAAATCCTTGATATGTAGAATCGGGAAAGGACGCGTATAGGGCGGCAGACGCCCGCCGGCCGTTTCCCGTATGCGCATGTCTCCCCGCTTTTCGCAGGAGCCGTTTAAACAGCATAAAAAACAGGCCTGACAGAATCAGACATAACCGTAAGTACCTATTATCCAGCGGCTATGGCGCCAACGCCCTGCGCCATAGCCGACCGATCGTTGCAATTTCGTTCGGGATAGATAAAGAACCAGCAGTCACGCACATTTCCAATTGTCTATATTGTATAGTGTTTTCTAGTTTTTGTCAAGCTCCGTCTGGATTTTTCGGATCTTATCCCGGAAATCCACCCATAGCTCCGAGGCGGTCTCCGCGTCCTGCGACTGTGCGCGTACGGTAAACGCCTCTTTTTTGCGTTTGGGTGTGATGGTGATTTCGCCCTTTTTGGTGATAAAGGTAAGGCCCCGGCCCAGGCGGATCGGGTTGTCTTTCATTCGGCCGAGCAGGCTCATGACATAGGCGCGTCCAGCTTCGGCGTCCACTTCGTCTGTGACGATGGAAAAGGC